>DATFRC010000155.1:0-21962 GCA_035263725.1 Jatrophihabitantaceae bacterium | reverse complement strand
GCATCACCGGGGTGCGGCAGCCTGAGCTGATCATCTCCTCGATCAACCACTGGAGTCCGTTCGCCGCGCCCCTTTACCGCATCGCCTACTCGGCACCGCTCACCAGCGCGACCGGCACAATCACCGTGCCCGCTTCGGTGTTCGACGCGGGCGGCGGGGTGTACGGCGCGGCGGTGATGCAGGACTCCGTGATCCACGCGGTCGGCGCGGTCGTGCCGTTCCGGATCGACGGCGGCAGCCCTGATCAGCGCCCGGACGCCCCGACCTTGGCGCCGGTGGACGGCACACTCGGGCACCAGGCGACCGTCACGCGCGCGACCCCGAACCTGCAGGTCAGCTGGGATGTCAGGTCGGTGCCGGGTAGCACCGGCGCAGCGCTGGAGGTCTCGGCGCCCGGCCCGACGATCTATGGGCTGCTCGACACGTTCACCAACCAGTTCGGCACCGGCCGCGACGCCAACGGCGTCGACAGCCCGTCCACGGCAGTGACACCCCTGCCCGGCCGTGCCGGTACCACCACCCTGGACCTGCTCGAGCTCGGCATCCCGACGTCGCTGAACTACCAGGTGCGGGTGATCGCTACCAAAGGCGGGCAACCACTCGGCCAGGCCGGAGCGTCGTCGTCCCTGGAGTTCGACGACGGCCTGGCGCCCGGTGGCGCCGTCATCTCGAACTTCGACGTCAACCCCGGCGGCACCTCGACCGTGGGCACCGCCACGCTGGACGCCAACGGCGTGCCGAGCAGCAGCACACTGTCCAGCTACGATCCCGATACCGGGGCGTATGGCCCGGCCTACGCACAAGACTCAGCCGGCAGCGCGTACTTCGTCTACGGCAACGACCCGGGCACGCACCGGGTGCTTGCTGCGTCGTATCCCTGGTCAGGCACTGAGCAGCACCTGCTCACCTACGACAGCGGCGACCGCCACCTCGTCGCCGACCAGCCCGTCGATCTGTCCACGCAGTACAACCTCATGGCCGCCCGCGTCGACGCGCAGCGCCACCGGGCCGACCTGCTCGCCTGGCGCGGCGGCGACAGCGCCGACGTCGTGGTGCCGATGGACAGCGCCACTGGAACACTCGGCAGCCCAGTGCTTGCGGACAACGGCACCCCTGGCAAGCACTTCTACACCATGATCGACGTCCAGCAGTCCACCGGAAAGGTCGACCTCGCCGGCTCTCTCCTGGGGGACCTGTGCGTCATTCGCCGCTCCGGATTCACCACCGTCGATCTGGACGCGGGCACTGCTGCGCCGATGGTCGCCGCCAACCGCTGCCTCACCGGTCTGGCCGACGATCAGGCCGGGCATGCCGACTTGACCGTCGGCCCGCTGTACTCCTTCCCGATGCTGCCCGCAGCCCGGCTGCAGCAGGTCGACGAGAGCACCGGTGCGGTCGGGTCCCTGCAGGACCTCGGGGCACGCTCGCCGATGTTCCCCGTGGTCGACACGGTGCACGGCCTGCTCGTCGTCGGATTCCTCGGCGGCACCGACTACCAGGTCAACAACAACGGCATGAGCGCGGTCGGCGTCTACGACCTGCACACCGGTGCGCAGCTGTCATTGCGCGAGGACTTCAACCTGTTCTCGGCGTTCAACGGGCTGACCGCGGACTTCGGCACTCTGCAGGGCGAGCGCGGCATCCAACTCGATCCCGCAACCCGCACCGCCTGGACCTACTCGCCCTATGGCAACCAGATCCAGGAGTTCAGTTACTGAGGTGCCCGCGTCAGAACCACTCGCCGTGATCTTGGACTCGTGGCTGCTATTCGGCCACAAGTCCAAGATCATCGCATGTAGGGGTGGAGGCGCTAACGCGTGACGGTCAGCCCGGACACCACCTCGGGGCCCTGTGCGCCGGTCGGGTCCAGCTCCCAGAACAGCCCGTTGTTGCCGAGTGGCGCCGACTGCGGTACCTGGATGCGCATCTCGAAGGTGAGCGCACCGCCGGGTGGGATCGACGTCGCAGCCGCGCAGTTGAGCTGGTGCGCCTCGGGGCCGCCCGAGGGCGCCAGCGCCTCGACGAACAGCGGGCAGCGCTCGAATGACACCGGCGCACCGGACACGTTGGCCAGCCGCACCCCGAACTGTGCGGTACTGCCGCGCGGCGCCGGCCGGGTGTCCACGATCGACGCCTTGAGCTGCGCCCCGGTCCACGGAGTGCTCGCGGCCAGCGGGGCCGGTGCGAACGGCCGCACCGCGACGGTCGACGGATCCGCCGCGTTGTCGCACGCGGGCACGGCGTCGTAGCCAACGTCGATGCTGCCGCCGCCGGGCAGCGTCACCTGCACCGCGCGCGGCGGCACCAGCGGTTTCGCGGAACGCCCGGCGCCCGGCACGCACCAGTTCCGCCAGTCGACGCCGAGCACCGCGGTACCGCCTGGCGGCAATGCCAGAAGCGCCGTCGCCGGCGGCTGGATCGTCGGGAACGCCGCCGGCTGCGCGGGCGCGGGCACCTGCTGTTGGGCGGGCCCGCGCGGTGCCCCGACCAGGCGGACGACGGGGCGCCCGGTGAGCCGGCACGGCTCCTGCCCGGCATTGCGCAGCGTCGCCGCCCCGGTACCCCCGCTCAGCGCCGGGTCGAACCGGAAACCCTCGCCCACCACGCGCAGCGCAGCAGCCCGGCACGCCGGCGCCGGCGCAGCGGCCCGTGCCTGCAGCGCGGTCGGGACGCTGTCCGCCCATGGCACGGTCGGTGCCGGGTGGGCGTGCTTCGCCGACGAGCACCCAGCCAGCACCGCTGCGGCGACGAGCACGATCGCTAAGCGCATGCGGCCTCGATCTTCTGGGACGCGTCGACGACGTGCTGCACGGCCTGCTGATCGCTCATCGCCTGCGAGGCCGCCTCGAAGTCGCCGCGGGCTGCCGGTGCCTTGGCACGGGCGAAGTCGCCAGTCATCGCCTGGAGCGCCGCGACCAGCTGCCGGTTCGTCGCGGCCAGCTTGTCCGGCACCGGGGCGGTTGCCATGAGCTGGGCGGACTGGCGCAGCTGCTCCTCCTCGAACGCGATCCGCTCACTGAGCTGCTGGCTGCCGAGCGAGTTCGTGAGCAGCTCCGAGGTGTCGGAAAGCGCCGCAGTCACCCGCTGCAAGCGCGTGTACAGCTCGGCGCACGACGCTTTCCCTGAGCTGCTCGGCCGGGCACTTGCGCACCCGGCCGCGAGCAAAAGCACTACAACGGCGACGACGGCCCTCACTGCTTGGCGATCACCTCGGTCTTCCCGGCGCTCAGCTGGCTCATCAGCGGCGCGGCCTGCGTGGTCATGCCGGCCTGCTCATCCGCATTCAGCGTCCCACACGCGTTGGTGGCCGGCGGCGCCGGCTCGTTGGCCAGCGGCTGGTCGGGGAAGTGCGCCGGCACGAACCGCACCGCGAGTGCCTGCCGGTAGAAGTCCCAGGTGCTGCCGGACTTCACCGCGAGCTTCACGTCGTACCACGCCGGGTTGGACGAGTACGTGTGCGAGACCGTCGGGTTGGTCGTCGCCATCGTGGTGCCGTCGCCGAAGTCCCAGAAGTACGTCAGGCCGGAGGTGTTCCCGCCCGCGTTCCGGGAGAACGACGCGTCGAAGGTGACGTTCGACGTGAGGTACGGCTTGGCCGGTGAGGTCTCGAAGTAGGCGACCGGGTTGTCGGTGCGTGGCTCCGCACCACCGTAGGTGTCCTTCGAGATCAGGTACGACGTCCACGTCGCCGGCAGTTCGAGCGCCCGCTTCAGTCCCTCCGAGGGCGACGCCGGCCCGTCCGGGCCGTGCGTGGTACCCGAGGCGTAGTAGTTCAGGTGCTCGGGCGTGTCGTCGTTGGTGTCGTACGTGGCGTACTGGCTGAGCGTCGGCTTGCTCACGTAGTTGACCGGGTACGGGTTCTCGTTGCCGCCGACCTGTGGGTTGGTGCTGGTGTCGTATGCGCCGATGATGCCGTAGCCGGGGATACCCCAGTCTCGGATGAACGACACCTGGTCGGTGCGCCCGGTGTTGTCGTCGACGACCGGCGAGTACTTCGGAATGTCGCTTTGCAGGTACGCCGGGATCGACGTCGGGTTCGGGTTGACCGGCGTCGAGCCCACCTGGTCGAAGCGCAACGGGTTCTCCAGCGGCAGGCTGAAGTTGTACTTCTGGCCGAGCACCTGGAACGCCTGGCTCACTGCGTCAGCCGTCGCGTTGCGGAACGCGGTGACGTTCGCGATGTTGTTCTGGATCCGGGCGATCGCATCCGCCGGGTAGAGGTTGTTCGGCGTGGTGTACAGCGGGACTGCATTGATGTTCGTGTACCACGGGCCGACACCGCCGCCGACGATGTTGTTCAGGTAGTGCTCGGTGCCGAAGTGGCGAGCCGGGTACTCCATGCCGTTCTGGTCCATGTTCGCGACCATGACGTACTGGCCCTGTGGCCCGTCCGGGATCAGCCCGCCCACGTCGGCGATGCCCGCCGACACCGGCGCGCCCTGCACATGCGCGGCGGTGAGTGCAGGCGTGAACGTGATGGTGTTCGTCCCGTTGTTGATCGCGGTGATCGTCACGGTCTCACGCGTGCCGAACGGGTCGATCAGCAACTGCTCTCCGACTGCGAATCCGACCCCGGTCCGGCTGCGCACCTGCAACGTCGTGGCGCCGGCGGCCACCGGGCCGGTCAGCGTCGAGACGTTCGTCTGCGAGTAGAAGCCAGACCCGACCAGGCCGCCTTCCTCGTTGTCGAACAAGCCGATCTTGAGGGTGCGCACAGGGTAGGTGTTGTTGGCCTGATACCACCGCAGCAATGCCTGCATCTCGGCAATGCCCATGGCCTCGCCCGACCCGGCGTCGTACGTCGAGCCGTTACCCCAGTTGCCGCCCCGCATCGCGGTCATCGGCGTGGCGCTTCCGTTCTGCGATCCGGCGGCCACGTTGGTTGACGTGGGCGTGCTGTCGTTGTGCCCGGCGATCAGCGCGACCTGCCCCGCACACGACTGGCCCGGCATCGTCACCGTCTCATCGTTGAGCTGCCAGATGCGCGTCGGGTAGGTGTGGTCCTTGGCCGTCATGAACCGGCCGAGCGGGCCCATGTGGGCGTTGTCGGAGTTGGTCAGTTCCTGCCCGAACCACTGGTAGAACTCCTGGGCGCCGTTGTAGTTGGTCGGCAGGTTGTTCGGATCGCTCGGGTTGCTGAGCGGACCGTCCGCGCCCGCCACCCGGTAGATCATGTTGGTCCCGAGGAAGTAGAGCTCGTTGTACAGGAAGTTGGCATCGACGACCGGCAAGGCCTGTGCGGTCGGCCCGGCGGCCGACTGGCCCGCGCCGGCCCCGCTCGCCAGCGCGACAACGAGGACGATCGTTGCGATGACGGACAGCCGCCGAACCTTGCGCATCCCGCGGATGGTCATGACGCGCTCCTCTTCGCCGCTGCGGTCACGCTGGCGGCTTCAGCCGGGCTGAACGTTCCGCAGGGGTCTGTTGCCGGTGGCGGACCCGTCGGACTGTCGACCGCGACGGCTTGGCGGTACGTCGCGCTGCTGCTGCCCTTCGTCACCACGAGCTTGACGTCGGCGTAGACGGGCGACGAGTACGTGTGGGTCACGGTCGGACTGGTCGTCGACATCGTCGTGCCGTCGCCGAAGTCCCAGAAGTACTTCAACCCGCTCGTGCTACCCGAGCCGTCTCGAGAGAAGCCGGCGTCGAACGTCACCGTGCGGGTGGTGTCCGGCTTGACCGGGCTGGTCTCGAAGTACGCGACCGCGCTGGGCTGCGGGGTGGCGCCGAGTGCGCCGTCGCCTGACAGCAGCAGGCTCGTCCACTGGGCGGGCAGCTCGAGCGCGCGCTTGAGCTCCTCAGTGGGCTGCTGCGGCAGCAGGCCGTGCGGGGCACCTGCCGCGAAGTAGTTCAGGTGCTCGATCGTGTCGGACAGGAAGCCCTGCGGCTGGTTTTCGTTCACGTAGAACGGGACGCCGCTGGCATGCGCGAGTGCGAGCGGCTGCGCCAGGGTGACCGTGCCCGTGCCGATGGACTGGATCTGCCCGTACTCGATGTTCTCGCCGGTGTCGATGAAGATCGGCTGGCCGGCGGCCAGGTTCGTCGTGTTGGCTACGGGGATCGTCGTCGCCCCCGGCGCGGTTCCGGCAGTCGTCGTCGTCATGCCCGGCTGGGGCGTGCCGTTACCGAGCTGGAACGTCGTCTGGTTGCCGGCGTAGCCCACGATCGGTGTCGCCTTCCGGGTCGGATCCACCGATGCTGCATAGGGGTTCTCGTCGGCGCTGGAGTTCTTGACCCCGCTCACCGTGAAGCCCGGGATGCCCTTGTCGAAGAACGCCTGCTCGTCCTCGAGCGCCGTCGTGTCGTCGCGCACCGGCGAGTACTGCGCCTGGTCGGCCGGCGAGTATGCCGGCTTGGTGGGGACGACGCCGCTGTACGGGTTCGGCGCCTGGCCGGTCTGGTTGTAGCGCAGCGGGTTCTCCAGCGGGACCGAGAAGCTGTACTTGGCACCCTGCTGGCCGAAGCCGGCGAGAACCGCCGCTTGCAGGTCGCCGCGGAACTGGGTGATCGCGGCGGTGTTGGCCGCGATGTTGGCGCCCGGGGAGCCTGGGCCATTGTCCGGGTAGGCCCGGTTCGGCGCCGTCGGCGTGGCGTTGATGAAGGTGAACCACGGCCCGACCCCGCCGCCGGTGATGTTGTTCCAGAAGAACTCGGTGCCCAGGTGGCGGGCCGGGTAGTCCAGTCCGAGTGAGTCCATGTTGGCGAACAACGTGTACTGGCCCTGCGGGCCCGCCGGGATGAGGTTGTTCGCGTAGTAGTCGGAGCCCTCGCGGCTGAACAGACCGTCGGCCGTCTTGCCGCGCGACGCATCGAGCAGCGTCAGCTTCAGCGTCCGCTTCGGGTAGGTGCCGTTCGCGGCGTACCAACGCAGCAGCGCCTGGTACTCGCCGATCGTGACGGCCACGCCGGACAGCCCGTCGTACGCGCCTTCGTTGCCGAGGTTGCTGTCGGTGATGTGGCGGCGGGCGGCGCCGAATCCGGTAGTGCCGCTGGTAGTTCCGGAGTCGATCAGCCCGACGATGTCCGTAGGCACCGGCGTCTCATCGGGATGGGCAGCGAGCATCACCCGCTGGCCCGCGCAGCTCGCACCCGGGATGGTGACCTCGGCGTCGTCGGAGTCGAAGCGGTATCCGCCGCTGCGGCGGAAGTAGTGGTCGGTGACGGTCGCGAAGGCGGCCAGCTCACCGTTCACGCTCTGGTCGGTGAGCATCGACTTCCAGTGCGCGACGAGCTCCTGCCATCCGTTGACCGTCGGCGGGAGGTTGAACGGGTCCGCCGGGTTGCGCGGGTCACCGTCTGCTCCCGAGATGCGGTAGCTGTACGCCTTCGACATGTCGTAGAGCTGGGCGTACAGGAAATCGGCGTCGATGACCGGCGTCGCCTGCCGGGTGGCTGCCTGGGCCAACGGCGTCCCGGTGCCGCTCGCGGTGATCGACACCGGCACCGCCGCCGCGACGGTGCAGGCGAGCACCACCGGCCAGCGTCTGAGCAGGGGCTTCATGCGCAAGAAACCTCCTTCGCGGGGAGGGACGGTCGGATGGGTGTCGCACAACGCTTATGGAGCTCCCAGCTCAAAACACAGCGCACCGTGCTACACCCTTCGTCAGGGCACCGTCCGGGCCGAGCCGCAGGTCGCGGGCTCGGCGCTGCAGCGGCGTGGATCACACACCGCAAAGTTGTCGTAGTGCCCTTACCGCGAGCGTGTCAACGCGGTCAAATCCCCCCGATCTACACGCATATCTCCTTGAGCGCAGTTACCTTCTGTGCCCGTTATCCAGCTCAGTGCGAGGGTGCGGTGCTGTCGCTACGGCGCGTTGGAGCAACAGGTAGAACAGCAACCCGCGTGCCGTCGAGTCGCGCCGGTCGAACCGGAACGCGAACTCGTCCAGGTAGTAGGGCAGGTGCTTCCGGCCGACATGCCGGCCCAGCGTGCCCGCCAGCCAGCGCTTCAGATCGGACGCGACGACTTGCGCGCCCGGTGCCTCGGAGCGTTCCGTCTGGTAGCCGACGTACGCGAGCCGGTGCTCGTCGGCGACGCCGCGGATCGTCGAGCCGCGCGCAATGGTTTCACCGGCGAACACGACCGGATCGCGTCCGTTATCAGCCACTCCGAAGCGCACCCGGCCGAGCCGCTGCCGGGTCACCCGCTCGACGGCGACGAGCACCGGGGTGGGCCCGCCGCTGTCGACGAACGTCTCCGCCAGCTCGACCGTGCCGGCCAGCAGGTCGTGACCGGGCCGGACCATCGCCCGGCGCAGCTTCTGCAACCACACCCACGCCGTCTCGTACGAGCCCAGCCCGAGCGCGCGCTGCAGGCCGCGCGCCGACACGCCGTTGCGCTCCGACGTGACGTACCAGATCGCGGCGAACCACGTCGAGAGCGGGGCGTGCGAGCGGTGGAAGATCGTGCCGGCCGTCACCGACGTCTTGCGGCCGCATCGGGTACACATCCAACTCAGAGCGGACGTCCGCCAGGACCGGTCGTCGCCGCAGCCCGGGCAGATGAACCCGCCGGGCCAGCGCAGCGCCGCGAGGTATTCGACGCAGGCTGCATCGTCGGGAAACCAGTCGTCGAACTCCGGCCGCGACCGCGGGTAGTCAGCCCCGCCGACCGGGCGGTGAGCCGCCATGGCGTAGCTCCGCTCAAGCAGATATGCCGAAACAGCATGCCCGCCACGACATGGCGCGGCTGCGGCGCGCTGTCACGAGTACTGCGGGATGTGCCGCCAGTTCGCGTGCGACGGCGCGATCGCACCGGCAGGGCCGCCGGCGAATCTGCGCAGCAGATTACCCGTGACCCGCCGGACGAACGGCGCCGGGCAGGAGCGCGCCGCCGGCGCGCACGGGGTGAGAGCGGCGATCCAGTTGTTCGTGCCGGAGTCGAACACACCGGCCTTGCTCGCCGGGTCCGTGTAGTAGGTCATATCGGAGTAATAGACCGGGCCCCAGTGCGTTCCGTTGGCCTCCGATCCGGCAAGGGGGACCGGTGAGTGGCCGAAGATCTGTAGGTCAGGCGGGTGCGCGCCCGGGTTGAAGCCGTCGACGTCCGAGGCGATGACGCCGGAAACGGTGGTGCCGTTGTGCGCATGCGTACCGGTGAAGATCCACGCCGACGCGTCAGCGACGACGAACGGAATCGGCGGCGTCTCGGGCTGCCGGAAGCCGACGTAGCCCTCGCCGACGAATGCGTCCTCCGGCCAGCTCGCGGGCGGCGCCGCCCAGGTGTTGCCGGTGACATCGAGCGGATCACCGTGCCCGTTGAGCGGGTCCTCGCTCGAATCGCGGTAGTCGATGACCTCGCGGTTCGGCCCGAGCGGCGACGGGTGTACGCGCACGTGCCGCAGGACCGCGCTTGCGCCGAAGAACGCCAGGTTCAGCCCGTGGTGCTCGGCCGCGACCACGGCGCGCCGCTCACGCAGGTCCCAGCACTCGTCGTGGCCGAGGGAAAGCAGCGCCCGATGCTGCGCCAGGATGCCGGGGTGCTCGACCAGCGTGACGTCCGTAGCGTAGGAGACGTCCAGGCCTTCCTGCTCCATGAACTGCACGAGCGGCAGCTCGCTGCCCATGAAGTCAGCGGCCCCGCGCGCCCCGGCGTAGGGCCGGTCGAACGACACGACCCGGGCGCGTGAGCACAGCGGATACACGCCGGACGGGCAGGCGCCCACTCCGTCGTAGAAGTCGTAGCCGCCGTACGCGTTCCACGCCTGCCAGGTGAACACGTCGTTCTTAACCAGGTAGGCGGAGTGGCTTCTCGGATCCCACACCGTCAGCGGGACGTAGCTCTGTTGGCCGCCGTTGCCGACCAGCTTGAACAGATAGTCGCCGGGGACGAACAAATCGGTGAGCCTCACGGATAGCGACGGGTGCCAGCCTGCGCAGGACACGAGGTTCGTCCTCGGCGTACGCGGGCACTGCCGCTGTAGCCCGCCACGCTTCGCCGGGGAGCTCCACACGTGCCGGGCACCGGCGCCGCCGTAATAGCCCATGCGATACGCCTCGACGTGGAAGGATGCCGCCGGCGTAGAGACGTACAGCCGGACTGTCTGCCCGTCCGCCGCATACGCCTTGTCGGCGAACCCGTCGATCGCGCTCGATGCCTGTGCCGGGATGCGCCATCCGGAGGTGCCGGGGCGGGCGTTCTCCTGCTCGACCCAGCTGGCCCGCATACCGCTGGCCCCCAGCAACGTCTCGGGCGTGACGCGGGCGGGCGGAGGCGTGCTCGGTGCACTCGCCGTGGTCGGCGCGGTTTGCGTGGTGGAAACTGCGTTGTGATGGTGTGTTGCGGTACAGCCGGACAGGATGACCGCCATCGCGGTGAGCGCCACCAATGTCCTCATCCAGTCCCCTACTCTGACCGCGACTGCTCGTGCGACCCTGCGATGGTCGCGCATCGCGTCAACCTACGATGTGTGTAGTCGCCGGCAGAAAGGGGCGTCGTGGCCAGCCGTTCTCGGGGCGCGCTCGAGCGCGAAGTGATCGCCTGCCTTGCCGCCGCCGATCGGCCCATGACCGCGGCCGAGGTGCGCGCAGAGCTCTCCATGGACCTCGCCTACACGACGGTGATGACGACCCTGTCGCGATTGCACGCCAAGAACGCGATCGAACGGGTGCCGCAGGGCCGCGCGTATGCATACTCGCTGACCGGGGGGCCCGCGACGGCACGCGTCAACGTCGTCGCACACCGCATGCTCCGATTGCTGGACGACGAGACCGACCGGGCCGCGGTGCTCACCCGCTTCGTCGGCGAGCTGCAACCCGGTGACGAGCAGTTGCTCACGGAGCTGCTCCGGGGCCGGGAGTGATCGTCCTCGCGGCGACACCGCTTGTGGTCGGCGTGCTCGCCGGCCTGCTCGGCGGCCGACTCGGGCGGCGCCTGCAGCCGCGCCATGCCGTCCCGCTGCTCACCGGGCTGGCGCTGACCGTCGCGGTGTGCACCGGGATCGCCTTGTCGGGATTGGCCGTTCTCGCCCTGGCGCAGCTCGGCCCGATTTCCCGGCTCGGCCACTGGTCGGCTCACGTGCTACGCGCCGACGCCGGCGAGCCACTCGCCCTGGGCCTGATCGCCCTGGTGGCCGTCGTGGCGATCCTGGGCGCCGCGCTCGTCCGTGCGCTCGGCTCGATCTACGCCCTGTCGCGCGCCGCGTACCACGCCCGCCGCCTGGTTCCGGCGGCCGGCAACCTGGTGTTGGTGGACGACACCGAGCCGGTCGCGTATGCGGTGGCGGGGCGCATTGTGATGTCCCGGTCGCTGCTCGCCGAGCTGCCGACCGACGAGCGACGAGCCGTGCTCGCACACGAGGCCGCGCACGTGCGGCATCGGCACCACCTCTACGTGCACCTGACCGCGATGTCAGCGGCGGCGAACCCGCTGCTGCGTCCGCTCGTGCGGGCGATCGGTGTAGGCATCGAACGGTGGGCGGACGAGGAGGCGGCCGGCGCCGTGCGCTCCCGCGAGGTGACCGCGCGGGGTCTCGCGCGGGCGGCGCTCGCACGAGATCGCACGCCGGCGCTTGCACGAAGTCGCACGCCGGGGCTCGCAGCGACGGACAGCGCGGTGGCGGAACGGGTGCGGGCCCTGCTCGACCCGGCACCGGTGTACCGGCTGCCTGCGGCGCTGGTCTTCGCCGGGGGCCTCGCCTGCTGGCTGGCCGCAGCGGCGGTCACCTGGCGCACCGACGAGCTGATCCAGATCGCCGAGCGAGCCCTGCTCCGGCGCTGAGAAGGCGTTACAGCGCGGGACGACAGCAGATCGCGCCGACGTCGACGCCGGAGAGCCGGCACGGGCCGGCGTCGAAGGGCACGACCACGGTGCTGCCCCGGGACACCGGGAGGGTCCCCCACTCCCCCGACAGCGCACCCGAGCCACCGATGACGATGAGGACCGCGAAGCCTGCTGAGAGCACTTCGCCCGTCACTGATTCGGCCGTGAAGAACTGCCCTGCCTCGGCCGGGAGCAGCGAGCCGGGCAAGCGACGCGAGAGCTCGGCCAGCCGGCTGGGCGAGCATGCTCGCCGGTCGACACAGGCGAGCGCTTCCTCGAAGGGCAGGCCGAGTGTCGCGTCGTCCGGCCCGAGCGGGAAACCGTCCCATTCGAGCAGCACCGAGAAGTCGGTGGGTTCCTGCAGCTCGACGAGCAGGACGTCGCGGCCGATCGCGTGGGGCATCCCGGCCGGGCACAGGATCGCGTCGCCGGCGTGCACCGGCACCCGGTTCGTGGCGCCGAGTAGCGCAGCGACGTCCTGCGCCGATACCCAGGCGGCGAGCTCGCCGGCGGCAACGTCTCGAGTGAAACCGAGGTGGACGCTCGCGCCGGGTGCCGCGTCCAGCACGATCCATGCCTCGGTCTTGCCGTACGGGCTCGCCAGGTGCGCCAGCGCGAACGGCCGGTCGGGATGGACATGCACCGGCAGCCGTTGCCCGGCATCGAGCAGCTTGACCAGCAGTGCCGGGTCGGTGCCGTGAAGCGCGACATGCGCCGGGCCCAGCCACGCGAGCGGCTCGGCCGCCACCGCATCGGCGAGAAACGTGCCGTCCGGCAGCACGCTCAGCCCGGAACCGGCCTGTCCGTAGCGGGTCGTCGTCGAGGCGACCCAGTCCTCGGGACGCGGCTCGAGATCCATGCCGCGAAAGGCGGCCAGCCGGCCCGAGCCGCGGTAGAACGTGGCGGGCTGATTGGGTCCGAGCGCGACCGGCGGCATCACCGTCGTGAGGCTACGCTGGCGCCGGTGCGCCGCATTCTGCTCGACACCGACCTTGCGATGGGCGAGCCCGGCGCCGACATCGACGACGGCTTCGCTCTCGCGTTCGCGCTCGCGGATCCGGAGCTTTCCGTAGAGCTCGTCACGACCGTCAACGGCAACACCGATGTCGACACCGCCACCCGGCTTAGCCTGCGGCTGCTCGAGCGCATTGGCCGCGGCGACGTGCCGGTGGCCCGCGGTGCCGCGACTCCACTGGTCGGCGGCTGGACGCGCGGCGGCCTCCGGGTCGAACGGGTCGATGCGCCCGTGCCCGGCCACGCGGCGGTGCGAATCGTCGAACGGGTGATGGCCGAGCCCGGTGAGCTGAGCATCGTCGCGATCGGCCCGCTGACCAACGTCGCGCTGGCCCTCGCACTCGAGCCGCGGGTCGCGACCAGCGTGGCGGAGATCGTCGTCATGGGTGGCGTGTACCTCGGGCAGACGAACGTCGCGGCCGTCCCGGGGGAATTCAACTTCTGGGTCGACCCGCACGCAGCTGCCGAGGTGCTGGCCAGCGGGGCGCCGCTACGTGCCGTGGGCCTCGACGTGACGCGGCGGGTTCGGATGACTCGCGAGCATGTGGCGTGGCTGGCCGAGTCTGGTGGCGACTTCGGGCGATTCGCCGCCTCGTGCGCCGAGGGATGGATTGCGCACCTGGAGCAGACCACCGACCAGCGTGACAGTTGCGCGCTGCACGACCCGCTCGCCGTGGCGAGCCTCGCCTACCCCGATCTGGTGATCTGGCGACCCGCCCGAGTGGCAGTCGAGACCAGCGGCGCCCACACGCGTGGCGTCGCGGTGGCCGACCTGCTCACGACGCCGGACGCAGGTCCGGCGAATTGCCGCATCGCAGTGGACGTCGACGCGCCGGCGTTCCTGGACCTGTTCCTCGGCCGGATCGCCACCCTAGGGTGAAGCCGTGACTTTGCGCATCGCGATGATCGGCTATGCATTCATGGGGCGCGCGCACTCGCAGGCCTGGCGCAACGCCCACCGGTTCTTCGACCTGCCGCAAACACCCGAGATGCGGGTGCTGTGCGGGCGCGACGCGGCAGCCACCGAGGCGGCTGCGCAGCGGCTCGGCTGGGCGGAGTGGGCCACCGACTGGCGCGAGGTCATCGCGCGCGACGACGTCGACGTCGTCGACATCTGCACGCCAGGCTCGAGTCATGCCCCGATAGCGCTCGCCGCACTGGCGGCCGGCAAACACGTGCTGTGCGAGAAGCCGCTGGCCAACACGCTGGACGAGGCGATCGACATGACCGCGGCCGCCGAGCCGGCGGCCGAACGCGGCGTGCTTTCCATGGTGGGTTTCAACTACCGGCGCACCCCGGCGCTTGCGTTTGCCCGGCAACTCGTCGAGCAGGGCTTCGTCGGCACGCTGCGCCACATCCGCGCCCAGTACCTGCAGGATTGGATAGTCGACCCGCAGTTCCCGTTGGTGTGGCGGCTGCGCCGCGAGGAGGCCGGCTCGGGCGCGCTCGGCGACATCGCGGCGCACATCGTGGACCTGGCGTATTTCCTCACGGGGCAGCAGCTGACCGGCTTGAGCGGCACACTTCAGACGTTCATCGAGCGGCGTCCGCTGGAGGCGGGCAGCCCGGAACTCGGCGACGTGACGGTCGACGACGCGTCCGCGTTCTTCGGGCGCACGGAGGCAGGAACTCTCGCCGTGTTCGAGGCGACCCGGCTGGCGACCGGACGGCGCAACGCGATGCGGATCGAGCTGAACGGTTCCGGCGGCAGCCTGGCGTTCGACTTCATGCGCATGAATGAGCTGGAGGTGTTCGACAACACCGAGCCGGACACCGAGGCGGGATTCCGGCGCATCTACGTTACCGAGCCGGGTCATCCATACGCCGGCGCATGGTGGCCGCCGGGGCACGGCCTCGGCTACGAGCACACCTTCGTCAACGAGATCGCCGACTTCGTCCGCGACGTCGCCGCGGGCCGGCCCCCGTCACCGTCGTTCGCCGACGGCCTCTACGTACAGCGCGTGCTCGACGCGGTGGACCGCTCGGCGGGGCACCGGTCGGAATGGACGTCGCTCGGCTGACGTGACAGAGCAAATCCCGCGACCTCCCGCCGAGCCGGTCGAGCTCGTCGCGGTCGACCGTTCCCACCGGGCCGTGCTCCAGAACCTGGGCCAGCTCTACCGGTACGACCTGTCCGAGCCCTACCGGCTGCTGCCCAACGCGGACGGGACGTTCAATAACCGCCGCCTCGATCGCTTCCTCACCGGCGCCGACCCGGAGCATCGGGCATGGCTGATCCGGGTCGCCGGGGCACTCGGCGGTTTCGTCATGACGAGGCCGGCCGAGGACGGCGGCACCTCGATCGACGATTTCTTCGTCGTCCGTGCCCTGCGGCGCACCGGCGTCGGGATGAACGCCGCTCGCCAGGTCGTCGCGATGTTTCCCGGACGATGGTCGATCGGCTTCCAGTCCTACAACCCCGGAGTCCAGCGCTTCTGGACCCAGGTGGCGGAAAACTTCGTCGGCGACGCTTGGGAGATGCACGACGACCCGCCAGTGGCCGGCCGGCCACCGGACTCGTGGATCACGTTCCGCACCCAGGCTGAGGAGTAGCGATCATGCCTACCGTCCTGGTCACCGGGGCCACCGACGGACTGGGCCGGGCACTCGCGGAGCGCCTGGCCCGCGAGGGGCACACCGTGTTGGCCCACGCACGCAACGAGCAACGCGGCCACCAGGCCCTAGGCGACCTGCTCGCCGGCGCTCACGGTGAGGTGCGCCTGGTCACCGGCGACTTTGCGTCGCTCGCCGGGGTCCGCGCCTTGGCCGACCAGGTGCCCGATCGGCTTCACGTCCTCGTCAACAATGCCGGCATCGGGGCCGCCAACCCGACCCGGGAGCGCGCCGAGAGCGTTGACGGCTACGAACTGCGGTTCGCGGTCAACTACCTGGCCGGCTTCCTACTGACCGCGTTGGTCCGTGATCGCCTGATCGCCGCGGCGCCGGCGCGGATCGTGAACGTCGCATCGGCCGGGCAGATGGCGATCGAGTTCGACGACGTCATGCTCGAGCACCGGTACAGCGGGGTGCGCGCCTACTGCCAGAGCAAGCTCGCGCAAATCATGCACACGTTCGATCTTGCCGAGGAGCTGCGCAACGACGGGGTCGCGGCCAACGCGTTGCACCCCGCCACGTACATGCCCACGAAGATGGTCCGCGCGGCCGGTACGACGCCGGTCTCGGCACTTGAGGACGGCGTCGTGGCGACATGGCGACTGGCCGTTGATCCGGCTCTCGCCGGCACGACGGGACGCTACTTCTCCGGTACGGCAGAGGCACGCGCGGACCGGCAGGCCTACGATCAGGCGGCGCGCCGCAGGCTGCGCGAACTGTCGGAGCGTCTCGTCGGGCAGTCAGACCAGTAGCCAGCCCCCATCGACATTGAGGTTCACGCCGTTTACGGCGTGGTTGTCCAGCAGGAACTCGACAGCGCCGGCCACGTCGGCCATGGACGTCAGCCGTCCGATCGGCGTCCGCGACCGGACACCCTCCAGCACGGCTGCCGGTTTGCCGCTCCAGTACGGGCTGTCGCCCACGATGCCCGGATGCACGGCGTTCACGCGGATCGGGGCCAACTCGACGGCCAGCGTGTGAACCATGCCCATCACGCCGCCGTTGACCGTGGACACCGTGGTCGAGCCGGGATACGGCCGGTCTTTGGCGAGCCCGCCGAACAGCACGATCGACGCGTCGGGCGTCATCCGCGGCAGCAGCGCGTGGACCACCTCGGTGTAGCCCACGAGCTTCAGGATCGCCAGGTTCGCCGCTCCGGCGAGGTCGTACTCGGCGCAGTTGTTCTGGTCACGCTCGATCGCCGCGACGACGACGTGGTCGACGGCATCGACAACGGCGAGGCGATCGGCCACCTCGGCCGGTCGCGACAGGTCCAGTGCCAGCCCGGTCGCGCCGATCTCGTCGGCGATGAGCTTGGTGCGGGCGTCGTCACGTCCGGTCAGGAACACCCGCTCGCCCCGCTGCGCAGCCCGGCTGGCGATCTCCAGGCCGATGCCGGACGTACCACCGACGACGAGCAGGGTCGCCGGGTCAGCCATCGAGCACCGTCCTCAGGTAGTCCCAGTCGCGCGTGAACCGGTACGAGTGCCGCGACGGGGGTTGCGGCGCCTGGGTCTCCAGCCAGCGCACCGGGACGTCACCGGTGTTGGCGAACCCGTGCACGCAACCCGCGCCGGCCCAGGCCACGTCGCCCGCATCGAGCCGGTAGTGTTCGCCGTCGAACTGCGCGTCGACGGCGCCTTCGAGGATCAGGTACGTCTCCTCGAAGGGGTGATCGTGCGTACCGGCCCGGCCGCCCGGCTCGTACTGCACCATGAACATCGTCGTGAGCGCGGCGCCCAGGTCCCTGTCGACCATCATCTTCACGGTGATGCCGCTGTAGACGAGAACCGCGGTGCGCATGCTTGCCGAGACGGCAAGCATGTCCTGGCTCTGCTTACCGGCGTCCATGTGCGCGGGCGTGATGTTGCCGAACCGCCGGGTGCGTGGATCGCGCACATCCACCGGCACGGGATCCCGCGCAAGCAGGGGCTCGACCAGGAACGTGTCGCCGCCGTAACGCGATCGTGGCTGGGGTCCCTGCATCTCCGCCCACCGCACCGGCTCGTCCGACAGGTTGCGCCACGCGTGCGGCACGCCGACGGGGGCCAGCCCGTAGTCGCCCGGCCCGACCGCCGCCGCGATGTCCGGCGTATCGATGACCCCCGTGCCGGAAAGCACGTAGAAGCTCGTCTCGAACGAATGGACGTGCGTCGGGATGGAGCCACCCGGGTCGAGGTTTCCGATGAAGAACCCGGTGTGCACGGCATCATCGGCCTCGCCGACGATCTGCCAGCGCCGGTAGTTGGTGGCGGCCGCCGCCCAGCCGGACGGCGGCGTGTACTCCGCCTCGGCGGCGCGGCGCACCAGATGACTCATACCGAGACCAGGTGGTCGCGCGACGCCTCCACCAGGCGGCGGGCCGCGGCGGCGTCGGCGACCAGGCGGCCGTCGCGCTTGCGGACGACGCCGTCGATGATCACCGTCTCGACGTTCGATACGTCGGCGCATAGCGTGACGGCCGCGACCGGGTCGATCACCGGCGCGACGTTGAGCGCGGTCGCGTCGATCACGACCACATCGGCCTTCTTGCCGGGCGTCAACGATCCCGTGCGATCGGCGACGCCGGCTACCCGGGCACCGTTGATCGTGGCCATCTGCAGCATGTCGCGAGCGGTCAGCATCGTCTCGGGCACCGGCGTGTCCGCCTCCCACGCGATCGCGTTCACGCGCGCGCGTTCGATGGCGAAGGCGGCCCGAATCTGGGTGAACATGTCGCCTGGCGCGGTCGTCACGACGTCGATCGACAGGCTCGGCGGCAGCCCGTAGTGGATGGCTTTCATAACCGGCGGCCACCCGTGGCCCATCTGTGCTTCGATCTGCGGTGCGATCGAGATCGTCCCGCCGGTCTCGGCCACCAATTGCCATTCCTCGTCGCTGAAGTAGCAGCAGTGGATGTACGTGGTATCAGGGCCGAGCAGGTCCAACTTGTCGAGCTGGCTGATCATGCCGAAACGGCCGGCGAGCCTGCCCATGCCGACGTGCACGGTGATCGGGATGCCGAGGTCACGCGCGGTGCGCCACTCGGCACGGACGACGTCGTCCTGGCAGAACCCGGGACCGCGCGTGGCAAGCGCCATCGTGAGCAGCCCGTCGTCGGAAGAGAAGTACGTGTCACGTACGCGGCGGACGTCGTCGGCCGGGATGGCTATCGAGCTGTTGTTCCAGTAATCGTTCAATGAGGTGTTCGCGCTGCCGTAGGCGTACTGGGCGCGGATGCCCACCTCGCGCAGGGCGGCGATCGCCGCGTCGGGATGCGCCGGGGTGTTGTTGATGTGCGACCAGTCGACAAGCGTGGTGATGCCGGCGTTGACGCACTCCAATGCTCCGGCCAGGTCGCCCGCGTACACATCCTCGGGCCGATAGCGCGGGGCGAACGTGTCGAGGATCTCGACGAAGTAGTCGTCCAGGGTGGCGTTCGGCGCGCATCCCCGGATCGCCGCCTCCCAGGTGTGCCGGTGCGAGTCGACGAACCCCGGAATGACGATCTTGCCGGTGACGTCGACGATTTCGGCGTCACCGGCATCGATACCCGGAGCCACTGCGGCGATCCGGTCGTCCTCGATGAGCACGTCCGCGCCCACGAGGTCCCCGATATCCGGGTCCACCGTGATCACGTAGCCGTTGCGCAGCAGCATCCGGTTCGTCATAACGACCCCTTCTCAGTAGTCGAGCACCTGCTTCGCCGCCACCGCGAGCTTGTCGACGGTGGGAATGACCAGCTCTTCCAGGGCGTCGGCGAACGGCAACGGCACGCACTCCGACGCGACGCGTTTGACCGGCGCATCGAGCAGCTCGTAGCCCTCATCCGCCACGATCGAGACGAGGGTGGCGCCCCAGCCACCCTGATACGGGTTCTCCTCCACAACGATCAACCGGCTGGTGCGCCGCAGCGAGTCGAGCACCGTGCTCACGTCGAGCGGCACCAGGCAGCGCAGATCGATCACCTCGGCAGAAACCCCTTCGGCAGCCAGGCGTTCGGCCGTCGCGAGGGCGAGCGGCACAGTGAAAGCCAGCCCGACGATCGTGACGTCGGTGCCGGGTCGCACGACGGTGGCACGGCCCAACTCGACCAGGTGATCGTCCGGCGCTGGTTCGCCCTTGGTCGCGAACAGAGCCTTGTGCTCGAAGAGGACGACCGGGTCATCGTTGCGGATCGCCGCGGCCATCAGCCCGATCAGGTCGGCCGGCGTCGACGGCGCGGCGATCTTCAGTCCAGGGATGGTCAGTGCCCAGTTCTCCACGGCCTGCGAGTGCTGGGCGCCGAAGCCGAGCCCGCCTCCGTTCGCGGTGCGCACAACGAGCGGGACGGTGACCTGGCCGCCGGTCATATAACGCACCTTGGGAATCTCGTTGGCGAGATAGTCCCAGCAGCAGGCCAGGAAGTCAGAGAACATGATCTCGGCGACCGGGCGCAGGCCGGTCATCGCCGCGCCCATCGCCGCGCCGACGATCGCCTGTTCGGAAATAGGGGTGTCCCAGATCCGTTCTGGGCCGAACTCCTCATACAGCCCCACTGTGGTTTTGAAGACACCACCGGCGGCGCCGATATCCTCGCCGAGACAGACCACCGACGGGTCGCGGCGCATCTCGCGGGCGATGCCCTCGGCCACCGCTTCCCGGTATGTGATCACGTCCGCCACCCGGCACCCCCGTCGGCCCACACGTCGGTGAATGCCTCGGCCGGGTCAGCGTCCGGCGCGTTTTTCGCGGCGTCCACGGCAGCGGCAACTTCGGCCGCTGCTTCGTCGTCGACTCGGGCGATCGTCGCAGGGTCGACACCGAGGGCTTCCAATCTGGCCCGGGCCACGTCGAGCGGATCGTGCTTGAGCCATCGCTCGACCTCCTCGGCCGGGCGGTACTTCGCCGGATCCGCACGACTGTGCCCGTAGTGCCGGTACGTCTGTGCCTCGAGCACGCTCGGGCCTTGCCCGTCGCGGGCCTGGATAACCGCGTGCGCGGCGGCCTCCTGCACGGCGACGACGTCGTTGCCGTCGATCACCTCCGCCGGAATGCCGTATGCCGGCGCGCGATCGGCGGCCGGGTTGGTCGCCGCAGTGACGGCCGCGATCGGCGTGTACTCCATGTAGAGGTTGTTCTCGCACACGAACAGCACCGGCAGCGTCCAGATCGCGGCAAGGTTGAGCGCCTCGTGGAATGCGCCGATGTTCGTGGCGCCATCGCCGAAGAACGCCACCGCCACCTGGCCGCTGCGGCGCAGTTTCGCCGACCATGCCGCGCCGACTGCCATCGGCAGGTGCGAGCCGACGATCGCGTACGAGCCCAGCATTCCGTGATCCGCCTTGGTCAGATGCATCGAGCCACCCTTGGCCCGGCACAGCCCGGTGGCCTTACTCATCAGCTCGGCAAGGCACTCCTCGGCGGTGGCGCCACGGGCCATCGCGTGGTGGTGGCCGCGGTAGGTGGCGAACACATAGTCGTCGGATCGCAGTGCCGCGCTCGTCCCGACCGCCACCGCCTCCTGCCCAGCGGCGAGGTGCGTGGTGCCTTTGACCAGGCCCGACATGAACAGGTCGTGCGCCGCCTTCTCGGTACGGCGGATCACGGCCATCTGGCGGTACAGGTCGAGCAGTTGATCAGGGCCCATCGGCCGTCCCGCCGAATTCGGTGTTCAGGTGCGACTGTGACTCGCGCAGCGTGCGAAGCTCTCCGCCGGCCGTCCAGTACTTGCGGCCGGCCACCAACAGCTCCTCGGCGGGGAACTTCGTGATCAGCTCGCAGCCCTCCGCGGTGACGACGACCTCCTCCTCGATGCGCGCCGCCGACCAGCCGTCGGCAGCCGGCCAGTACGTCTCGAGCGCGAACACCATGCCCTCTTCGAGTACCTCGGGATGATCGAGCGACACCAGCCGGGAGAAGATCGGCTTCTCCCAGATCGACAGTCCCACTCCGTGCCCGTACTGCAGGGCGAACGCCGCCGTCTCGTTGGCGAATCCGAACTCCTCCGCCCTCGGCCAGAGTGATACCACGTCCGCGGTCGTAGTGCCGGGCTTGACGATCGCGATCGCCGCGTCCATGTACTCGCGGCAGCGCTGGTAGGCATCCCGCTGCGCCCGCGAAGCGCTGCCGACAGCCAGCGTGCGGTAGTAGCAGGTCCGGTAGCCGTTGAAGCTGTGCAGGATGTCAAAGAACGCCGGGTCCCCGGGCCGGAGCAACCGGTCGCTGAACACGTGCGGGTGCGGAGAGCAGCGCTCGCCGGATATCGCGTTGACTCCTTCCACGTACTCGCTGCCGAGGTCGTACAGGACCTTGGCGACCAGGCCGACGCACTCGTTCTCGCGCACGCCAGGCCGCAGGAACTCGTACAGCTCCTGGTAGGCCGCATCGACCATCGAACACGCCTGGGTGAGCAGGGTGATCTCGTCCTTGGTCTTAATCCTGCGTGCTTGCAGAAAGACTTGCTGACCGTCGACTGCGTCGACACCTTCCGTCTTGAGCGCAGCCAGCACGGGCATCTCGGCGACGTCGATGCCGAGCGGCGCGCCCGCTACCCCGTGCGCGCGCAGTTCGTCGGCGACCTTCCTTGCCACGTCGGCGGCTATCCCGGCGTTGG
>DATFRC010000154.1:0-25765 GCA_035263725.1 Jatrophihabitantaceae bacterium | reverse complement strand
AGATCACGTCGACCACCGTGAACGGCGAGCCGCGTGAGTACGTCCTGCGGGTGACGCAGGTCTACCGCCGCGAGGATGGCAACTGGAAGGTCATCCACCGACACGGCGACGAAGAACCGAACACAGGATCAGGGCCATGACTCCACTGCTCGCCTGACATGGCAGGGCTACCACGTAGCTCGCCAAAACCGTCCGGATCTGCCGCGATCTGAGCGCGCTTCTGCCGATGAGCGCCTACCTCACGCCGGGTTGCGATCGCTGGGTGAGGTGAAGCGTCTGGTCCATGGCATCTCGCCCACGATGTTGGCAGCGATGAGTGTCGAGTCGGCGGGGTCCCACATCAGAACGGTGTCGGCTCTGGCGAGGGTGACCAGCGCGGTCAGGGCGGTCGCGTCGACCTCGGCGGAGAATTGCTGATCGTCGTCGGTGATCAGCAGGACCTCGAAAGTCCCGTCCTGGCCACTGGGTCCGGGGGTCCAGTTGGCGTTGAGGACCTTCACCGGGCGGGTCTGATCGCTGGCTCCGGGCATCACGATGCTCCTCTCGGACGGTGCGCGGCCGCCCCGAGCAGGTCGGTGACCAGCGTCTGGACGCGCGTCTTGATTTGGTCGCGGACCTGGCGGACGACCTCGAGGGTTTGTCCGGCGGGGTCGGTGAGGTCCCAGTCTTCGTAGCGCTTGCCGGGGACGATCGGGCACGCGTCGCCGCAGCCCATGGTGACCACGACGTCGGAATCACGTACCACGTCGACGGTGAGCATCTTCGGGGTTTCGGCGGTGATGTCGATGCCGACCTCGGCCATGGCTTGGACGGCGACGGGGTTGATCTGGTCGGCTGGTTCGGATCCGGCGGAGCGGACTTCGATGGTGTCTCCGGCGAGGTGGCGCAGCCAGCCTTGGGCCATCTGGGAGCGGCCGGCGTTGTGCACGCACACGAATAGCACGCTGGGTTTGGCGGTGGTCTGGGTCATCGGACGGCCTCTCCGGCGGGTGCACTGTCGGACGGCGCGGCGGCTGCCCGCGCCGGGGTGTGTCGGCTGACTTCGGCAGCCAGTACCGCGGCGTTCGGATAGAGGCCGCGGATCAGGGCGTAGCCGATCGCGCCGCCGACGAGCTGCATGCCCACGAACGCCGCGACCGAAGCGGGGGCGATCCCGGCGAAAGTGTTCGAGAACATCCGGGCGATGGTCACGGCGGGGTTGGCGAAGCTGGTGGAGCTGGTGAACCAGTACGCGGCGAGGATGTACCCGCCCACGGCGTAGGCCACCTGGCTGGTGCGACCGGAGCGGAGGGTGCCGAAGATGACCACCAGCAGGCCGAGGGTGGCGATGACTTCTCCGAGCCAGATCCCGCTGCCGGAGCGGTGGTGGGTGGACAGGGTATCCGCGCCCAAGTTGAACATCAGGTTCGCAAGGATGGTGCCCAGGATGCCGCCGCTGACCTGCGCAGCGATCAAAACGGCCGCGTCCGGGCTGCCGACGGCGCCGAGGGCGCGCTCGACCAACGTGACGACCGGATTGAACGCCGCGGACACCGGCTGCAGCGCGAGGATCAGCGCGACCAGCGCCCCGCCCGTGACCAGACTGTTTACCAACAGCTGCAGCCCGACATCGCCCGGCAAGAGCCGCCGCGCGGCGATGCCGGACCCAACCACGGCAGCCACCAGGAACGCGGTGCCGACAAACTCGGCGAGCGCCCGCCGAGCCAGCCCAGTCATGCCAGCGCGCCCTCGGGTGCGCTGATCAGCGCAGCCAAGTTCGCCAGCGCATCAGTACGCGCCCGGTAGTAAACCCACACCCCGCGCTTTTCTCGATCCAGCAAGCCAGAATCGTGCAGCACCTTCAGGTGATGGCTGATCGTCGGCTGGGTGAGATCAAACGCCTCGGAAAGATCACACACGCAGGCCTCGCCGCCCTCGTGCGAGGCGACCAGCGACATCAGCCGCAGCCGAACCGGATCGGCCAACGCCTTCAACAGCGGCGCAACCTGCTCGGCCTGCTCGTGCGTCATCGGCTCATGCGCCAACGACGAGACGCACGCAGCCGCACCCACGTAGGACACAACTGGAAGGGACTTCGACACACGTCTATGTTGACAGTCATCAATATCTCGTAGCAACCTCCGCCGGGGTCGTAGCGTTGTGCACAGCGTGAGGGCAAGGGTTTTGCGATGACGGTTCCTACGCCGGAACTGGCGACGATTCATGCCGAGATGGAGCGTGCCCGCGGCGAGTTCCACGCCCTCATAGCCAAGAGCAGCCAGGCTGACCTCGCGCGGGTCTCCAACGGCACGCGGTGGACGAACCGCGAACTGCTGTTTCACATGCTGCTCGGCTACTTGGTTACCAGAAACGTGATACCCCTGGTGAAGGTAGTGAGCAGACTGCCAACCCCTGTCCAGCGCGGGTTCGCGGCGACGCTCAACGCCGGCACGCGACCCTTCGACCAGATCAACTATTGGGGTTCACGGGCGGGCGGGCGAGCGTTGACACCACGCCACATGCTCAGATGGTTTGATCGCGTCGTGTCGTCGCTGCACCGGCACCTGGACCACGAGAGCCCCGCAGCACTCCAGCGCCGCATGCCATTCCCCTCGCGGTGGGACCCGTACTTCGCCGACTGGATGAGTCTCGCCGACGCGTACCACTACCCGACTCTTCACTTCGACCATCACGAGCGGCAGCTCACCGTCAATCTCGACGGCTAGCGGACCTCACCCACAACTGCTGGTTCCGGGCTTGCGCGCCAGCCCGTCCCCAGCCTGCCGCTAGCGACAACACTCGTCTTCGCAGCACGATCCGTCGCATAGCGGGTCGCCGCAGCACGGGCAGATCGTGGGTGCAGGCATCGACAGTCACCTCTTTCCATTTGTTACTGGTGGGAGCCAGATACCCGGCACCGGCTCCGGGCAGCCGGCGCTCGGCAGCCGATCGACCATTGCCACCAGCTCGCGGCGCAGGTCCGCAGACGGGCAAGTTCTCGGTCGATGTCCGCGATGTGGTGCCGTAGCAATTCGCCGGCAGGTTCGCAGGGGCATTGCCCGGTGCCATCCCGAAGAGCTTCGGCAGCAAGTACGTCGAGTTCGCCACTACCCCGAGTGAGGTCAAGCTGGCGCTGTACAAGCGCCGTTCCCTTGCGAAGGACGCCGGCGTCTCACCGGAGGGCACCGGGTCGCACCGGCTCACCATTGGCAGTGACGCCGGGCCCTTCACCGACCCCGAAGCGTTCGCGTGGCAGCCCGCATCGCCGTGAGCCGGGGCGGTCGAACACGACGGCACGAGAGGTACCAACTCAACATCAACTAGCCGGTGCCCTCACACAAATTCCAGACAGTCCCACGCGGCCGGGTCTCGGTGGGCGCCTGCGTGGTGGCATGTCGGCTTGTCGGGAGGTTCGCTGTTCGCTGCTGGGCGTTGGTCAGGCGCGTGTGGCACTTGAGGGTTGTCGTGGCGTGGAAGTCACGTCGCTGCGTGGTGTCGGGCTGTTGGACTGGTCTGGAGGCTGGGTTGGGAGCGGGAAGCTGATCTCTACGGTGAGGCCGCCGTGCGAGCAGGCCTGCGCGGCGATCGTTGCGGCGTGGGCGTCGGCGATGGCCTGCACGATGGACAGCCCGAGGCCGAGCCCGTCGCCGGTGCGGTCTGGGTCGAGGCGGCGGAACGGTTGGAATAGCCGTTCGATGGCATCCGGGGGGATGTCCGGGCCGGTGTTGGTCACGGTGAGCACGGCGTGCCCGTCGTGGGTTTCGGTGCGGACGTCCAGGTGCCCGTTGGGGTGATTGTGGCGCAGCCCGTTGTCGACGAGGTTGGCGATGAGCCGCTCGACCAGACGCGGGTCGCCGCCGGTCGGTGCGGGACACAGCGTGGTGCGCAGGTCGATGTCGCGGGCGGCCGCCTCCACGCCGCGCGCGGCGAGAACCTGTTTCGCGAGCCCCGCGAGGTCGAAGCCGTCGTGGCGGTGCAGGCCGGCCTGGCCGCGAGCGAGGGTGAGCAGCGATTCGATGATCCGCTCCTGTTGCGCCCCGGCGGCGAGCACTCGTTCGTGCGCGGCGCGGAGCGACTCGGTGGATGCTTCGGGATCTGCCAGGGCGACCTGACCGATGGTGCGTTGGCGGGCCAGCGGGGTCCGCAGCTCGTGTGAGGCGTTGGCAATGAAGCTGCGCTGCGCGTGGAAGGACGCGTCCAGCCGGGCGAGCAGCCCGTCGAAGGTGTCGCCGAGTTCGGTGAGTTCGTCGTCGGGGCCAGCGAGGACGAGGCGCTGGTGCAGGTTCGTCTCGGAGATCCCGCGTACCGCTGCGGTGATGGTGCGTAGCGGACGCAGTACCCGACCGGCGACCAGCCAGCCCAACCCGATCGAGACCACGGTCATGATGGCCAACGCGATGCCGGACTGCAGCAGCAGCTGATGCAGCAGGTCCGCGTGCTGCCGGTTCGCGAGCTTCTTGGCCAGCGCTGGGCTGACCTGCGGGACGGTCGGCGAGCCGGTGCCCTCGGTGTTGGTTTGCGTCGACGGCGTGGACGTCGACGGGGTGGGCCCGCTGCCCTGCTGCCCGACGACGAAGATGGTGTTCCCGTTGCGGTACACGCCGGTGTCGGTGGCGTGCGCGACCAGCACGTAGGTGACGGCGAGCAACGCGATGCCGCAGGCGAGGAACATCGCGCCGTAGACGAGGGTGAGCCGCAGCCGCACGGTACGCCGGGGCAGGTGTGGGCGCGTTATTCGATCGGCGAGTCGCATGGGTGCCTCACATCCGGTAGCCGGACTTGGCCACGGTCTCGATGAGTGGGGGGCCGCCGAGCTTGCCGCGCAGCCGGCTGATGGTGATCTTGACGGCGGTGGTGAAGGGGTCAGCGTGTTCGTCCCAGACCCGTTCGAGCAGCTCCTCGGTGGACACGGTGCGGCCTCCTGCCGCGAGCAGCAGTTCGAGCACCCCGAACTCCTTCGGCGCCAGGTCGAGGGCACGGTCGCCGCGCCAGGCGCGGCGTTGCCCGGTGTCCACGCGCAGGTCGCCGTGGCAGAACACTGGTGGGATCGCGGGCTGGGCGCGGCGCGAGAGGGCGCGGATGCGGGCGACGAGCACCGGGAAATCGAACGGCTTGGGCAGGTAGTCATCGGCGCCGAGGCTAAGCCCGTCGACGACGTCGTCCATGGCGCCCGCGGCGGTGAGCATAATGATCCGGCTGCGGCGCCCAGCCGCGATCAGCTCGGCGCACACCTCGTCGCCGTGCACGCCGGGCAGGTCTCGGTCCAGCACGATCACGTCGTAGTCGGTTTCCAACGCCCGCTCCAGGCCGGACGGACCGTCCACGGCGACATCGACAGCCATCGGCTCGCGACGCAGCCCGACGGCGACCGTCTCGGCCAGCTCGGCGTCGTCGTCGATCACGAGCACCCGCATGTGCCCAGCATGCCCCCCATGGGGTTTCACCGCGGTTTCGCTTCCCAAGCGCTGGCTGTTGAAACCGGGCAGAAACCGCCGTGCACCTATCAACGACGGGCACGTGACGGTTCGAGGAAGGACGCCGCCATGACAAACCGACCCGCATTCCTGATGGCGGCCGCGACAGTGTCGGATTACCTGAGCTCGTCGCGGCGGTCAAGGCCGCGCGGGCCGCTCTGGATGTCGCTCCCGCACGTGAGTACGCCGGGAATGCGCGCTGCACGACGCGCATCAAGCCGCTCGAACCGCGCCGCCGCAGCAGCTCCGTCAAGCCGACGCGTGATGCGCGGCAGCCGGCGACAAGCTGCATTCGGCCATCGTCGAGGTCAAGCGCGCCAGCGAACAGTTGCTGATCGCGCAAACCTCGCTGAGCCAGGCGACCGGACCCGGACGCAGATCTGCCTGAGCGCGCCTGGTCCCCGCGTGCAGCCGCGTGCAAGCGACCCCGAGTTCTCGACTCCGGAACCCCGCCCCCGTCGGCGCAGCGCACGCCGATCACCTTGAAAACAAGAGACTAGTCGAGTCTGGATCGACACCCGGCTGGGCTTGACCAGCGCGGGCGCGGACGAGGCCGGACGGCCGTCGTCGCCGATTTCAACGGCCACTTGGTGATAGCGCAGGCCGACGGCGACGGTGTCGGCCAGCTCCGCGTGGTCGTCGATCACCCGCACCGCCACGTGCCCGGGATGCGCCGACCGGTTTCGCCGCGGTTCCGCTTGTTAAGCGCTGGCTGTTGAAACGTCGCCGAAACCGTCGTCCACCTATCAAGGGGGGACATGACTGATCGATGAAGGACGACGCCATGATGCAACGACTCGCTGTTTTGATCGCTGGCCCGCTCGTGTGTGGGCTGTTGGCCGCGGCCTGCGGCAGTTCCGGCTCGGGCAGCCGGCCGGTGGCCAGCCTGTCCTCTTCGCCCTCTGGGTCTGCGACCTCGTCGGGCGGTTCGGGGCATGCCAGCATGCTGGCCTATGCGCGGTGTATGCGCGCGCACGGCATCTCTGATTTCCCCGACCCGGACGCCCACGGCAATCTGCAGCTCAACGCTGGTGCCGGGTCGCCCCTGGACCCGAACAACCCGCTGTTCAAGGCGGCTGATGCCGCGTGTAAGTCGCTGCGTCCGGCGCCGCAGGCCCCGCCGAAGGATCTGAGGGCGAAGACCCTGGCCTACGCGCGGTGCATGCGCGCGCACGGCATCTCCGATTTCCCGGACCCGAAGCCGGACGGCACCCTGCAGATCCAGGCAACCCCGGGCGGCGACCTCGATCCGAACAACTCGCAGTACAAGGCAGCCCACGACGCGTGCAAGAAATACATGCCCGGCGGCGGCGCAGGCGGCAGCCTCAACACGGGTGGCGCGTCATGATCACCCAGGGCACCGACCCGGACGCCGAGGTGCCCGCCCGGCGTCCTCCGCGCCGGGCCCGGCAGCGCCGACGGCTGGCCGCCGTACTGATCGCGCTCGCGATCCTCGCCGGCGCCGCCGCGGTCGTGGACCGTACCCATCCGTACGGGATCAGCGTCGCGCATCCGCTCGGGGTCCGGCATCACGCCAAGCCGTCCAGCGCCGATGACGGCGCCGCGGCCGCGACGGCCACCATCGCGCGCCGGTCGCTGGCCGCGCGAACCAGCCTGAACGGCACGCTGGGCTACGCCGGTGACTACACGATCGCCGCTCAGGGCCACGGCACGCTCACCTGGCTGCCGACAGTAGGGCAGGTGATCCGGCAGGGCGAAGTGCTCTACCGCGCCGATGGGCAGCCGGTGGTACTGCTGTACGGGTCGACGCCGGCCTACCGCACCCTGGCGGAGGGTGAGAAGGCCTCCGATGTCACCGGCGTTGATGTGCAGCAGCTCAACCGCGACCTGGTGGCCCTCGGCTACGCCAGCAGCGACGACCTGGACCCGACCTCGGATGAGTTCAGCTGGGCCACCAAGGCAGGCATCAAGGCGCTGCAGGAGCACCTCGGCGTCACCCAGACCGGCAGGCTCGACCTCGGCCAGGTCGTGTTCCTGCCCACCGCCGCCCGGGTCACCAGCGTGCCCGCGACGCTCGGCGGGCCGGCCGGGGGCACGATCCTGAAGACCAGCTCAACCACGCGGCAGGTCACCGTGAACCTGGACGCCGTGCTGCAGTCGCAGATCAAGGTCGGGCAGCCGGTGACCATCACCTTGCCGAACGGGCGCACCACCCCCGGGCGGGTCAGCGCGGTGGGCAAGGTCGCCACCACCCCGGCGCAGGGCTCCAACAGCGCACCGACCGTCGAGGTCGACATCACCCCCACCGATCCGGCTGCCACCGGGACCCTGGACCAGGCACCGGTACAGGTGCAGGTGATCACCGCCACGGCCCACAACACGCTCGTGGTGCCGGTCAACGCGCTGCTCGCATTGGCCGGCGGCGGATACGCGGTCGAGGTCGTCGCCCCCGACGGGCTGCACCACCTGGTGCCGGTGCAGCTCGGCCTGTTCGACGACACCGAAGGCGTGGTGCAGGTCGCCGGACCCGGGCTCACCGCCGGGCAGCGTGTGGTGGTGCCCGCGTCATGACCACCGCCACCGACACCCGTGATCGCGCCGCCGCCCCGGGCGCATCCGGTGCCCGCCGGGTCCTGGAGCTGGCCGCGCTGAGCAAGACCTACCCCGGCCAACCCCCGGTGCACGCACTGCGTCACGTGGACCTCACCATCACCGCCGGCGAGCTAGTCGCCGTCATCGGCCCGTCCGGCTCCGGCAAGACCACGCTGCTGCACATCATGGGCACCCTGGACCGGCCCACCGCCGGCACCGTCCGCGTCACCGGCCTGGACGCCTCCGCCATGACCGACCGGGAGCTGGCCCGGCTACGAGCCACCCGGATCGGGTTCGTGTTCCAGCAGTTCTTCCTCGCCGAACACGCCACCATCCTCGACAACGTCGCCGACGGCCTGCTCTACACCGGCATCCGACACCGCGACCGGCGCGCGCAGGCCACCGCCGCGCTGGCCGCGGTCGGCCTCGGCGACCGGCTCGATGCCCGGCCCACCCAACTGTCCGGCGGGCAGCGGCAACGGGTGGCCATCGCCCGCGCGCTGGTCGGCCAGCCCGCGATCGTGCTCGCCGACGAACCCACCGGCAACCTCGACCACGCCACCGGGCACGCCATCCTCACCCTGCTCGAGCAGTTACACGCGCAGGGCACCACCATCGTGGTGATCACCCACGAGCGCGACATCGCCGCCCGCATGCCGCGACGCGTGCAGATGCTCGACGGGCGCATCATCGCCGACACCACACCGACCCGCGACGACTGGTGGCAGCAATGAGCACGCCGCGACGCCTGCGGATCACCGACCTGGCCCGGGTCGCCACCGTCGGGCTGCGCACCCGCAAACTACGCGCCGGGCTGTCCGCGCTCGGCATCGCCATCGGCGTCGCCGCGATCGTCGCCGTACTCGGCCTGTCGTCTTCCTCGCAGGCCGGGCTGCTCGCCGAGATCGACCGGCTCGGCACCAACCTGCTCACCGTCTCCAACGGGCAGACCCTGACCGGCGACACCGCCGAACTCCCCAAGCCCGCCCCCGGCATGATCCGACGCATCGGCCCGGTCAGCGCCGTCGAATCGGTCGGCGCGCTCAGCAAGATCTACGCCTACCGCAGCCCCTACATCCCGACCGTCAACACCAACGCGATCTCCGTGCAGGCCGCCAGCCTCGGCCTCCCCGCCGCCGTGGGCACCCACGTGGCCCAGGGCCGCTACCTCAACACCGCCACCGCCACCGTGCCCGTCGCCGTGCTCGGCGCCGCCGCCGCGCAACGGCTCGGCATCGACCGCATCTACCCCGGCGAACGGATCTGGGTCGGCGGGCAATGGTTCTACCTCGCCGGCATCCTCGCCCCCGCCACCCTCGCCCCGGAAATCGACGCCGCGGTGCTCGTCGGCTTCCCCGCCGCCGTGAAATACCTCGGCTTCGACGGCCACCCCTCCACCATCTACCTGCGCGCGGCCACCGACCAAGTCCCCGCCGTGCAGGACGTCCTCGCCGCCACCACCAATCCCGAAAACCCCAGCGAAGTCACCGTCAGCCGCCCCTCCGACGTACTCGTCGCCCGCGCCAAAGCCAAAAGCGCCCTCAACGGCCTGTTCCTCGGACTCGGCGCCGTCTCCCTGCTCGTCGGCGCCGTCGGCGTCGCCAACATCATGGTCATCTCCGTGCTGGAACGCCGCTCCGAAATCGGACTGCGCCGCGCGCTCGGCGCCGCCAAAGGAAACATCCGCACCCAATTCCTGTCCGAAGCCATGCTGCTCGCGGCCCTCGGCGGCGCCCTCGGCGTCGCCGCAGGGACCGCCGCCACCGCCATCTACGCCACCACCAAACACTGGGCCATCGTCATACCCACCCTCGCCTGGGCCGGCGGGCTCACCGCCGCCATCCTGATCGGCGCCCTCGCCGGACTCCTCCCCGCCCTGCGCGCCGCCCGCATGTCTCCCACCCAAGCCCTCTGGACCCTCTAAAACCACACACGCCAAACAACACCGCCCGCGAGGAGTTCTTGCCATGTTCGCCTGGTGCTCGTCGTCCTGTTCCTGCTTGTCGCCGTGGCGAGCCTGCCGGACTCACCGCCGACTCCCGCGACCGGCCGGGCCGCACCCATTCCGATGTAGTTCCCCAGATGAGCCGACGGGCCGCCGTCGCACGTCACCCAAGAGGCGGTAGGGCTGTTGTGCCGATGCCTTTGACTGTCACGCCCGGGACTGTCAGTCCCGCCTAGGGCCGCCGCGATGCAGTCGGCAGGCGAGTTCTACGGTCCACAGGGGCTCGATGCGGTGCTGGGTTCCCGGGTCGCCTCAACGTGCAGCGCGCAACATGAACGTGATTGGCGGACACGAGCCTGCGTTCGTCACACCAGTGACCTCGAATCCATGCCGGCTGTAGAAGGAGATCGTGCGTGGGTTCGGAGTCTCCAGGTATGCGGGCAACCCAGTGCCGTCCACGGCAGCAAGACACGCCGTCATGAGGCGGCTGCCGAGACCCTGGCTCTGCCTCATGGCGTCTACGCCGAACCAGGGCAGATACCAATGCGGGTAGCTGGGGTGTGCGGCATCTAGTTGTTCCAGTGCCGAGAACGTGTCCGCGTGCTTGGCCGGCGCGACCGTCTCGGATAGAACCCGAGTGATCTCCGCACCATCGGGTTGGGCACGCGGCGGAATCCAGAGCGCCACAGCAGCGCCGTCGCCAAGACACCAAGCGGTGCCGCATCGGAACGCGGGTCCGCCGAAGGCCGCGAGGAACAGAACAAAATTCTTGTCGTACTCGTCATCGTCCGGATAGAGCCAACGCTCGACCGGGTCGGCCCGAAATGCGGACACCAGTGTGGCGAAAACGCGAGCCTGATCCTGCGCACTCGAGTCGGACATGACAACGGGCTCCATGCCAGCAAGCTACGCGCACGTCGCCACCCCGGGTATCCGGTAGCAACCTCCGATCACCACTGCAGCCGCATGTCCTCCGCGTCCGACACTTGATCATCGGGTCAGGAGGGCCTTGCTACTTCGAGCAGAGCACACCCCTCTTGAGCCTCTCCCGCCCAGCGGAGCCCGGAACCCGCAGGCCATGTGAGAGCCACACCAATGACGCCGGTGGGCAGCCGCGAATTGAGAGCGTCCCGCCGAGCACCTCGACCGAGTCTGGCCCGACACCGGCCGTACCCAAAGCCTAAGTTGCCGCGTTGAGTGCGCGATCCTGCCGATGTCCGGGCGCGTGGCTGTGAGACAACGTCCGTGCGAACGGCGGGAAGGGCGGCGGCCACGTCGGGACGCTGCCCTAGACTGTCCGGCGTTCCGGAAGATCAGGCCGTGACCGGTGTAGCGCAGCCCGACTGGGAGTGTTCATGTTCATCGCGCTGGTCCTGTTCGCGCCGCTCAGCGGTCCTGGCGCACTGCGTCTGAGACCGCCGTTAGCCAGGCTGCAAGTCTCGAGCCGGGTGCGATGCCTTACCGATTCCGCCGGAGCGGAAGCGACGCTGCGATGACATCAGTCGTACGCGGAATCGCCTGGGTGGGGATACTAATTGGGATCTGCGTGGCGCCGTTGGTCTTCGCGCTAATGAGTACGGACCGGGCGGGCCAAGGTTTCTGGACCGACTTCTCCGTCGCTCTCGGGTTCGTCGGCTTGGCGCTGATGGGTATTGAGTTCGCCCTCGTGGCTCGGGTCAAGCCCGTCGCGGAGCCATTCGGCACGGACGCGCTGATCGATTTTCACCGGCAGATCGGCTACGCAGGCCTGGCGTTCGTGCTAATTCATGTCGCGCTGTCTGCCGAATGGAAGCAGGTCAAGTCGTTTACCCCGGCGGAGACGCCCGCGCGCGTTTTGTTCGGGGCGGTCGCGGCGGCGGCCTTAGTGGCGCTGGTGATCACCTCGGTGTGGCGTCGTCAGTTGCGACTGTCCTATGAATTGTGGCAGGTCCTGCATGCTGTGTTGGCGGTGATCGCGGTGGTGGCCGCGCTGGTTCACGTGCTGCTGGTGAACTATTACGTCGACAGCATTTGGAAACAGGTGCTGTGGTCGCTCATGACGGTAGCGTTCGTCTGGCTGATCGTGTGGGCGCGCCTGCTTCGTCCCCTACAGATGCGTCGGCGGCCGTGGACGGTGGAGCGGATCACGGCCGAACGTGACCGCACCACCGTGCTTACCCTGCGTCCCGCCGGCCACGACGGACTGCGATTTGAACCCGGCCAGTTCGCGTGGATCACGGTCGGCAGGTCCCCGTTCTCGGTCACCTCCCATCCGTTCTCGTTCTCCTCGAGCGCGGAGACGAAAGGCAGCGTCGAGGTTGCCATCAAGGATGCCGGGGACTTCAGTTCCAGCGTCGCCGCTGTCAAGCCGGGAACCGCGGTCTATGTGGACGGGCCGCACGGGGTGTTCTCTATCGACGAATATGAAGGGGCCGGCTTCTGCCTGATCGCCGGTGGAGTCGGCATCGCGCCTGTCCTAAGCATGCTCGAGACCCTCGCCGACCGTGGCGACGTGCGTCCGGTCGTTCTATTTGCAGGTAATCGCAACTGGGACAGCGTCATCTTCCGCGACCGCATCGACGAGGTAGCCACTCGGCTCAATATGAAGGTGGTGCACGCGCTCGAGGAACCGCCGCCGCATTGGACAGGCGAAACGGGGTACCTGACCGCGCATATCTTCATCCGACACCTACCGGCGGGCTTTCAGCGATTCCAATCCTTTGCATGCGGCCCGAAGCAGATGCTCGACGCCGTCGAGGCAGCTCTCGTCCAGATCGGCGCGCCGGCTGACCGCGTCCACACCGAACGTTTCGACTGGGTCTAAACCAGCTTGGGGAGGAGCACCCATGCGCCACACCTATCTGACCCGAATCGCGCTAGCCACGACGGTGCTTCTGGTGCTCGCCTGTCTAGCCTTCGCCGCGATCCAGAACTGACCACGGTTCGCATCTTTGCCAGGCCTGATCAACGAGGGCCGGATGCGATCGGCGCCGAGTGTTTCATGAACCCTGTCAACGAGTGAGCATAGGCCACAGTGCGGCCCCACGCTGTGTCAGCACTCGTACTGGACTTACGTGAAGCTGCGTCTTTGCCAGCGTGCGCGCTTGGTCAGGACCACCTGACGCGGCGGCGCCACCGCGGACCGCGGCTCAGTCTCGGCCCGTTAGAAACCCGCCAGCACAGCCGCTCCAAGACGGGGACTGTCAGGAATTTTGTGTGTTGCACCGCGTGACCTCCGCGGCTTGGGGCCGTGGGCTGGAGAAGATCACGCATGACCACGAATATCAGTGAGGTGCAGGACGGGCAGCGCCCTGTGGCGCCGGGTCTGTCGGCGCTGGCCGAGCAGCTGGTGGCGGCGGCGCGCACGCAAGGCGTTGAGCTGACCGGGCCGGGTGGGCTGCTGACAGGGTTGACCAAGCGGGTGTTGGAGAAGGACAAGTATCCGGCAATGGTCACTATGTGGGAGCGCAGCCGGGCGGAGTTCGTGCCGTTTCTGGACTTCCCCGTTACCGATCAGGAAGTTGAGCTACACCACGGCATCGAGAGCCTGAACGCGCGGTTCCGGCAAGCCGTCCGGCGCCGTGGGCCACTTCCCCACCCGAGCAGGCCGCGACGAAGATCCTCTACCTCACCGTCCGGGAAACAAGACCGAACCGCAGCACCCAGACTGGAAAGATCGACGGCTGGAAGACCACCCTGAACACCCTCGCCATCACCTACGGCGACCGGCTCAACATCAACTAGCCGTGGCTCTCACACAAGAACCCGGACAGGCCCGACTGGCGTTATGCGCGCCTCCCTGCGCTGCCAGGGATCGCTCATAACGGCGGCGAGACAGTGCGTTTGACGCTTGGTGATGTCGTCAACCGTTCTTCGGGCAGATTGTTGTGCCGTAGGCGGGCGAGGGTTATCTGTCTGGCAGGCCGCCGTTCCTGTCAGGATGCGGCGGTGAGCTATGGACTCGCCCAGGCTGAGGTACACCGGCTGCTCGGGATGGTCGAGGAGGTTGACCCGCTGATCCGGTCGGTGAATGCGCTCAACTCGCACGCGCTTGCGGATGCGGAGGCGCTGGACCGCGAGGGGGCACAGGGGCGGGAGCGGTCGGCCCTGCACGGTCGGGCGATTCTGGTGAAGGACAACGTCGACACGGCTGGTCTGGCGACGACGGCCGGTTCGCTGGCGCTGGCTGACGCACCGCCGCGGCTCGACGCTCCGCTGGTCCGACGCCTACGCGAGGCCGGCATGGTCGTGCTGGGCAAGACGAACCTCAGCGAGTGGGCCAACATCCGCGACGAGCACTCGACGTCGGGCTGGAGCGGGCACGGCGGGTTGACCCGGAACCCCTACGCGCTCAACCGCACCGCCTGGGGCTCCAGTTCCGGCAGCGGTGCCGCGCTGGCAGCACGGCTGGCGTCCTTCGCGATCGGAACCGAGACCGACGGGTCGATCACCATGCCGGCCGCAGCCTGTGGGGTCGTCGGGCTCAAACCGACGGTCGGGCGGGTACCGACCGGAGGCGTCGTGCCGATCTCGTGGACGCAGGACGCACCGGGACCGATGGCGCTGACCGTCGCCGACACCGCAGCGTTGCTCGATGTCCTGGCCGGCACCGACACGTCGGCGTCTCTGGGGCAAGGCGTACGCGGACGCCGGGTCGGCGTACCGCGTGACCGCTGGGGTTTCAGCGCCTCGGCCGATGCCGCCGGTGAACGAGCACTCTCGCTGCTCTCAGCGGCCGGGGTCGAGCTCGTCGACGACCTGTCGCTGCCCACCCTCAAGGACCTTGACGAACAGCATGAGCTGACGTTGATGCTGGTGGAACTCAAGATCGCGCTGGCGCAGTACCTCCGCACTCGCGACAGCGAGGTCAAGACCCTCGAGGACGTGATCGCGTTCAACCGAGCCCACGCCGACAAGGAACTGCCCTGGTTCGGCCAGGGCCTGCTGGAGAGGGCGGCAGAGACGGAGGGCGTCGCCTCGCGCGCGTACCTCGAGGCCGTCGACGCCTGTACCGCGGCTGGCCTCGCCGAGCTCAACCGGGTGCTCGCCGAACATGAGCTCGACGCGCTGGTCGCGCCGTCGACCGCGCCTGCCACCCCGATCGACCTGGTGAACGGCGACGCCTACATCGGCGGCGCCAGCGGGTCGAGCGCCCTGGCCGGGGCACCGATCCTCACCGTGCCCGTCGAGCTCATGCACGGCCTGCCCGTCGCGGTCAGCCTGTGGGCCGCCCGCAGCGACGAAGCCGTGCTCCTGCAGCTCGGCCAGGCCCTGGAAAGGGGCCGGGACGCCTCGACCGGCCCCCTTCCCGAGCCGACGTTCCCTAAGTGGCTGTAGGTCCGCAGAATCGATTGCCCTGCAACCAGTGACGGGGTTCGAGGTCTCCACCGCGCTGGCCGGAGCCTGCTCACCACGTGCGCACGCTCATGCCGATGACACGCGGTTCGCTCGGCGCATCACTATGCGGGTGACTGCATAGGAACGCGGCGCACGCAGGCAGCCCGCCGTCCACTTCAGAGCGTTTCAGCCTTAGGTTCCGCGGTGGCGGAGAAGGAACTCGACGGTGGTGTCGATGATCGCGGGCGTGATGGCGTGGTCGGTGTTGGGGAGCACCGCAAGCTCCCCGGCGGGAAGGTTGCGGGAGGCGATCGCGCCTTCTTCGACGGAGCAGAAGTGGTCCCGGTCGCCGGTGACGATCAAGCTCGGCGCGATGATCGAACGGAAGTCCTTCACTGTGTAGCCGGGGGAGTGGGTGGCGCGATCGAAGAAGATGCGCAGGTACTCCCGCCAGTGGCCCTCCCCTTGGGCGGTGTCGTAGTCGGCCTTCGTGAGTGCGAGCATCGCGGCCATCGGGGGCATTGCCATGAGGGCTTGTTCGGCGGCGGCGGGGTCGGCTTCGGTGGCCTCGGGGCTGCCTCCAAACAGAGCGCGACCCATCTCGAAGATCGGCGCGTTGGGAACGAACACGTCGTACCCCGCGTGCGCAGCCAGGGCGCTCACCGCCTCCGGGTGACGGATCGCGACGACCGTGGCCACGGCGGCGCCATCGGAGAACCCGACCAGCGCCGGGCGATCGAGGCCGAGCACATCGATGAGTGCCAGGACGTCGTCGGCGAGCAGCGAATACGACACGGTGCCGCCGGGATGCACGGTCGCGCCGCTGCCTCGGGTGTCGGGCGCGATGACTCGGAAGTGCTTGGCGAGCGTGGCCATGTGCCGCACGTAGGCGATCGGGCTGTCGGCCCACGTCGGACCGGTCGACACGAACCCGCCGTGCAGCACGACGACCGGCGGGCCGTCACCTGCCTCGACGTACGCGATGTCGATGTCGTTGGCTCGGACGAGCTTGGCCCCTCGTTCGGCCAGTGTTGTCTCGTTGATCACGGCGGTGCCTCCTCATGCTTGGGTCCACCGGATCGTGCGCCGAACGGCGGCGCCGCGCATGAGGGGGTCACCTCATTTTTCACGAACCGTTCGGGATCTCCTCTTCGGGTAGGAGCCCGTTCTGCATTGCGAACAGCGCGGCGGCGGCGCGGCTCGTGGTGCCGATCTTCGAATAGATGTGCTCGATGTGGTTGCCGGCGGTCTTCGGCGCGATCACGAGACGCGCGGCGATCTGCTTGTTCGACAAGCCCAGGGCGAGGAGCTTGAGGACCGCGACCTCGCGCGCGGTCAGGCCGGCGGGCCCATCGTGGCGTCGAGGGACACGGTGACCGGCGGCCGCGAGCACCGCGTCGACCGCGTCGGCGTCGAGGTGCCCGGCGCGCACGGCGGACCGCAGCTCCGCAGCCGCCTCGGGAGCCGGGCGCGCGGGGCGGTAGGGGCGCTCTTCACGCATGGCCTGGTAGGCGTCGGCCGCTCCGAGAATCCGGGCCAGCGAAGAGATGGAGCTGCCCGGAAGTCCGCGCGGGTAGCCGGAGCCATCGAGGCGTTCGCGCTGCTGGACCACGATCCGGCCCAATGGCGCGAGCGCGTCGGACTGTTGCAGCATGCGCTCCGCGTAGTACGGGTGGAGACGAACTCGTTCCCACTCAGCGGCGCTGAGCGGGCCACGCTTGTCCCAGATGGCGTTGGACACGCCCAGCCGTCCGAACTCGTGTACGAGCCCGGCTCGCCGCAACACCCGAACCTCGTCGTCACCGAAGCCGCGAGCGCGACCCGCCGCCGCTGCAAGTTCGGCAACGGCCACCGAGTGTCCGAGCATGTAGGGCGCCTTCAAGTCAACGAACTCGGCGATCGCCTGCAGCGCGTCGTCCACCGCCCGTTCTGACAGGACCACGGTGAGCTTCGGCTCGGCGTCGATCACCGACTGCCAGGTCCCGACGTCGGTCAGCCCGTCGAAGATCTGCGCTGCGTCGTCGCACAGCACCTGAGCGAGGGTCGGATCGAACTGCGACCCCGAGCGGCGCTGCGCAAGCTCCCGCACGGCCGGCACACCGCCACCACGGAAGGCCACCTCCGCGAACTCGGCCAGCTGCACGATCCGTGACGCCACCGGAGCGTCGTCGCCGGCAACCGTTCCCGGCCAACCCTTGCCGTCCCATCGCTCATAGGAACACGCCAACGCCTCGCCAACGCCGGCGGGGAGCTCGAGGCGCTCGGCCAGCCCCCGGGCCAGGGCCGCGTGCTGCGCCAGCATTTTGTCCACGTCGTGCCGCCCGGAGACAGCGAACCCGATGCCGGTACGGATCCGGTGCGGCGGTGATCCGCCCGCGCCGAGCAGTCTCACCATCCCGAATGCTTCGCGGGCGGAGCGGGGCTCGTAGTCGAACTTCGTGGCCTTCAATGCGATGTCGTCGCCGAACCACTTCGCCTGCTCGTGGGCGTCGGAATGGCAGCCGACGTTCACCAGCAGTGCGCTGTAGTAGACCGCGACGCGAGCGTCGTCGCTCAGACCGATCCGGTCCGCGATCCGAAGAGCGATCAGGCACTGCCGTAGGACGTGTTCCATGGGCTGGCTGAAACCGAGATCGATGCCCAAGGACAACGCAGCAACGATCTCGGCGAGCCGGACTGGCGCAGCCTCCCGTTCAGCACCCATTGGCGCTGACGCTACGCCAGCCCGTGCGGCCGAAAGACCGGCGGCGCCGCGTCGTCTCGTCCGCTCTTCGCTGCCGTATCCGACGCGCCCGAATGATGGCTCCTGCGTGACTTGGGTCAGTGCTCTACGTCCGGAGGACCGTAGATATATACATGCGCCACGCCGCGCGGACACGCACTATCTTGCCGCCGCCAGCGCGGACCGTGAACGACGGCGGGCGGCCCCGCCCTCTCGCGTAGGACCGCCCGCACCTGTCAGCGTGGCACGCTCAGCGTCGCGAGCGTCTCCACAACCACTGCGCTTCCGCGTACAGCCCCGGCGCAGGTCGGGCGGAGTCTGCGGGTGCGTCATTCGGAATAACGAGTGGTGCGTCTTGTGAGGATCGATCCTTCGGGACACAGCCTGACGCGGCTCCGGACGCGGCCTGTGGTCTCGACGCCTCGACGCCGGGCTCATTGCGCTCGTCGCGGCTCGGCTCTCGGTGGCGCCAGGCCAGTACGTGCAGCAGAAGTGCGCACAAGTACATCACCACGCCGATCGCGAAGAGGATGCCAGCGAAATAGGCCTGCGCGGTGCCGTGAAGGAAGGGTCTAACGAAAGCCGCGAACGCTACGCTGCCGCAGCCGAAGAATGCTTTGGCAAGCCGTTCCTGGGTCTGGATGCGCTCGGCTGGGGGCTTGGCTCGTGGGAGCTTCTCGCGGTCACGGTCGGGCCTAATCCAGTAACGCGTCCACTCACGGCCAGGCGAGTCATCGTCGTCGGTTGAATGCCCGTGATGCCGAGGGCCAGATGCATCAGCTTTTGGAGGCTTCGACCTTGCCACGGCTTACCCCCAGGTCCGCCGGTGCGCAGCGGCGAACGGGGTCGACGCCGGCCAGCAAAGGGTAAGCCCGACCGTCGCGGAACAGCGAGAGCTCCGGCGCGCCACCGTCCCACGGAGCCGGGGCTTGTAGGTATCTCAGTCGGGTTCGGGCTGAGATCATGGAATGAATGCTGGAATGAACCCCGGCTGGTCGGCTCTGTTGCGTTGTTGACTCGGCGGCCAGGCAGGACTCGGCGTCGCTTGCCAGGCGGCTCCGAGGTGAGTCCGAGCTCGTCGAACGCGACGCGGACACGATCAGGCAGCCCGAGGTCGGTGGTGGTCGCGTAGCGGCCCGCGCGGCGCGGTTCACTGCGGCGGCCTCGCCTGGCGGTCTACATTCCGCTGTTGCCGCAGTCAGAACTGCGGCGGGTGCGCTGGCTAGGTCCGCGCAGGAGCACCCGAAGCGGTGACGGCCAGCCAGAGGCCGCCGTCACTGGTCATGTTGTGACAGGTGACGACGTGTTGGCCCTCGTGGGCGTAGTGGTACAGCGGATGGCCGCCGTAGGTGACCTGGAGGCTGCCATCGGTACGACGTGTGGTGCCGAGTAGTGCGGATTGCGCGGAGCCCTCGGCGTGCGGCGCACCGTGCGTCAGGACCGGCGGCCACGCGGCGGCACAGGTCCCGTAACACGTTGACCGGGCCGAGGTGTCCGGACCAAACGTGTACACCGCCTGACCGTTCCCATCGAACAGGACGGGGCCGAGCTGGCTAGAGCCTGTAGCGATCGCAACCGAGCCCATCGTCATATGACTCATCGATCCCGACTCGTGCATCGACGGCATGACTGACGCCGAAGCATGCGCCATCTTAGTTTCGGCAGGCGTGGCCGACGTCGCGGCATGGTGCATCGGCCCGGAACTGCTGCACGCTGCCAGTCCGAGCGAGATCACGGCAAGCGAGATCAGGAGTGTCCGCATGACCCCGACGCTATGAACGCGACTCCCGAACTGACAATCCATCCGACGCAGCCGTCACTGCTTGGTAACAACCGCGCCCGTCAGTCAGCCGGCCCTTGTCGAGGTCCGCGCCAACCGCCCTCGACCACTATGTTGCAACGCGGGTCGGCGGTGCCGGTCCGGACCGCCAGATTGCACCGGTGTCCGGGCCACGCCGCCGGTGGCGCGCGAATCCATATATAGAGGCTGCTGGTTATGCGTTCGCGTTCGGGTCCGGTCCCGGGTCGCCGCCCGTCGCCCGAACGGCGAGGCGGTTGAGGTAGACCCGCCAGCCCTCGCGGTGGTGTTCGCGCTGGGCCGCGTCGGGCAGCCCGTGGTGTCGCAACACGACGATCGTGCCGTCGCCGTCCTCGGTGAGGCTGACCTCGACGCGGGTCGAGCCGGGTGCCACGGCAAGGTCGTGGGTCCAGCCCCATGTGAAAACGATCCGGCGAGGTTCCTCGACCTCGACGAACTGCCCGGATACCTCGACGCCGTCGCGCATCCGGACGCGATACCTGCCGCCGGGAGCGGCGTCGATGGTGACCTGGCTACCCATCCACTGCGCGTATTTCACCGGATCGGTGAAGTAGCCGAATACCGTCTCGGGCCGGGCCTTGATGTGCACGGACCCTTCGAGGATGTCTGGGTCGGTCATGAACGGTCGTTGTCTCGCTGCTCAGCTTCGGCCAGGCTCGCCAGCCGGGCCAGGTTAGTGCGCCAGTGATCCTCGACGACCGCGAGCAACGGCCCGAGTGCGGCCTTGTCGGTCCGGTAGAAGCGGCTCGTGCCGTGCCGGCGTTCGGTGAGTAGACCCGCCCTTCTCAGGACGGTCAGGTGCTGACTTATCGCACCCCAGGAGACGTCGAACTGCGCGGCGATCTCGCCGGCGGCCAGCTCCTTGTCCCAGACCAGCCCGAGGATGTGCAGGCGACGGGGGGCCGCGACGGCACGCAACCGATCCACCACACGCGCCCTTCCGTACGGGGCCTTGACTTGCGGACCTATATTTTAGCTAGTTCTAAAATAGCCTACAGACCGGAGGCCACGATGAGCCAGATCATTACCCTCGCCGTCGACGTGCAAGCCGACACCGCGCGCCTGTTTGAAATCCTGACTACCACCGAGGGCCAGCGCGCCTTCTGGACCGCCGACTGCGACGTCGCCGCGGACAGGGCCCGGTTCGGCTTCGCGGCCTCGCCTGTCGACCTCGACGTCACGGTGACCACCGAGCCGGACAAACTCGTCCGGATGAGCGTCGCGTCCGGCTTCCCGTTCTGGCGGAACTCGACCTGGGAGTGGCAACTGTCCGCCCCGCTGCGCACCCAGACCGGAACGGGCGTGCTGTTCAGTCATCACGGCTTCACCGAGGGCTACCCGGAGATCGAGTTCGCGCACACCGCGCAGGTCTGGGCCATGGTTCTGGACCGCCTCGCCCGCTACGCCGAGACAGGCACGCCGCAGCCGTTCTTCCCCGCGCCAGGCCTCGAGTCGGTGCCCGATTCGCTCGGCTAGCCCGCGGGCATTTTGCGTCGTTGATCGATCTGATGCCGACCGACGTTGGCGACCGCTGCCGCGTTACACAGCCGACCTGACGAGTGCGACTCGTCCGGCGTGGGGTGCTCATCGCGATACGGGCGCGGTCCAAACGACGCTGCGCACGCACGTGACCTGCCGACGTCGCGCAGTAGCCGGTCCCTGAGTGCATGCCGCTCGACGGCTCACAAAGCGCCGACGTCATGCCTCAGACGGTGCGGCGTCGCCATGGCTCGTGTTCGTGCGCGAGCCAGACCAGCTCGGGCTCGAGCGCACGCACCCGCAGCTGGCCTTCGGTGTGCGGCTCCTCGAGCTCGCCGAACCAAACGGCCACGTCGCCGCCGATGACGACTGGACGCCCGCCGGTCTCGAACACGACCATCTGCATTCCGCGGGTGTGGCCAGGCGCCGGGACGAGTCGGAGCCCGGGAAGCAGCTCGAGCTCGCCGTCGACCGGCACGTACCCCACGCCGGGCGCCTCGACCCACTCGCGAATGGTGTAGTCGTCCTGGCCGCGCACGTCGTCGAGCTCCTGGCCCTGGACATAGACCGGCTTGCCGGCGAACAGGTGGTTGCCGCCGCAGTGGTCAAAGTGCAGGTGCGTGTTGACGATGATGTCGATGCCGGCGAGATCGACGTCCTGCTCGCTTAGTGGCCGCAGGCGGGGATCGAGGTCGGCCACCGCAGGGTGCAGCTCCGTTATGCCGGTGTCGACCAGCACGCGCGCATCGGGATGGTCGATTACGTGGACGTAGACCGGCATCCGCTCGCCCTCGGCGAGCAAGTCGGCAACGAGGACTGGCGTGACGGTGATCGGGGCGGGGGCGTTCATCTCGTACCGTCCGCCGCGTTGAGCATGCCCGGCAGGTCGAAGTGTTCGAACACCGGGCGGCCGAAGGTGACGATCTCGGTAACGAACCCGTCCTGCACCCGCAGCACGTCGATTGCCAGCGGTTCGTACGCTGCCTCGCCCGGCGTGCGCACGTAGGCCGCGACCGCGGGCTGACCGTTGGCGCGGGTGAGCACGCACCGCATGCTGCCGAACGCGTCCGATCCGAACCCGCCGTCGATCCAGCCCCGCAAGACCGTGCTTCGGCCGGTCCAGACGCCGGGCGTCGGCGGCATCGAGAAGCGGACGTCCTCGTGCAGCAGCGCGGCCAGGCCCTCGACATCGACGCGCTCGCTGCACTCGATGTAACGGGCAAGCAGCTCCCGCTCGGTAGCGGTCGCCCCCGCGGCGTGCTGCCACGCCTCGCGGTCCTCGGGCAGGCTCTCCCTCAACCCACCCCGCGCGCGCTGCAGCGCGGAGTTCACCGACGCCACCGTCGTCTCGAGCAGCCGCGCGGTTTCCTTCGCCGAGCAGCCGAGGACGTCGCGCAGCACGAGCACGGCCCGTGGCAGCGGCGCAAGGTGCTGGATCGCGACGATGAACGCCAGCTCGACGGTCTCCTTGGCAAGCGCCACGTCTTCTGGGCCCTCACGCCGGTCGGGCAGCTGCTCGAGGAGCTCGTCGGGATAGGGCTGCAGCCACGCGACCTCACCGCTCGTTCTTGGCTGCCGCGGGCGCTTGTCGAGCGCGTCGAGACAGGCGTTCGTCGCGATCCGGTACAGCCACGCGCGAACCGACGCGCGGGCCTCGTACGTCTCGCGTCGGCGCCACGCGCGCAGGAACGCCTCTTGGACGAGGTCCTCGGCCTCGTCGAACGACCCGAGCAGGCGGTAGCAGTGGACGTGCAATTCGCGGCGGTGCGGCTCGACGCGGGCGCCAAAGGCCTGCCCGTCGAGCGACCGGAGGTCGTCGGTATCAGAACTCATAGTGTGTGTGACGGCGGGCGGCCCGAAAACTCATCATCCACCGCCGTGACACCCCGTACTGACGTGCCACCTCACTCATGCTGCGACCCTCACGGAGCACCCCGGCCACCGCAAGCTGCGCCATCCCATCGCTCACCCCCCGGCTCAGTGTGAACGATGTCCCGGGCCAGGCGTTAACGATGTGCTGAACTCGAGGACTGCCGGGGCGCCCAGCAAATCGAGCGCCCGAGCGCTGCGACCCGATCTCGAGTCAGATTCGCCAGTACCGCGGTGCGTGATTCGTAGTCACAGCGGCGCCACGTGCGCGGCTCGGACTGATCGAAGCGCCGTTGCGATCTGCGGCTACAGTCCACGACGTGCTGCCCGACCTACCCGATACCCCGGCCTGCCGCTCGGCCCTGGAGGTCGCGACAGAGTACTGCTCGCCGGCCCTGCTCAACCACTCGGTCCGCTCGTACCTCTGGGCGGCATACCTGGGCGCGGTGCTCGCCATGAGCGTCGACGCCGAACTGCTCTACGCGGCGGCACTACTGCATGACCTCGGCCTACTCGCGGAGTTCGACAACCACGCGCTGCCGTTCGAGGTCGGCGGTGGCCATGTCGCTGCGGTGTTCGCCGCCGGCGCGGGCTGGCCGCCCGAGCGGCGCCGTCGAGTAGCCGGCGTGATCGTGGCCCACATGGCCGATTCGGTCAACCCGGGCGTCGACCGCGAGGGCTTCCTGCTGGAGCGGGCCACCGCGTTCGACATCTCCGGGCGGGAGCCGCAGGACTTCCCGGACGAACTGCGTTCGGCGGTGCTCGACCGGTACCCGCGGCTTGAGCTCGCGGCGGAGTTCATTGCGTGCTTCGAGGAGCAAGCCCGCCGCAAGCCGGGGAGCCAGGCCGCCGCAGCGGTACGGGCCGGTATCGCCGACCGTCTCGCAGCCAACCCGCTCGAGCGCCACTGACCGGCCAGCACCCGCTCCGCGCCGCAAGTAGTTCGGCGATAGCGACTCGGCCACGCCGGCGGTGACCGCGCATGGGTAGGCCCAGGAACAAAGGTCTCGGCGCTGCGTACGCATCAATGAGCGAGCGCTTTACATCGAAGAGTTGGCGGGTAACAGAGGGAAACTGCCGGTCTTCGTGGGCGGCGATCCTTGTTGTCGGGATTGGGTCAGAACGACAGCGTTCCGCTGAACGCAACCATGTCCACTTCGTGCAACGACGGTGTCCCGACGGGGGCACAGCTGCCGTCGGGGTTTTGCGGTAACAGTCCCTGCGGGCTGATCGTGCCTGTGAAGGTGCCGCTGGCATGGGCGAACAGCCCGGTGCCGCCGATGATTTCCGAGTCTTCCTGGAGCGTCACGCTGAACAGGCAGTTTTGCGGGTTGAGTTTCGGCGAGAGGAAGCCCACGGTCGTGTTGACGAGATGCATGGTGCCCACGGGGTAGACCAGATCGTCGCGGCTGACGTTGGCTGGGTCACCGGGCTGGCTGGGGATCTCCACGATCCTGCCGACGCCGTTGAACACGCCACTGGCGACTGCCACCGTGGCGATGGTTGTGCGGGTCCCCGACACCCCAGAGGTCACGAGTCTGCCGCTGACGGTTTCGCTGCCACTGGTCGTCGCGGCCGCGGGAAAAGCTGTCGCGGCGGAAATGACGAGCGTGGTCACTACGACTAATAGCGCTCCTGCCAGTCGTGATTTCACGGCTCCTCCCGGTTCGTTGACGACAATTGGTTTTAGGCCGGCCGAGCGGGGGCGAAAAAGTCGATGAGCAATTGCGTAACGCGCTCTGCCTCGTCGCGATACACCCAATGCGATGCGTCGGGCAGGCGCTCGACGCGCTCCAGGCCCGGCACGTCGTCGTGCTCAGGCTCGGCCAGATCCTCACCGAGGTAGCGGTCGCGCTCCCCCCAGATGACCAGCGTGGGGGCGGAGATCGGACGCAGCTGCGCGTCAGGGTTCTTCTGGCGTACCGAGGCCCGATAGTAGTTGATCATCCCGGTTGCCGCCCCCGGCTGCGACCACGCGTCGACGTAGTGGTCGATCTCCTCCGGCGTATAAGGCGGGCGGGCGTCGTCCAAAAAGTGCCGGAAGAAATGCCAGTTGTCAGCGTGCACGACGCTCTCCGGCAGCCTCGGCAGATCGAAGAAGAAGAAGTACCAGGACCTGCGGAGCTGGCTTGGATGGTGTAGTCCCTGACGCAGCCGCCGCGGATGCGCCGCGTTGAGGATGGCAAGCCGGTTCACCACCTCCGGGTAGTCCATCGCCGTGGCCCAGGCGACCGTGCCGCCCCAGTCGTGCCCAACCAGCAGCGCGGAGTCGGCGCCACGTTCGTGGATTAGACCGCGGATGTCGGCGGTGAGCGGGCCGGTGTCATACGCCGCGACGCCATCCGGCTTCGATGACAGGTTGTAGCCGCGCATGTCAGGCGCGACCACTCGGAATCCCGCCGCGGCGAGCGGTTTGATCTGCTGCCGCCAGCCATACCAGAACTCAGGGAAGCCGTGCAGCAGCACGATCAACGGCCCATCTCCGGCCTCGACGTAATGCAACCGCTGGTCGCCGATCTCGGCGTAGCCCTCACGAATGTCGCCGCCCAGGAGTTCTGCCGCCTGCTGTTTCGCGCTCTCGCTCGAACTACCAGTGTTGTCGTCGGCTG
>DATFRC010000153.1:0-24526 GCA_035263725.1 Jatrophihabitantaceae bacterium | reverse complement strand
CGGGCCGTCAAACCGCACAGTGAAAGGAACGCCATGACCGCCACACGCGTCAACAAGCTGCTCACCGGTGCCGGGGCACGCGCTGTCCAATTTCGCGGGCGGGTGAACCGACGGCCGGATGGATCGCGGTCGATTCCTCGTCCGGTGATATTGGCCTCGGCGCTGTGCGTCGCGCTGGCGCTTGCGCCCACCGCGGCGGCATCCGCGCAGACGCCCGTCCAAGCCACCGTGTCCGCCACTCAGCTGCTCCCGGTGCCGTGCACGAACGGTGCGTTTGTCTGCGGCACCGCGAACCTCGCCGGTTACGGCGCCGCGAGCTGGAACTGGTTCCTCACCGGCTTCACTCCCGTTCCGACGTCGTGCGGCACCACCTACACGGCCACGGTCGACTTCACCCTCGCCAGCGACCCGTCCAGCACCCTCGTGCTGGACGAGAACGGCAACGTATGCGCGCCCGGCCTCGATGCGATGTCGGGCTTCGCGGAGGGTTCAAAGGCATACGGACATCCGGAGACGCTCGTGGGCAACTGGACCGTCGACCCGACATCGACCGGGGCGTTTTCCAAGCTTGCCGGATCAGGCACCGACCTCCTCAATACCGCAGGTGCTCGCTGGGCCGGCACCTACAGCGGCACGCTCGGCTAAATCGGCACCAAACCCGGGCTGGGTGCGCGGCCCAGGAACGACCCGCGTTGACGCCGCCACCCACCCCAAATCACCGACCGAACAGCCGACGTAGCCACGTGACCGACAGGCGATCGGCTGGCACCTGTTCGACGACATCGAGGAAGCGACCGGCATCGAGGTGTCGCCGCACTCGTGGCGGCACTACTTCGGCGCCTCGCTGTTCTCGGCCGGCGTTTCCGTGGTCGCCGTCTCACGGTGGCTGGGGCACGTGTCGCCGGAGATCACGTGGCGTGTGTACTCGTACCTGATGCTCAACGACGACGAGATCGGGCGCGCCGCGATGGCGCACACGCTGGCTGGTGTTGCCCCTCCGTTGCCCAGCGACGCCATAAGAGCGCTTCGGGCCCAGGAACATGGGGAGTGAGCTGCGTGCCGTCCTGTTCGACATGGACGGCACCCTGCTCGACTCGGAGAAGATCTGGGATATCGCACTGGACGACCTGGCGCACTACCTGGGCGGCGATCTGTCAGAGACCGCACGCCGCCGTATGGTCGGTTCCAGTCTTGCGCGGTCCGTCGCGATCATGCACGACGATCTGCGCATCGACGCCGACCCGGAGTGCAGCGCCACGTACCTGCTCGAGCGGGCCGCAGAGCTGTTCCGCACTTCCCTGGTGTGGAAGCCGGGCGCGCGCGAATTGCTGGTCGCCGTCCATGAGGCCGACGTGCCTGCCGCACTGGTCACGTCCACGCATCGGCGGCTGACCGAAATCGCGCTCGACACGATCGGCCGCCAATACTTCGCAGCCACCGTGTGCGGCGACGAGGTGGCGCACCCGAAGCCGGCGCCGGACCCCTATCTGCGGGCCGCCGAGCTGCTCGACGTCCCGCCTGCGGAAAGCGTCGCCATCGAGGACTCGCCACTCGGTATCGCGTCGGCCGATGCGGCCGGCTGTGTCGTCCTCGCGGTTCCCAGCGAGGTGCCGCTCGAGGCCGCACCGGGACGTACGGTCGTGCCCAGCCTGGTGGGCGTCACCGTCGCCGACCTGGCTGCTCTCGTCAACGCAGATCAGCGATCATGGCGATGACGCACCCGTGATCACCACGATCGCCGATGTGCTGCCGAGTGCGCTTGCCGGGCTGGGCGTCCCGGGCCACAGCGACCGGCTCGGGCTGCCCGATGTCCGGCGCATCGGGGTACTGCTGGTCGACGGGCTGGGATACCACCTGCTACCCAGCGCCGCCCGGGTCGCGCCGCTGCTCGCCGACGCGCACGCCGGCAGGCTCGGCGAGTTGCGCGAGATCGCCAGCTGCTTCCCGTCCACGACACCGACGAGCCTGGTGTCGCTGGGCACCGGCGCGCTGCCCGGCGCGCACGGCATCGTCGGGTTCCGGGTGAACGTGCCGGGCACCCGGCGGGTGCTCACGCACATCGACTGGCGCGACGATCCTGACCCGGCGGTTTGGCAACCTGTCCCGACGCAGTTCGAGGTCGCCGCTGCCGCGGGGCTCGAGACAAGCGTGGTGTCCCGGCCGGACTTCGCAGGCAGCGGCCTCACTATCGCCGCATACCGTGGCGCGCGCTACGTCGGCGCGGCCGATGACGATGCGCTGGCTGAGGCGATGCTCGCGGAGCTGTCCGGCCCGGCGCGCCTCGTGTACGGCTACCACGCGGCGGTGGACACGACCGCGCACCTTTACGGTATCGACTCACCACCGTGGCAGGAGGCAGTAGCCGGCGTGGGCCGGTTGCTGGCCCGGCTCGTCGACGGGCTGCCGACCGACGCGGCGTTGCTCGTGACGGCCGATCACGGCGGAGTGAACGTCCCGGCCGACGCCCGTGTCGACATCGATACCGACCGGCGGCTGCGCGCCGGCGTGCGCGTCGTTGCCGGCGAGCCACGGGTGCGCTATCTGCACACGCGCCGCGGCGCCGGTGAGGACGTGATCGCGGCGTGGCGCGAAGTGCTCGGCGACGCCGCGGACGTCGTCAGCCGCGACGAGGCAGTCGCCGCCGGCTGGTTCGGCCCCGTGCCGAAGCAGCACTTGGCGCGCATCGGCGACGTGGTCGTGGCCTGCCGCGGCGACTACGCGGTGCTGGCCACCAAGCACGAGCCGGAACTCGCCAGCAAGCTCGTTGCGTACCACGGCTCGATGACGCCTGCTGAGACGGCGATCCCCCTGATCGTCATCAGCTGAGGCGCGCCAACCCCGCCGAAAGCCGCCGAAACCAGGCGTGCTGTCGTCTGGAGGAGTCGCCGGCCGGCGCAGCGCCGAGTGGCGAGTCGTCGGTGACGACGCCGTACGTGATCCGATAGGCGCGGATCTCGGTGGCCAGTTCGAACCACCGCGTCGGTTGATCCGGCGGCGGTGCGAGCCCCAGGGTGTTGCGGAACCACGTCGGGAACAGCGCATGCTTGGCGACGCCCTCGTCGATGGTGGCTCGCAGCCGGCGGTACAGCTGCTGCCAGGCATCCGCCAGGGCATCGATGTCGGTTCCGTGCGCGCGGCGTACATCAACGTCTGCGTCGAGGCGCAGCCTGGCCTTTCGCGCGGCCTCCTCCAGCAACGGGCCGTCGTCCTGCAGATCGCTGGCGCCCCCGACGGCGGCGGGGAACTCCTCGGCGGCGCGCAGCGCAGCCTGCTCGTCGTCGCCGACGACCGCCGCGCTCAGCGCGACGATCGAGGCGTACTGGTCGTCCAGCCGGCGCTGCCAGTCCGCATGCCGGTCGACGGCGTGCTGCAGCTCGTTGCGCGTGACGTCGTCCAGCAGCTCATTCCGGAATCGCTCGCCGCGCTCCACGGTGGCGGCCAGCGCCACCATCGCCTCGTCGACGTCGGCGTCGAGATCACAGATCGGCGCCTCAGCGGTGATCAACGCGTTGTCCATGAGCCAGTGAACCTGCTCGTCCAGCAACCGCACCGCCCGCAGCAGGTCGCCGAGGCCGGTGCGCACAGAGACAAGGTCCGCCTCGAAGGAGCGCAGCTCTTCCGGCTCACCGGCGATCGGCGTCTCAGACACGGCGTACGTCACGCTCCGCTGCGCGCCGCTGCCCGGTCTGCAGCGCAGCAAGGACGGGCACGGCTGCGATCGCGAGGGCAAGCACGCACGCATAGCCGAGGATCGGCCACAGCAGTGCACCGATCAGCGAAAGCACGGCCATTGCCGCCGTCGCCACTCCCTTGCGCATGTCCAGAGCGTGCGGTCCTGCGTCGCGGACCGTCCGCGGCCGCATCGAGGCTGCCATCAGGGCGCTCGCGAGCAACACCGGCACGCCGATCGCAACTCTCGACGTGGGAATGGCACCCGATGCCGCGAGCACCACGATCAGAAGGCCGACGAGGCCGACCCCCTCAGTGACCAGCCACAGCTGGCGCCGATTGCGGCGTTGATCGCGCTCGACTTGCTCCTCGACCAGCCGCCGGCGGTGCGCGAGCCACATCTCGCCCAGCCTGCGCTGCGCGTCGATCAGCTCAGTGGTAGCAGCGGCAATCCCCGGCACCGCGGTGCGGTAGGCGTCAGTCTCGGCGGGATAGTGCCGCAGCTCGGCGTGCATGCCCCGCACCTCGGCTCGCATGCCGTCGACCTCGGCCGTCAGCGCGGCGATCGCGGCAGACGGTGCTTCGGACGCATCACCCGTCGGCATGTGTGCAGTGTGCGCCAACGCAGCGAAATCCGCCGGATCGTCTCTCTCGGAGCTGCCGAGCAAGTCCGCCGGATCGTGTCTCTCCCGGCTCATAGCGCTTACAGTTCGGGCTGGATCGCGGGTTCGGGCGGGTCGCGTCGATCTCGGTCGATGCGGCTGAGCGCGTCGGCGGGGAATGGCGGCGGAGTGCCGCCGAACGCGGGGCAGCGGACCTGATGATCACACCAGTCGCACAGTCGGCTGGGACTGGGACGGAAGTCGCCGGCCTCGGCGGCGCGGGCGATGGCCACCCAGATCGCCTTGAGGGTGCGCTCGAAACGGGCCAGCTCGTCGGGCTCAGGCGTGTATGTCAGCGTGTCGCGGTCGGACAGGTAGATCAGCTTCAGCTGTCGCGGCACGACGCCGCGGGTGCGCCATAGCACGAGCGCATAGAACTTCATCTGGAACAGGGCCTTGGCTTCGAACGCCTCGCGCGGGATCGTGCCCGTCTTGTAGTCGACGACGCGCACGTCACCGGACGGCGAGATGTCGAGGCGGTCGACGTAGCCACGCAACCGCAACCCGTCGATGACGGTCTCGACCCGTTCCTCCCGCGCCGCCGGCTCCAACCGCGACGGATCCTCGATCGCGAAGTAGCTCTCGACGAGCTGCGCTGCCGAGTCGAGCCAGGCGGCCAGGTCGGTCTCGTCGGCGAACAGGGCCGCGAGCTCGGGTTCCTCGGCCAGCAGGGCATGCCACGCGGGCTCGACGAGCCGCTGCGCTGCAGCGAGGGTTCGCTGCGCAGAAGGCAGATCGAACAACCGCTCGAGCACCGCGTGCACCACCGTGCCCCTGACCGCGGCGCGCGATGGGGCCTCGGGCAGCCGGTCGATGGTGCGGAATCGGTACAGCAGCGGGCAGGTCTTGAAGTCCGACGCGCGCGACGGCGAAAGCGATCCGATCACTGCATCGGGCAACGCCACTGCGACCGCCTCTGTCATGCCCGAGACACTAGAACCGCGCGCTGACAGTTTCGCGCAGGCGCGAGGGTCACAGCCAGTCGATGCGGCCGAGCGGCCAGATGATCAGAAACGCCCTGCCGATGATCGACGACCCGGGAATCGCGCCGAAGATCCGGCTGTCCGTCGAATCACATCGGTTGTCGCCCATCACGAAATAGCGGCCGGATGGCACCGTCACAGGGCTGAAATCAGCCGTACCGTGACATGCGCGATTGACGTAGGACTCCTGGAGTAGTCGCGAGCCGATCCACACCTTCCCGTCATGCCCGCTGACCGTCTCGCCGGGCAGGCCGATGACTCTTTTGATCAGCACCTTCTCCGCGGCGTTGACCCCGGGCGGGCGGTTGAACACCACAACGTCGCCGCGGTGCACGGGGTGCAGGTGGTAGGAGAGCCGGTCCACGAGCAGCCGGTCGTTGTCGCAGCCCGAACAGCCGTGCAGCGTCGGTTCCATCGACTCGGACGGGATCCAGAACGGCTCGACGACGAAGGTGCGCAGTCCCACTGCGAGCAGCGCCGTCACGGCGAGCAGCACAAACAGCCGGATCGGGAACGCGAACTGCCGGTGTGGGCGGCGGCGAGGCGGCCGCGGAATCTCGCCCCTCTCGTCCGGCGGGATGGCCTCGATGATCTGCGTCTCATCCAGCGGGGACGCCGGTCCGGGCACCGGCTCGGGTAATGGCGGCCCCTGCTCATCGGGCGTCACCGGCCGCCTCGCGTGGGCGTGGCGCCGGCCCAGCCGGTTGGCGGCGATCTGAGCCTCAATGCGGCTCTGCAGATCGTCGCTCTCGCTCACGCTCGGTACGCTAACCCGGCTCACCATGAGGCGCCGTAGCATCGCTGGCAATGAGCATGAACCGTCCGCCCCGCCCTGCCGGTGACAGGCTGCTACCGGTGGGAAGCTTCCGTGGCGTTCCGCTCTATTTCGCACCGTCCTGGGTGCTTATCGCGACACTCATCACCATCACGTACAACGGCATTATCTACCAGCTGGTCGACGGTCTCAGCCGCCCGCTGTCGTATCTGTACGCGTTCGTTTTCGCAGTGTTGCTTGCTTTGTGCGTGCTCGCGCATGAGCTGGGCCACACCGCGATCAGCCTCGTGCTGGGTCAGCCCGTCAACCGTGTCGTGATCTTCCTGCTCGGCGGCGTGTCCGAGATCGAGGGTGAGATCCGCCGACCGCGTGACGAGGTTCTCATCGCGCTCGCGGGGCCTTTCGTGTCGTTGGCCCTGGCCGGGCTGGCGTGGCTCGGGCACGCGTTCGTGCCGGACGCCACGGTGCTCTCGGTTCTGCTGGCTCTGCTCGTATGGAGCAACCTTGTGGTCGCCCTGTTCAACCTGCTGCCCGGTCTGCCACTCGACGGCGGGCGGGCGCTGCGGGCCGGCGTCTGGGGGGCCACCCGTTCCCGGCTGACGGGTACTCGCGTGGCGGCCTGGGCGGGCCGGGTACTGGCCGTTCTCGTCGCCGGCTCGGCAGTGCTGCTCGACGTCGGAGGCTTCAACTGGAGCATCGGCACCGGCATCTTCGGGCTGCTGCTGGGCGCGTTCATCTGGATCGGCGCGACCCAGTCGCTACGCGTCGCGGAGCTGGAGCAACGGCTGCCGCACCTTTCCGTGCGCCGACTGCTTCGCCGCGGGCTGCTCGTGCACTCTGATCTGCCGGTGTCCGAGGCGATCCGTCGCGCCGGAGAGGCACGCGTCCGTGGCATCGTCGTCGTCGACTCCAGCGACCGCCCGCAGGCCATCGTCGACGAGGCCCGGATCGCGGCAGTGCCGCTCGAACAGCGGCCGTGGGTCCGCGTCGCCGACGTCGCCCGGCCTCTGGAGGCGGGCATGGTGCTCGGCATCAACCTCGTCGGCGACGAGCTACTCACAGCGCTTCGCACCACGCCGGCCAACGAGTACCTGGTGGTGAACCCGGACGGATCGTTTGCCGGCGTGCTCGCGTCGAAGGACCTTGTCGCTCAGCTGACCGGGCCGGCCGCGTGACGTCGAAGCCGATCGCTGCCGGCGAGCGCGTGCAGCTCACCGACCCGAAAGGCCGGCAACACACCGTCACCCTCGAGGCCGGCAAACAGTTCCACACGCACCGCGGCGCTATCGAACACGACGCACTGATCGGTGCGCCGGAAGGCAGCATCGTCACCTCGACGTCCGGCACGCCCTACCTCGCGATGCGTCCGCTGCTGGCCGACTTCGTGCTGTCGATGCCGCGAGGCGCCGCTGTCGTGTACCCGAAGGACGCCGCCCACATCATCACGTTGGGCGACATCCACCCGGGCGCGGTGGTGGTCGAGGCCGGTGCAGGCTCCGGCGCGCTCACCTGCTCCCTGCTGCGCGCCGTCGGCCCGTCCGGCCGGGTGATCTCCTACGAAAACCGCGCCGACCATGCCGAGGTGGCCGTCCGCAACGTCGAGACGTTCTACGGCTGCCGTCCGCAGAACTGGACGTTGCGGGCGGCCGACGTCGCCGAGCACCGCTCCGAAGAGGTTGCCGATCGGGTGATCCTCGACATGCTGTCCCCGTGGGAGGTGCTGGCGCACGTATCGGATGCGCTGCGCCCCGGAGGTGTGCTGGTCAGCTATGTGGCGACGACAACGCAGCTGTCGCGGATGGTCGAGGCACTGCGGGACCATGGCGGCTATACCGAGCCGACCGCCTGGGAGTCTTTGATCCGCGGCTGGCACGTCGTCGGCCTGGCGGTGCGCCCGGAGCATCGGATGATCGGGCACACCGCCTTCCTGGTCATGGCCCGCCGCTTGGCTCCGGGCGTCACGACACCGCCCCGGCAACGCCGCCCGGCGAAAGGCGCCCAATAGCGCGATGGGTGCTTGCGCGAAGAGCCCGCCGGCCGCCACGCGGTCGCGCCCGCAGGCGCGTGGGGAACCGCGGTTGCACCCGGGCGCAGCGAGTGGTGCGAACGCGGATCCCCGCCCGGCGGACGGGGTCTAGTAGGCGCCGAGCCAGGCCATCTTCCAGGTCTCGGGGCCGAGCAGGCCGGTCACGTCCAGGTGGTTCACCTGCTGCACGCGCTTGACGACGGCCAGCGTGTCCGGGCCGAACTGCCCGCTGCCGGTCAGCGGGGCGCCACGCGAGCGCATCTGCAACTGCCAAGCCTTGAGCGCCGCGCTGTTGTCGCCGAACGAGAAGTACTGCTGACCGGTCAGCGCCGGCACGGCCGGCGGCTTGCGATAGCTGCCTGTCCAGGCCAGCTTCCACGTCACCGGGCCCAGGAGTCCCGTCACCTTCAGGTGATTCTGCTGCTGCACGGCGTTGAGTACGGCGAGCGTGTTCGTGCCGAACTGCCCGGTGACCTTTAGCGGCGCACCACGGGTGCGCATCTGCTGCTGCCACGCCTTGATCGTCGCGCTGTTGTCGCCGAGCGAGTAGTACTGAGGGGCCGTCCACGCCGGCGCGCTCGCAGTCACCGGCGCCGGGCTCGGCGCTGGCCTGGCTGGCTTCGGAGTCGGCTTCGGTGTCGGCTTGGGCTGCGGGGCCGGCGCGGCTGGCGCGCCGCCGGGCCGGTACTTGCCGTTCCAAGCGAGGGCCCATGTGTTCGGGCCGAGCAGGCCGGTCACCCGCAGCCCGTTCTGCTGCTGCACCGCGTTGACGACGGCAAGCGTGTGCGCGCCGAACTGCCCGGTACCGACGAGCGGGGCTCCCCGGGCGCGCATCTGCAACTGCCACTGCCGGATGCCGGCGCTGTTGTCACCCAGCGAGTAGTAGACGCCGGGCCATGCGTGCGATCCGCGGGGGGCCGGCGACGCCGAGCCTCCGCCGACGGGCACGGAGATGTCGCTGATCCGCCCGGATCGCGCGTCGCTGTCCTCGCGGAGTCCCACGATTGCCGCGCACTGCCACGGCTCCCAGCCGCGCATCCGGTAGAGCATGAGGGCGCGGGCGTCCTGCTCGGCGGGGGATGCCTGGTTCGGCAAGCCGTGGCCGCCCACGCTCTGCCAGGTGGGCAGGTCGAACTGGTACGCCCCGTAGTGGTCGTTGCCGGTGTTGATCCGGTAGTTGTTGCCCGACTCGCATACCCGCAGCCGGTACCAGTCATGAGCAGAGGGGTCGGCAGCGGCCGTCGCACTGTGCAGTAGTTCGACGATGCCGGCGCTGGCGATCGTCGCGCAGATGCCTAATACAACGACCCGGCGGATCACGCGCCCGGTGCGGCGTGGTGATTCAGGGGACGGTTCGCCTGGATGGGACGGACGCGGGCGTGACATGGCGATCCTTCCGTCGACCGCGAATCACCGTACGACGGAATCACACAGTTCACAACTGCCACATCGAACCCTCTAGTATCATCCGTATACACGGATAGGCCCGCAGCGACACGCCGGTAGCCACCGCGGGCAAACGCATGGGGCGATGAACGCTCCGGCCAGAGACAGCGAAAAGTGACCGAAAGAACCCAGCCACCAGGCAATGAGCCCTCGCGTCAAGAGGCCCGCCGCCGCGACGCGGCCAGCGCCGAAGGCGCGGTGCGGGGCCCCAAATCCACCCGAGCGAAGCGAGCGGTGGAGGCGGGATCCGCGAGGGCGGGATCAAGCTCCGCGAGGGCGGGATTACTGAGCGTTTGGGCCGGCTACCTCGGTGCCGTCGCTGGAGCGCACCACGTGGATGCAATCACCAGGGCATTCCTTCGCCGAGTCGATGACGTCCAGCCGCAGCCGCGCGGGTACGTCCGCCGCAGCGCGCTTGGCGGCGAGTAGCTCGCCTGCGTCGTTCTTCACGTATGCGAGACCGTCCACGTCGAACTCGAACACCTCGGGCGCGTACTGGACGCACAGCCCGTCGCCGGTGCACAGGTCCTGATCAATCCAGACGCGCAGTGGCTCGCTCAACGGGGTTCCTGATCTCTCGGATGTTGCCGATCTGTTCCGGCACGTTCCATAGCGAGGGTAGATGCCTCCCATGATTGGCCCCGCTGTGTAGGGTGGATTTTCGCGAACCACACGAGTGGAGGTGGCCCGCATGGCTCACGAGTCCGACGACACGTTCCGCTCGAGTGACGACGACGAAAACACGCGCGAGGCGCGCCGGCGCACGGCCTTCCTTGAGCAAGAAGTCGAACTGCTCCGGGCGAAGGTCGCCGAGTCACCGCGGCACATGCGCATCCTGGAAGAGCGCCTGGCCGACGCCCAGGCGCGCGTTGCAAGCCTCGGCGAGCGCAATGAGCGCCTGGTCGAGACACTGCGGGAGGCGCGCGACCAGGTCGTCGCGCTGAAAGAGGAGATCGACCGCCTCGCGCAGCCGCCGAGCGGCTACGGCGTGTTCCTTGAGAAGTTCGACGACGGCACGGTCGACATCTTCACCGGCGGGCGCAAACTGCGCGTCGCGGTGTCACCGGAGGTGAAGTCCGACGAGTTGCGGCACGGCCAGGAGGTCATGCTCAACGAGGCGATGAACATCGTCGCCGCCCGCGGGTACGAGCGAGCCGGCGAGATCGTGATGCTCAAGGAGTTGCTCGACGACGGGGAGCGGGCGCTGGTCATCGGGCACACCGACGAGGAGCGCGTGGTCTACCTCGCCGACGTCCTGCGCGGCAGCCCGCTGCGCAGCGGCGACTCGCTGCTGCTCGAGCCGCGGTCGGCCTACGCCTATGAGCGCATCCCGAAGAGCGAGGTCGAGGAGCTCATTCTCGAAGAGGTCCCCGACATCGACTACACCGATATCGGCGGGCTGGCCAAGCAGATCGAGGCCATCCGCGACGCCGTCGAGTTGCCGTTCCTGCACGCGGACCTGTTCCGCGAGCACGAGCTGCGCCCGCCGAAAGGCATCCTGCTGTACGGGCCGCCCGGCTGCGGCAAGACGCTGATTGCCAAGGCCGTGGCCAACTCGCTCGCCAGTCAGGTTGAGAAGGCGCGCGGCAACGGCTCCACGGCTAAGTCCTACTTCTTGAACATCAAGGGCCCGGAGCTGCTCAACAAGTACGTCGGCGAAACCGAGCGGCACATCCGGCTGGTTTTCCAGCGGGCTCGCGAGAAGGCGAGCGAAGGCACGCCGGTCATCGTGTTCTTCGACGAGATGGACTCGATCTTCCGTACCCGTGGCTCAGGCGTCTCCTCGGACGTCGAGAACACGATCGTGCCGCAGCTGCTGTCCGAGATCGACGGCGTCGAGGGCTTGGAGAACGTCATCGTGATCGGCGCGTCCAACCGCGAGGACATGATCGACCCCGCCATCCTGCGGCCGGGCCGGCTGGACGTCAAGATCAAGATTGAGCGGCCGGACGCCGAGGCGGCTCGCGACATCTTCTCGAAGTACATCACAACGACGTTGCCCATCCATGCCGAGGATCTGGCCGAGCACAGCGGTGACGTGCAGGCCACAGTCGCGGCCATGATCCAGCGCACGACCGAGCGCATGTACGCCGAGACCGAAGAGAACCGCTTCCTCGAGGTCACGTACGCCAACGGTGACAAGGAGACCTTGTACTTCAGGGACTTCAACTCCGGCGCGATGATCCAGAACATCGTCGACCGCGCGAAGAAGATGGCGATCAAGGATCTGCTCACGTCCGGTAGCAAGGGGCTGCGCGTGTCGCACCTGCTGGCCGCGTGCGTCGACGAGTTCCGCGAGAACGAAGACCTGCCGAACACGACCAACCCCGACGACTGGGCCCGCATCTCCGGAAAGAAGGGCGAGCGGATCGTCTACATCCGCACGCTGGTGTCCGGCAAGGGCACGGACGCGGGCAGGTCGATCGACACGGTCAGCAACACCGGGCAGTACTTGTAACATCCCGCCCTCGCGGAGCCGCGTTCGCACCACTCGCTGCGCTCGGGTGCAACCGCGGCTCCGCACCGCGCCTTCGGCGCGGGCCGCGCCGCGGCGGCGGGGCTCTTCGCGCAAGCGCTCATCGCCCAGCGGGTTGGGTCCCGGTGGTCACTTTTGGGTTGGCGCGTTGTGGTTGGCTTCGTCCCGTGCGTCGTCGTTGTGCCCTCGTCGTGCCTGTCCTCGTCGCGGCGTCGCTTGCCGCATGCAGCCATGGCGGGACGTCACCCGAGCAGGCTGCCGCGCAGCGCTTCCTCGATGCGCTCGGGCGAGATGACGCCGCAGCGGCGGCTGCCGCGACGTCCGACCGGGCGGGCGCCGGCGATGTCATCGCCAGCAGCCTGAAGAGCCTCGGCAATCCGAGCGGCACACTTCGCGTCACGTCACAGCACGGCACGAGCGCGCAGTATCACGCGTCGTGGTCGGTGGCCGGGACGAGCACGCCCTGGACCTACCAGGGAACATTGCAACTCAGCAACAACAGCGGTGCGTGGACCGTCGCCTGGACGCCGAGTGCGATCTACCCGGACCTTGGCGCCGGCCAGTATTTGCTCGCCCGGCACACCCAGCCGCCCCGGGCACAGCTCGAGGACGCGGCCGGCCAGCCCCTGTTCACCCAGACGCCCGTCGTCTACGTCGGCATCGAGCCGTCCCAGGTCAAGAACCTCGAGTCACTAGCGGCCACATTGGCAGCCACGCTGCACATCAGCGCTGCGGACATCGTTAAAAGCGTCAAACACGCACCCACCAGGGACGCCTTCGTCGACGTGATCACGCTGCGCAAGCCGGCTTACGAGGCGGTGCGGTCCATCATCCATCCACTGCCCGGAACGGTATTCCGTACGGGAACGGAGCTGCTCGGCCCCACCAGTCGATTCGCACAGCCGCTGCTCGGCCACGTCGGCACGGCGACGGCGGACATCGTCAAGGCCTCAGGCGGGCGCGTGCGGGACGGCGACCAGACCGGGCTGGACGGACTGCAACGGGTCTTCGACGCTCAGCTCGCCGGGACGCCTGGCGTCGACATCTACGCGGCCGATGCCGACGGGACGCCGGTGCGCAAGCTCGCCGGTCTCGGCGCGCCTAGACCCGGCAAGCCGGTACAGCTCACGCTCGACCGGGCCGTGCAAAGCGCCGCCGACGACGCACTGGGCTCCGTTCCTCAGTCCACGGCGATCGTTGCCGTGCAGCCGTCGACGGGCCGCATTCTCGCGGTGGCGAACTCCGCCGCGACCCCCGGCGACATCGCCTTGGCCGGTCAGTATCCGCCGGGCTCGAGCTACAAGATCGTCACCGCGGAGGCCGCGCTCGCCGGCGGCCGGCTGACCGCGGAAACCCTCGAGGCGTGCCCCGGCACGAAGACGGTCGACGGCCGGGTATTCGTCAACGACGACCGTTTCGACCTCGGTACTGTGCCGCTCCGTACCGCGTTCGCGATGTCGTGCAACACGACGTTCATGACGCTGGGGCTGGCACTTCCGCCCACCGCACTCGGCACCGCCGCCCGCCAGCTCGGCCTGGACGCGGCGTGGCGACTGCCCGTCGAGTCGTTCAGCGGCTCAGTTCCACCACCTGTCGGGCTCACTGAGCAGGCTGCGGACGCGATCGGGCAGGGCCGCGTGCTCGTCAGCCCGCTGGCCATGGCCGAAGCGGCCGGAGCGGTGCAGGCGGGGCGGCCGGTCGCGCCGTCGCTCGTGGTAGGGGACCAGGCGCAGGCGGGGCCGCCGCTGCCGCAGCAGACGGCGGCGACGCTGCGCGACCTGATGCGGGCGACGGTGACCAGTGGGCGGGCCACCGAGCTCGCCGAGCTGCCCGGCGACATCGCGGGCAAGACCGGCCCGCCGAATACGGCATCGCGACGCCGCCGCGCTCACACGGCTGGTTCGCGGGCTACCGCGGCGATCTAGCTTTCGCGGTATTCGTCTACGACGGCCAGACATCGAAGGTAGCCGTCGCCATCACGCACAGCTTCCTCGCAAAGCTGCACTAATCGGATAGACGCTCTCGCCCGAACGTGGTCGTGCCGATCGGCATGGCGCCGCTCGCTACCGGGTGTGCCGTTGTCCGTTCCGGTCGAGTGCGCGGGCCAGCCGTGCCTCGAATAGCCGCTGCGAGGCCTCGTGCAGCCAGTTGACGACATCCTCGGAGTGCGCCTTCGTCGTGGTCGGCCGAGCCGACCGGTGCGCGTTGCCGCCGGTCCGTAACGGGTTCGTCTTCACGCTGCCCTCCCGGGCTGTTCGCGCGAGCGCTCATCGCTGTTGAGAGCTGCCCGACGGCGGTCGCTCGCTTACCTACCCTTAGGACGCGCGAAGCATGCGCGATGATGCCCCCAAGACGGTGTTCGATACCACATCGTTAGGTACGGGGCGGCCCTCGCGGCGACGGTGCAGCGCAGACACGTCGCCCCGAGCCGTAGCCTTGAATCATGAGCGTTCGCCGGGTCATGGGCACCGAGGTCGAGTACGGCGTGAGCCTGCCGGGTCAGCCGTCTGCCAACGCGATGCTGCTCTCGGCCCAGGTCGTGAACGCGTACGCGAGCACGTTGCCGGCCGGGCGCGCGCGAAGGGCGGCCTGGGACTTCGAGGAGGAGTCGCCACTGCGCGATGCCCGGGGCTTCGAGCTCGGCGGCGGGCCGGGCGTCGCCCAGGAGTTCATCGAGGCCGAAGAGGACGCCGGGATGGCCAACGTCATCCTGCCCAACGGCGCCCGCCTCTACGTCGACCACGCGCATCCCGAGTACTCGACGCCCGAGGTCACCACACCGCTCGATGTGGTGCGCTGGGACAAGGCCGGTGAACTGATCATGGCTGACGCGGCGCGGCGGGTCGCGTCGATGCCAGGAGTCGGCACCCCGATCAACCTCTACAAGAACAACACCGACAACAAGGGCGCCTCGTACGGGGCGCACGAGAACTACCTGATGAGCCGGTCGACGCCCTTCGCGTCGATCGTGCGCCACCTGGTGCCGTTTTTCGTGTCCCGGCAGGTGATCACCGGCGCAGGACGCGTCGGCATCGGCCAGGACGGGCGCACCCCGGGTTTTCAGATCTCGCAACGCGCCGACTTCTTCGAAGTCGAAGTGGGTCTCGAGACCACGCTGAAACGCCCCATCATCAACACCCGCGACGAGCCACACGCCGACGCCGACCGGTATCGCCGGCTGCACGTGATCATCGGCGACGCGAACCTGTCGGAGATCTCCACCTACCTCAAGGTCGGCATGACCTCGATAGTGCTGGCGATGATCGAGGACGGCTACCTGCCGGACGACCTCACCATCGCCCAGCCGGTGCGCGAGCTGCACGAGATATCCCACGACCCGACGCTGGCGCACCTGGTCCGGCTCGCCGACGGGCGCACGATCAGCGCGGTGGAACTTCAGGGTGAGTACTTCGACCGGGCCCGCAAATTTGTCGACGACCGCCTGGGCGAAGACGTCGACGAGCAGACGGCCGACATTCTCTCCCGATGGGAGTCCGTGCTCAGTCGCCTCGACAGCGACCCGATGCAGTTGGTGGACGAGCTCGACTGGGTCGCGAAGCTGCGCCTGCTCAACGGTTACCGCGATCGCGACGGTCTGGAGTGGGACTCGCACCGGCTGCAACTCGTCGACCTGCAGTACTCCGACGTCCGCCCGGACAAGGGCCTCTACCACCGGCTTGTCGCTCGCGGAGCCATGCAGACGCTGCTGCCCGCAGGCGCGGCGCAGCAGGCGATGTCCACCCCGCCCGACGACACGCGTGCGTATTTTCGCGGGCAGTGCTTGCAGCGCTACGGTTCCGCGATCGCGGCGGCGTCGTGGGACTCGGTGATCTTCGACGTCGGCCGGGAATCCTTGGTGCGGGTGCCGACGCTCGAGCCGCTGCGCGGCACCAAGGCTCATGTAGGTGAGCTCTTGGAACGCTGCCCGACCGCTGCGTCGCTCATCGAAGCCCTCGTCGGTCCTCGTTAACCAAACAACGGCACACCGGTCGTAATGTCGAGCTAGGGTGGGGTCGGCCCTAGCGAGGGGAAGTCGAATGCCAACTCACGAAGGTGGCCAGAGCCGGCCGCAACGCCAGCCCGACGACGTGGACGAGGTCGATGTCGAGACCACGTCCGACGTTGCCGAGCGCCAGGAGAAGCTGACCGAAGACGTCGACGCTCTTCTCGACGAGATCGACGATGTCCTCGAGACGAACGCCGAGGACTTCGTCCGGTCGTTCGTGCAGAAGGGCGGCCAGTAGCCCCTGTCGCCGCGCGACGCCCACGGCGCCGGTACCACCGTCAGTGCGCGGGTCGGTAGGGTCGCTTGCAGCAACTCGACACTGACAGGAGCGCCGTGAGCATCGAGCGGTTCAGCGGTGCAGCTGCCCTTCCGGGCGTGCTGCGCTACGCAATGTCGCCCGGGTCGTCCTCGTTCACCGACTTCCTCAAAGCCACCGCTCCGGAACTGCTGCCGAAGCCGCACATCATCCCCGAGCTCACCACCCACGCCACGACGATCATTGCTGCCGTGTATGACGGTGGCGTCGTCATGGCCGGCGACCGGCGCGCCACAATGGGCAATCTGATCGCCGAGCGGGACATCGAAAAGGTGTTCGCGTCCGACGACTACTCGCTGATCGGCACCGCGGGCACGGCCGGTGTGGGCATCGAGGTGGTGAAGCTCTACCAGGTCGAACTCGAACACTACGAGAAGATCGAGGGCACCCAGCTGACCCTGAACGGCAAGGCCAACCGGCTCGCGACCATGATCCGCGGCAACCTCGGCCTCGCCATGCAGGGTCTCGCGGTCGTTCCGCTGTTCGCCGGCTTCGACGTCGAGGCCCCTGCTCCGTCCTCAGCCGGCAAGATCTTCAGCTTCGACGCCGCAGGCGGGCTGTATCCGCAGCGTTACTACGACTCGATCGGCTCGGGTTCGCCCTACGCGAAATCGTCGCTGAAGAAGCGCTGGCGCCCCGGCCTGCGCCGCGACGAAGTCGTCCGGGTAGCCGTCGAGGCCCTCTACGACGCCGCCGACGACGACTCGGCGACCGGCGGCCCCGACCTTGTTCGGCAGATCTTCCCGGTCGTGATGTTCGCCAGCGCCGAGGGCACCAGCCGGGCGCCGGACTCGGAGCTGTCGACCGTTGCCCGAGCCATTGCCGACGAGCGCCGCGACCAACCCGGAACCTGACCCGAACCCACGGAGATCACACCATGACGATGCCGTTCTACGCGTCGCCCGAGCAGATCATGCGCGACCGTTCGGAGTACGCGCGCAAGGGCATTGCCCGCGGCCGCAGCGTCATTGTGTCGACCTACACCGACGGCGTGCTGTTCGTCGCAGAGAACGCCAGCTCGGCCCTGCACAAGGTCAGCGAGATCTACGACCGCATCGGCTTCGCGGCCGTCGGCATGTACAACGAGTTCGAGAACCTGCGCGTCGCCGGCATCCGGCTGGCCGACATGCGCGGTTACTCCTACGACCGGCGCGACGTCACCGCGCGTGCGCTGGCGAACGCCTACGCACAGACCCTGGGGACGATCTTCACCGAGCAGCAGAAGCCGTACGAGGTCGAGCTGTGCGTGGCGGAGGTGGGCGATGCCGCGGACGACGAGCAGATGTATCGGATCTCCTACGACGGCACGATCGTTGATGAGCCGGACTTCCTGGTGATGGGTGGTCAGGCCGACGCGCTCACCACCCAGATCCGCCGCACCTTCAAGGAACGGCAGCCCCTCGGCGAGGCGCTCGCGGTGGCAGTGCGCGGGCTGGGCTCGGTCGGCGGCAACGGCGCACCACGGGTGCTACCGGCAAACCAGCTCGAGGTCGCCGTGCTCGATCGCACCCGGCCGACCCGCAAGTTCAAGCGGATCACCGGGGCCGCTCTCACCGCGTTGCTGCCTCGCGAAGGCACCGAACCGCCGGCCGAGTCGGCACCGTCGGACTCCCCCCACCAAGAGCCCGACGGCGTCTAGCCGGCTGCAACCTCGCCGCTCGTCGCCCCGAACCGCGGGCTTCGGCGAGCGGCACCCCGAGATCACCACGGCGGCGCGGCAGCTTCGGTTCACCGGTGAACCATTGCCCGGCCTGACCCGTGTCACCAGTAGGGGATCAAGGGGAGGCCGTCGATGTCCGTACATACGCCCGCCCGGGCGAGGCTCGCGCGCACGGCGTGGCAGCGCAACCTGGGCGCGACCGGCGTGGTGCGCGGCCATGCGGCCTTCGCCGGCGGCGAGCCGCGGGTATCAGCGGAGATCGCCGTGTACGCCACATGTGTCCCCGGGGGGTCGGCTGCATGGAATTCGCGGCAGCTCTCGCGCCAGAGCTAGCCGGCGCGGCAGACTTCACGATGACCGACGCGCCGCGCCGGAGCGTGGCTACTGTCCGAGCCAGCGGGAGTGGTGTGCCCACGAGCGACGCCGAGCTGATGCGGGCGCTGCACGACCAGCACGCCCACGCGCTGTGGTCCTACGCCGTCCACCTGACCGGCGGCGATCGGGCACGCGCTGAGGATGTCGTCCAGGAGACGATGCTGCGGGCGTGGAAGCATCCACAGGTCCTGGACCAGTCGCACGGCTCGGCGCGCGCGTGGCTGTTCACCGTGGCCCGGCGCATCGTCATCGACGACTGGCGCACGTCGCGTAGCCGGCGTGAGGTCATCACCGCCGATCCGCCGGAGCTGCAGGTCGCCGACCCGACCGACCGCTCCGCCGACGCCGCGGTCGTCACTTCCGCGCTGATGCAGCTCTCGGTCGAGCACCGGCAGGTACTGCTCGAGTGCTATTACCGTGGATCCTCGGTGGCGGAGGCAGCACGGCGGCTCGGCGTACCTGAGGGGACGATCAAGTCCCGGGCCCATTACGCGCTACGCGCGCTACGCCTTGCGTTGGATGAAGTGGGTGGAGTGCGGTGAGCGAGATTCGCAGCGAGGATCCGTTCGAGATGTATGACGGTGCCTATGTCCTCGGAGCGCTCTCCGACGACGACCGCCGCGCCTACGAGCAGCACCTGGCCGTCTGCGACCGGTGCTCCGCGTCTGTGGCGCTGCTGCGCGACCTGCCCCACGCACTCGCCGCGGTGCCGGCGGCCGTGCTCGAGCAGGAAACGCCGCCCCCATCGCTGCTGGCCCCGCTGCTGCGGCGGACGCGACGGGAGCGCAACCGGCGGCGCTGGATCATCGGCGGCCTCGCTGCCGCGGCTGCGGCGTGCATCGTGGCTCTGTCCGTCGTCGTCGCAGCGCCCGACCGTCCCGCGTCGCACGCCGTCGCCATGCAGGCGGTGGCCGACGCGCCGATCAAGGCAACGGCCGACATCCGGTCCGTCGGGTGGGGCACGCGCATCTCGCTGGTGTGCAGCTATTACGAGTACGTCCCTGCCGGCCGTCCGTACGCGCTGATCGTCATCGACCACAGCGGCGACCGACACACCCTGGGCACCTGGAATCTCGTGCCGGGGAAGGTGGCGAAATACGAGAGCGGCACGTCGCTGTCGCGCGACCAGATCGCCACTGTGCAGATCGCCACAGCGGACGGGCAACGGGCATTGCTGACGCTCAACCTGTAACGCCGGCCGGTTACGCATAGGCTGTACGCGTGCACCGACGCATCTTTGGCATCGAGAACGAGTACGGCGTCACGTGCACCTTCCACGGGCAACGCCGACTCTCACCCGACGAGGTGGCGCGGTACCTGTTCCGCCGTGTCGTCTCGTGGGGCCGCTCCTCGAACGTCTTTCTCCGTAACGGGGCGCGCCTGTACCTGGATGTCGGCAGCCACCCGGAGTACGCCACGCCGGAGTGCGACTCGCTCACGTCACTGGTCGCGCACGACAAGGCAGGGGAGCGCATCCTCGAAGGCCTGGTCGTGGACGCCGAGAAGCGGCTGCACGACGAGGGCATCGCCGGCGACATATACCTCTTCAAGAACAACACGGACTCTGCCGGCAACTCGTACGGCTGCCACGAGAACTACCTGGTGGGCCGGCACGGCGAGTTCAGCCGAATGGCCGACGTGCTCATCCCGTTCCTGGTGACGCGGCAACTCATCTGCGGAGCGGGCAAGGTGCTGCAGACCCCGCGCGGCGCCGTGTACTGCGTGAGTCAGCGGGCCGAGCACATCTGGGAGGGCGTCTCGTCGGCCACCACCCGGTCGCGTCCCATCATCAACACCCGGGACGAACCGCATGCCGACGCAGAGCGCTATCGCCGACTGCACGTGATCGTCGGCGACTCGAACATGAACGAGTGCACGACCATGCTGAAGGTCGGCTCTGCGGACCTGGTGCTGCGCATGCTCGAGCACGGCGTGACGTTCCGCGACCTGGCGCTGGAAAACCCGATCCGGGCGATTCGCGAGATATCTCATGATCTGACCGGTACACGCCAGGTGCGTCTTGCCGCCGGGCGGTCCGCGTCGGCATTGGAGATTCAACGCGAGTACTACAGCAAGGCTGTCGATTTCGTCGAACGCACAGGCGTCGATGACGCATCGAAGCGGGTGCTGGAACTGTGGGGGCGCACGTTGGACGCCGTCGAGCAGGGTGACCTGAGCAAGATCGACCGGGAGATCGACTGGGCCACCAAGTTCGCGCTGATCGAGCGGTACCGGAACAAGCACGGCTTGCCCCTCTCATCGCCGCGGGTGGCGCAGCTCGACCTGGCCTACCACGACATCCAGCGGACTCGCGGCCTGTTCTATCTGCTCCAGCGCCGCGGCCTCGTCGATCGGGTCACCAACGACCTAATCGTGTTCGAGGCCAAGAACGTGCCGCCCCAGACGACGCGCGCGAAGCTGCGCGGTGATTTCATCCGCCGGGCTCAGGAGCGCCGGCGTGACTTCACGGTCGACTGGGTGCACCTGAAGCTGAACGACCAGGCGCAGCGCACCGTGCTGTGCAAGGACCCGTACCGCAGCGTGGACGACCGGGTCGAAAAGCTGATCAACTCGATGTGACCCACCGGCGCTGCCGGATCAGACCTGGGGTAGAACTGCTGTGCAGGACGGGCCACAGATCGGGAACGATGGAGGAGTGACGCGCGTCAAGGCACCGCGAGCCGCCAGCCGGCGACCGCGTCGGCGCATTAGTTTCGAGGACATGGCGGCACGACGGGCAGAGCGGCTGGTCAATCTGGTGATCTGCCTGTTGTCCACACGCCAATTCCTGACCGCTGAGCGGATACGGGACGCCGTGCCGGGCTACGAGCCAGCCGACGGGGACCCTCGCACCGACGAGGCCTTCAAGCGGATGTTCGAACGCGACAAGGCGGAACTGCGCGACCTCGGCGTGCCACTCGAGACCGGCCGCAACAGCGTGTTCGACGCCGACGACGGTTACCGCATCACGCGCCGCAGGTACGAGCTGCCGGCGCTCGAATTCGATCCGGCCGAGGCCGCAGCAGTGGGCCTAGCCGCCCGGCTCTGGCAGTCCGCCGCACTCGGCACCCCGGCGCGCAACGCGCTGATCAAGCTGCGCGCCGGCGGCACCGACGTCGAGCCGACCTCCCGGGGTGTGCTACCGCACGTGGATGCCAGCGATCCGAGCTTGCCCGTGTTCCTGGAAGCGGCACGGCATGCCCGTGCGGTGCGCTTCGACTACGTCAAGTCCGGTTCCGGCAAGCCCGAGCGGCGCGATCTCGAGCCCTGGGGCGTGCTGTCGTACCGCCGGCGGTGGTACGTCGTCGGCCACGACCGCGACCGCGACGAGCAGCGCAGCTTCCGGCTGTCGCGCGTACAAGGGGAGGTAGCGCCGTACGGCAAGGCTGGGGCGTTCCCGCGCCCGGACAATGTCGACCTGCTGGCCGCGGTTGTGGGACGGCGACCCGACGAGGACCGACTGGCTCACGTCAGGGTGACCGGCGACGGCGCGGCGCAGTTGCGCCGCTACGCCCACGGCGGGGACGACGGCGTGCTGACGATCCCGTTCGCCGACGTCAGCTGGCTGGCACGCATCGTGGCCAGCGCCGGTGCCTGCGCGCAGGTGCTCGACCCGCCGGACCTCGTCGAGGCGGTACGGTGCCGGCTTGCCGCCGTCGCTGGGGGCTCTCGATGACCGGTGAGCGCGAGCGGCTGCCCCGCCTACTTGCCCTCGTCCCGTACCTGCAGGCGAACCACGGCATCGCGATCGAGCAGGCGGCCGCCGACTTCGGCATCAGCGAGGACCAGCTGCGACGCGATCTGCAGCTGCTCTGGATGTGCGGGCTGCCCGGCCACGGTCCCGGCGATCTCATCGACCTCTCGTTCGAGGGCGACACCGTCTCGGTGATTTTCGATGCCGGCATGTCCCGGCCGCTGCGCCTGACTGCCGAGGAGGCGTTGCCCCTCGTCGTCGCGCTGCGCACGCTCGCCGAGATGCCGGGGATTACCGACCGTGACGCCGTCGAGCGGGCGCTGGCCAAGGTCGAGTCCGCGGCAAGCGGCTCGGTGGAGGCGCAGACGGTGGCTCTCGAGCTCGACCAGGTCGCGCGGATGCTGCCCGTACTGGAACAGGCCATCGCCGACGGGCGGGCGCTCGCGCTGCGGTATTACACGGCCACCCGCGACGAAACGACCGAGCGCACCGTCGACCCGATGCGCTTGTTCGAGATGGACGGGCGCAGCTACCTGGAAGCGTGGTGCCGGCGCGCCGAGGGCATGCGGGTGTTCCGCGTCGACCGCATCGATCGCGTCGAGATGCTGCGTGAACGGGCCAGCCCGCCGCCGGAGGCGGAACTACGCGATCTCACCGACGGGGTGTTCACGCCGGCGCCTGAGCACATGCTCGTCGTGCTGCGCGTCGACGCCGCCTACGCCTGGGTGGCCGACTACTACCCGCCCGAGTCGGAAACCATCGAAGCCGACGGGCGGCGGCAGGTGAGCGTGCGGGTGGCCGATCCGGCCTGGGTGCGCGCGCTCGCCCTGGGCGCGGCCGGCCATGTTGAGGTGCTGTCGCCGGAGTGGCTCGCAGAATCGGTGCGCGAGGAGGCCCGGGCGGCGCTCGCGGCATACTCCGGCTAAGTAAAGTTCGGCAGGTGTCGGGTAGGCAAGGCGAAGCGGTCGTGAGGCCATGAAGCTCCGCCTGCCCAGCTTGCGCCGCAAGCGCGCAGCCAACCCTGAGGGCCGCATGTCGGTCATGGACCATCTGCGGGAGTTGCGCCACCGCGTGATCATCGCGTTAGTGATCATCGCGGTCGGGGCGATCGTGGGCTGGATCTTCTACGACCCGATCCTGCGCTTTCTCGAGCACCCGTATTGCTCGGTGCCTGCCAAGCATCGCTTTCCGGGCACCGAGGAGGGCGGCTGCCACCTGATCTACAACCAGGTGCTCGCCGGCTTCACCACCCGTCTGAAGGTCTCGTTCATCGCGGGCGCCGTGCTGACCGCCCCGCTGTGGCTGTATCAGATCTGGGCATTCGTCACACCCGGACTGCACAAGAACGAGCGCAAGTACACGCTCTGGTTCATCGCGGCATCGACGGTGCTGTTCGCGGCCGGCGTTGCGCTGGCATACGTGGTGTTGGCCAAGGGGTTGCGCGTCCTGCTCGGCGTCGCCGGCTCAGGAACCCAGGCGCTGCTCACGGTCGACAGCTACCTGTCGTTCGTCACGCTGATGTTGGTCGTCTTCGGCGCGTCGTTCGAGCTGCCATTGCTCGTCGTGCTGGCCAACCTCGCCGGCGTGCTGCCGGCACGCTGGCTGCGTAAGTCGCAGCGCCTCGCGATCTTCCTGATCTTCTTGTTCGCCGCCGTGGCGACTCCCACCACCGACCCGTTCACGATGTGTGCGATGGCGGTCCCGATGGTGCTGCTGTTCGAGGGTGCCGTCGCGTTCGCCGTGGTGCATGACAGGCGCAAGGCACGGCGCAAGGCGGCCGAGCAGCAGGCCAAGGATGCGCAGATCGACGTGCCGGCGCGGATCGACCCGATTCCGCGCCCCCTCGACGATGTGACCTAGCCTCGCCGCGGCGACTCCCGGTTGCACCGGCGCGTCGTTGTTGACACGTGCGGTGACCTGTGGAACAAACATGGTCTTCACACATCCCGGGGGGGACGATGCGCAAACTCGTCAGTTCAATTCTCGCGATCATCCTGACGGCAGCGGCCTTGGTCGCCATCCAGTCGCAGCAGGCCGCAGCAGCGAGCTACTGCGTTCAGATCTATCGGATTTGGTACAACTCGCCGGGGACTGACACCAGGACGAACGCCAGCTTGAACGGGGAGTGGATCTCGCTGCACAACCGATGCAGCACCGCCCGCTCGCTGAACAACTGGGTGATCCGCGATGCTGCCCGGCACACCTTCAACTTCGGCACGTACCGGCTGGGCGGCGGCAAGTACGTCAGAGTGCACACCGGCAAGGGCACCAACACTGCGACAGACCGCTACTGGGGCCAGGGCAACTACATCTGGAACAACGACAAGGACACGGCCTATCTCCGTAACGGCCCGAGCGGCACGCTGATCGACACCTGCTCTTACAACAACTCCAGCAGCAGCTGGGTCGCGTGCTGAGCCAAGCCGCTCACCGCTGAG
>DATFRC010000152.1:0-7438 GCA_035263725.1 Jatrophihabitantaceae bacterium | reverse complement strand
TTCCTGGCCTACACCGGGGTGCGGCGGGGTGAGATGGCGGCGCTGTGCGTCGGGCGGCTCGACCTGATGCGGCGCCGGGCCGAGATCGCGCAGTCGGTCACGCCGGTGCGGGGTGTGCTGACGTGGGGCAGACCGAAGGGGCATGAGCGCCGAGCGGTGCCTATCCCCCATTTCCTCGTCGGCGAGCTCGCGGTGCACGTCGCCGGGAAGGACCCGGGCGGGCTGGTGTTCACCGGCGAGCGTGGCGGGGTGCTGCGGGCCCAGGTGTTCCAGCGGGCCGCGTTCACGGCCGCGGCTGAGACGCTCGGCGTCGCCGGCCTGCACCCGCACGAGCTGCGGCACACCGCGGCGTCGCTGGCCATCGCGGCCGGCGCGAACGTCAAGGTGGTGCAGACGATGCTCGGGCACAAGTCGGCGACGATGACGCTCGACCTGTACGGGCACTTGTTCCCGGATCAGCTCGACGAGGTCGCGGACGCGCTCGACGCCGCGCACGAGTCTGCTGTTGCCCATCTGTTGCCCAACGGCCAGGTGATCAAGCTCGCGGTGGGGGCTGAGACGACTACACCCCCCGAATTCCGGGGGGTGTAGATGTGTAGCCCCGAGCGGATTCGAACCGCCGCTACCGCCTTGAGAGGGCGGCGTCCTAGGCCACTAGACGACGGGGCCAAGTCTTTGATTGTGTGGCGCTGGGGTACCAGGACTCGAACCTAGACTAACGGAGCCAGAATCCGTCGGGCTGCCAATTACCCCATACCCCACTGCAGCCCGCTTGGGCGGGCCGCCCAGCAACTCTACCGGACACCGTAAGGCCCGGCCAAAACCGGTCATGCCACCAAGGCCGGCACCGCGGAGAGCGTGCTGACTACGGGTACTCGTCGTTCGTCCCCGGCGGCGCCCAGCCGGTCGAGCCAGACGCCGGTCAGTCCAGCCCCGAGAGCTCCGAGCGCGTCGGCATCGAGCCGGTCCCCGACGTGCAGCGCGGCCGCTGGAGCAACGCCAAGCGCCGTGCAGGCGTGGACGAAGATCAGCGGATCGGGTTTGCCGGCCCCGATCTCGCCCGAGATCGCGATCGCGTCGAATGCGTCGTCCAGCCCCACCATGGCCAGCTTGCGGCGCTGATACTGGCCGTCGTTGTTGGTGATCACGCCCAGTCGCAGCGACCGGGCCCGCAGCGCGTCGAGGCAGGCCAAGACGTCGTCGAACAGCACGAACGAGCGGTTGAGCGCGGTGAAACGCGCCTGCTCGAACGCGGCGGCGCGCCCGGCGTCGGCATCGCGCCCGAGGGCATGCAGGAACGCGGCAGTTCGCTCGATGCGCATCGGCTCGAATCCAATCTCGCCGCGGGCATACCGTTCGAAGTACGGCCCGGAGACCTCCTGCCACAAGTCGTACGAGTCGCCGGACCCCATTGCCTCGTCCAGGGCACGGCGAGCCGTCGAGGCGTAGTCAACCAATGTGTCGTCGACGTCGAAGAAGACCGCCTCGATCATCCGCGCGCGGCCTGCAGCCTGGCCAGCGCCCGCTCGCGGCCGAGCAGCTCGAGCGACTCGAATAGGGGCGGCGATACCGTCCGGCCCGTGACCGCCACCCGGATCGGGCCGAACGCATTGCGTGGCTTGAGGCCCAGGCCCTCGATCAACGCCGCGCGCAGCGACACTTCGATCGAGGCGGCGTCCCACGCGGGCACCGTCGAAAGCGCCGGAATCGCCACGGCGAGCACGTCCGGGTCGAGCTGCTTGACCGCAGCGGGCTCGATCTCGATGTCGTCCACGACCAGGAAGCGCAGCATGTCCGCCGCCTCGGCGAGGGTCTGGCTGCGCTCCTGCACGAGGGGCGCTGCCGCGGCGACGAGCTCGAAGGGCACGCCGGGCAGCCAGTCGGCGAGGCGCTTCGCGAACTCCTCCGGGTCGAGCAGGCGGATGTGCGCGGCGTTGATCGCCTCGCACTTCTTGGGGTCGAACCGCGCCGGGTTGGCGTTGACATCGGCGATGTCGAACGCGGCGACCATCTCGTCCAGGCTGAACACGTCGCGGTCGGGGGCGATGGACCAGCCGAGCAGCGCCAAATAGTTCAGCAGCCCTTCCGGGAGGTAGCCCTGCTCGCGGTAGAGGTTGAGCGACGACTGCGGGTCGCGCTTGGACAGCTTCTTGTTGCCCTCGCCCATGACGTACGGCAGGTGCCCGAACGAGGGGACGAACTCAGTCACCCCGACGTCGATCAGCGCGCGGTACAGGGCGATCTGCCGGGGCGTGGACGGCAGCAGGTCCTCCCCCCGCAGCACGTGAGTGATGCGCATCAGGGCGTCATCGACCGGGTTGGTCAGCGTGTAGAGCGGGTCGCCGTTGGCCCGCACGACGACGAAGTCGGAGACGCTGCCAGCCGCGAACGTCACGTCGCCGCGCACCAGATCGTGCCAGGCGATGTCCTCGTCGGGCATACGCACGCGCAGCACCGGTCGGCGGCCCTCAGCTCGAAACGCCGCGCGTTGCTCGTCGCTGAGTGAGCGGTCGAAGTTGTCGTAGCCGAGCTTCGGGTCGCGCCCCGCCGCGCGGTGGCGGGCCTCGGTCTCCTCGGGCGTCGAGTACGACTCGTAGACGTGGCCGGCCTTCAGCAGCCGGTCGGCGATGTCGGCGTAGATCGCCCGACGTTCGCTTTGCCGGTAGGGCCCGTACGGCCCGCCTACCTCGGGCCCCTCGTCCCAATCCAGGCCCAGCCAGCGCAACGAATCCAGCAGCGCCCGGTAGCTTTCCTCCGAGTCGCGGGCTGCGTCGGTGTCCTCGATCCGAAAGACGAACGTACCGCCGACGTGCCGGGCGTACGCCCAGTTGAACAGGCAGGTGCGAATCAGCCCGACGTGCGGATTGCCGGTCGGCGAAGGAGAGAAGCGCACCCGAGTCACTTCGCCCGCACCTCGTTCGTCAGCGTGCCGATCCCCTCGATCTCGATGCTGACCCGATCACCGTCGCGCAACGGCCCGACGCCGCCGGGCGTCCCGGTCAGGATCACGTCGCCGGGCAGCAGCGTCATGACGTTCGAGGCGAACGCGATCAAGGCCGCGACGTCGTGGACCATCTGACTGGTCCGCCCGTCCTGACGGATCTCGCCGTTGACCGTCGCCGTGATGCGCAGGTCGGACGGGTCGAGCACCGTCTCGATCCAGGGACCGATCGGGCAGAACGAGTCGTAGCCCTTCGCGCGGGTGAACTGCACGTCGGCGCGCTGCTGGTCGCGGGCGGTCACGTCGTTGGCGGCCGTGTAGCCGAGCACGTGGTCGAACGCTTTCTCACGCTGGACATCCTTGGCTGGGAGCCCGATCACCACGGCGAGCTCAGCCTCGTGCTCCACCTGCGTGGAGTCGGGTGGCAGCCGGATCACGTCACCGGTACCGATCACAGATGTCGACGGCTTCAGGAACAGCAGCGGCGTTTCCGGCACCACGTTGCCCATTTCGCGAGCGTGGTCGGCGTAGTTCCGCCCGACCGCCACGACCTTGCTGGGCAGGATCGGCGACAACATCCGCACCTCGGCCAACGGCCACCGCGCGCCCGTGAAGGTGATCGCGGCGAACGGGTGGCCGTCGATCGCCGCGACCTCGTCGCCCTCGACAACCCCCCAGGACAAGCCCGTCGGGGCCACGAAGCGGGCGATGCGCACGAGCACCTAGGCTACCGGCATGGCTTCGCAGCTCTCTGCCGTGCCGATGGAACGGCGTCGCCGCGCCGCCGCCGCAGCGGGGCTGATCGCAGCGCTTCTCCTCGCTGTCGGGCTCCTGCCGTGGGTAGGCCCGGCGCCGGGCGTGCTGCGCTTGCTGGCGACGATCGCGCTGGTCGCGGCCGCCCTGGTCGGCTTGGTTGGCTGGGGCCTGCTGAAGAGCACCTACGCCGATCAGGCCGAATCGCGACTCGACGCCGCGATTGCGGCCGCCGTCGCCGACGCCTGCACTTCGGTTGACACGTGCACCCACGACTGCGCCGCATGCTTGCGAAGCTGATCTATTCGGCGATCGCCTCGCTGGACGGCTACATCGCTGACAAGGACGGCGGTTTCGACTGGGCCGCGCCGGACGACGAGGTGCACGCGTTCGTCAACGACCTGACGCGGCCTGCCGGCACGCACCTGCTCGGACGGCGGATGTACGAGGTGCTGCAAGCCTGGGACGCCGTGCCGACCGACGACGGTCCGCGGGTCATGCGTGACTTCGCCACAATGTGGCAGGCATCCGACAGGATCGTCTACTCCACGACGCTGCACACCGTGTCGAGCCCACGGACGCGCCTGGAGAGCCGTTTCGATCCCGACGCGGTGCGCGAGCTGAAGGCGTCCGCGGACCGCGACCTCACCGTCGGCGGCCCGGGCCTCGCCGCGGTGGCGCTGGGCGCCGGCCTGGTCGACGAGCTGCAGCTGTTCCTGCACCCGGTGATCGTCGGTGGCGGGACGGCCGCGCTGCCCGAAGGCATCCACCTCGAACTCGAGCTGCTCGACGAACGCCGCTTCGCGAGCGGCGTGGCGTTCCTGCGCTACTCGTGCAGCAGGCCGTAGCGCACCGCATCGGACAAGGCCAGCCACGACGCCTCGATCACGTTGCCGTGCACGCCCACCGTCGTCCACTCGTGCTGGCCGTCCGATGTCTCGACGAGGACCCGGGTGACCGCGTCAGTGCCGTGCCTGCCCGGCAGGATGCGCACCTTGTAGTCGGTCAGCTCCAGCTGGGCGAGACGCGGATAGGCGGTCTCCAACGCTGAGCGCAGTGCCCGGTCCAGGGCATTTACCGGCCCGTTGCCCTCGTCCGTCGAGATCACTCGCCGGCCGCCGGCATGCAGCTTGACGGTGGCTTCGCTGACGAGCGAGCCGTCGTCACGTCGCTCGACGATCACCCGGTACGACTCAACCCGGAAGGGGGTGGTGACGCCGTCGAGCTCGTCGCGCAGCAGCAGCTCGAACGACGCATCCGCCGCCTCGTATGACCAGCCCTCCGCCTCGCGCTGCTTGACGCGGTCGACGACCTTGCCGACCACGTCGGGACGGGATGTCACGTCCACACCGAGCTCGCGCGACTTCAGCTCGACCGACGCGCGTCCGGCCATCTCGGTGACGAGGATGCGCTGGTCGTTGCCGACGACTGCCGGATCGAGATGGTTGTACAGCTCCGGCGAGACCTTGATCGCGGACGCGTGCAGGCCCGCCTTGTGCGCGAACGCCGAGGATCCGACGTACGGCTGGTGGGTGTTCGGGGCAAGGTTGGCGATCTCGGCGATGGCGTGCGAGACGCGCACCATCTCGGCGAGGCAGCCGTAGGGCAGCACGTCCAGGCCCATCTTGGTGACCAGCCCGCCGATCACCGCGAAGATGTCGGCGTTGCCGGCACGTTCGCCGTACCCGTTCGCCGTACCCTGCACGTGCGTGGCGCCCGCATCCACGGCGGCCAGTGTGTTGGCCACGGCGCAGCCGGTGTCGTCTTGCGTGTGGATGCCGAGCCGCATTCCCGTACGCCGGCGTACGGCGTGGACAGTCGTGTGGACGCCCATGGGCAACATCCCGCCGTTCGTATCGCACAGCACGCCGACGTCAGCGCCGGCCCCGGCAGCCGCGTCGAGCACCCTTACCCCGTAGTCGGGATCGTGTTTGTACCCGTCGAAGAAGTGCTCGCAGTCGAGGAAAACCCGCCTCCCCTGCTCGCGCAGGAACGCCACGGTGTCACGGACCATAGCGAGGTTCTCGTCGAGGCTGGTGCGCAGCGCCCGTTCGACGTGCCACACATCGGACTTCGCGACGAGCGTGACGACCGGAGCGCGCGAGTCGAGCAAGGCGCGCACCTGCGGGTCGTCCTCGACCCGCACGCCTGCCTTGCGTGTCGAGCCGAACGCGACCAGCACGGCGTTCTTGAGCACGAGCTCGCCGTCCGCGGCGCGGGCGAAGAACTCGGTGTCCTTGGGGAGCGCACCGGGCCAGCCGCCCTCGATGAAGCCGACCCCGACCTGGTCGAGCAGCCGGGCGACCGCCAGCTTGTCGGCCACCGAGTAGCTGATCCCCTCCCGTTGAGCCCCGTCGCGCAGCGTCGTGTCGAACACGTGAAAGTTGTCGGTGAGCATATGTGCCTCCAATAGAAAAGACCCTCCGCCGGATGGCGAAGGGTCTGCGCGTCGGAATCGAGCTGGGCCGACGCGCTAACTGATAATGACGAAGTTGCGGTGCACGACGTGCAGTGTGCCACAGATACCTGGGCGGTCAACCCTGCGTTCGGTACCACGCGATCTTGTCGCGGATATGCCGCTGCTGGGCACGCAGCTCCCGAATCTGCCGGTCGACGGCCTGGTCGTGTGCTTCGAGGACCGCGATCCGCTCAGCGATGGTGCCGTCGCCTTCGCGGCACAGCGCCGCGTAACGCAGCATCTGGGCGATCGGCATGCCGGTGTCGCGCAAGCAGCGCAGCACGCCGAGCCAGTCGAGGTCGTCGTCGGTGAACGAGCGGCGCCCACCCGGGGTCCGAGCGATGCCGTCGAGCAGGCCGATGCGTTCGTAATAGCGCAGCGTGTCGATGCTGAATCCGGTCTTGTCGACGACCTGCCCCGGCGAATACATGTGCGCAGAATACGCTTGACCTGGAGCGCGCTCCGGGTTGCACGCTCGATTCTATGAATCTTGTATTAGGCGCGATGTTCTTCGGAACTCGGCAAGACGAGCGCACCTCCTTCGAGCTGCTTGATCGGTTCGTGGACGCTGGCGGCACCATGATCGACACCGCGAACAACTATGCGTTCTGGGAACACCCGACCGGCCGCGGCGGCGCAGCCGAGACTGTGCTCGGCGCGTGGTTCGCTGCCCGGCCGGGGGTACGCGATCGGGTGTATCTCAGTACCAAGATGGGCGCCGAGCCCCTGTTCCCGGGCGGTTACCCAGACAACATCGAGGGCCTGTCGGCCACGGCGATCAAGGCGGCCATCGACGCCAGCCTGGAGCGGCTGCGCACCGACCGGGTCGACCTGTACTGGGCCCACATGGAGGACCGGTCAGTGGCGATCGACGAGACGGTCGGCGCCCTTGGCGAACTCGTGGCAAGCGGCCCGGTGGGCCGGCTCGGGGCGTCCAACCACGCGACATGGCGGGTAGAGCAGGCCAGGGCTGCTGCCCGCTCGCTGGGCGTGGCCGGCTACACCGCCCTCCAGCTCCGGCATTCGTACGTGGTGCCACGGCCGGGCGTACTGGTGCACGCCCACCGGTTCGGGTCGGTGAGCGACGAGACGCTCGACTACGCGACGTCCGAGCATCTCGACATCTGGGCCTACACGACGCTGATCGAGGGCGCGTACGTGCGCGCCGACCGGCCACTGGCCGAGAGCTACGACCATCCCGGCACGACCCGGCGGCTGGCCGTCCTCAACGAGGTGGCAACCGAGCTCGGCGTCACCCGCAACCAGGTCGTGCTGGCCTGGCTCAT
>DATFRC010000151.1:0-4913 GCA_035263725.1 Jatrophihabitantaceae bacterium | reverse complement strand
GTATGCGGCGAACTGGGTGAGCGTTGATTGGTCCGCGAGATAATTCGCAGCGCTCAGGCACCGAAACCCCCCGACGGGCACATAGCGTGCACACACAGAACGCGACAACCGCGAGGAGCATGACTCCGCTTGCACTTGTCGTCAAGGATGAAACCTGTGGATCCGCGCCTTGGCATCTTCGCCGTTGACCTCGTCGACACGAGGGTCACGTGGCGTGCGGGCGTCCGCTCCTTGGGCCACCAGAGGCCTCGAGACGCCGACCTCAATCTGGGAAGCTCGTAGCGGCATACGAGGAGTGAGGCGAAGGCGGTGTCGGGCAACGTGACGAGTGATCCACCGGCTGAGCCGGTGTTGAAGGTGGATACCCGCGAGGAGCTGGTGTATCTGCTGGGTCAGGCGTGCGAAATCGAGCACGGGTTGATGTGTGAATACCTGTACGCGCAGTTCTCGCTCAAACGCGGCACTGACGAGGGCCTGACGCCGGCCCAGCTGGTGCGGGTGCAGGCCTGGGAAGCTGCGATGATCAGCGTGATCAAGCAGGAGATGTTGCACCTGGCGCTGGCCACCAACGTTTTGACGGCCATCGGGGCGGCGCCTCATTTCGAGCGGCCCAACTTCCCGATCTTGTCCCATTGGTATCCGCCGGGCGTGCAGATCGCGCTGGTGCCGTTCGGGGAGCGGGCGCTGCGCCATTTCATCTACTTGGAACGGCCCGAGGCGATGGCGCTGGACGACGCGGCAGGGTTCGCGGCCGACCAGCATGCCCAGCCGTTGACCGTCGATGACGCCGGCCTGGTTGCCGTCCCGGAGGAGTGGCAGACGGTCGGCCACCTCTACCGAGGGATCGAGGCGGGCCTGGCGAACCTGTGCGCCCGGTATGGCGAAGACGCCGTGTTCATCGGGCCGACGCAGGCGCAGGCGGTCACCGACATCTTCGAGTGGCCCGAACTGATCGCCGTCACCGACCGCGCGTCGGCCGGCCGTGCGATCGAAACGATCGTGGAGCAGGGCGAAGGTGCTCGCGGCGACTGGATCCGCTCACACTTCGGCACCTTCGTGGGAATCCTGGAGGACCTGCTGGCCGAGCAGGCAGCCGATCCGGCATTCAATCCGGCCCGCCCGGTCGAGCCAGCCTTCGTCCGGTTGCCCCCCGACGTCGACGCCGGAACCGTTATCGAGGACCGCACCACTGCGCAGGTCGCCGACCTCGCGAACGGCGTTTACGAAGTCGTGCTCCAGGTGCTGAGCCGGTACTACATCCACCACGGCGAAACCGCGGCCGAATTCGACACCTTGGCCCGTACCGCGAAGCACCTGATGAACTGGGTGATGCGGGCGCTGGGGCCGGTGCTGACCACGCTGCCCGTGGGTCCATCGCACCCCGGCCGCACCGCGGGTCCCGCATTCGACATCGCCCGACCCGCCATCTTCTTGCTGCCGCACCAGGACGCGGCGTGGAAGATCATCAAAGAGCGGCTGGACGCGCTGCAAGGGGCCTGCGCGTCACTCGGTGAGCAAGCGGGCCTCGGCGCGCTCGCTCCGCTTGCCGACAAGCTCGAGGCGATGAGCCAGGACATCGGCAAGCACGCCTCCACCACCGGTCACTGACTGCCGTTCGTTCTCGGTCTCGGCTAGAGCCACCCGCGTTTTTTGAAGATCACGTACAGGGTCAGCGATGTGACGACCATGAGCAGGACCGCGAGCGGGTAGCCGACCTGCCAGTGCAGTTCGGGCATGTGGTCGAAGTTCATGCCGTAGATCGTGCCGACGAGCGTCGGCGCGAACAGGATGGCTGCCCAGGCGGAGATCCGCTTGACTTCCTCGTTCTGCGCCAAGCTCGTTTCGGTGAGGCGGCGCATCTCCTCGTTCTGCCGTTGGCCGACCAGCGTGCTGTTGACGGTCAGCGCACTGTGCAGAAGGACCCGGAACGCGTCCACGCGGTCGACGACCCGCAGCACGTGATCAAGTACGTCACGCAGGTTGCGCTGTAGCTCGAGATCGACGGCGTACTTGTCGAAGCCGTGTTGCAGCGCTTGCACGATGTTGCCGAGCGCATGCGCGGTGCGCTGCATCTCGATGACTTCGCCGGACAGCTCATAGATGCGTCGTGAGACCGCCGCGTTTTCGTTGAAGAGCTGGTTCTCGATCTCGTCGATGTCGTTCTCGAGTCCGGCTACCACGGGGTCGTATTCGTCGACGACCTGGTCGAGGATGGCGTACAGCACGGCTTCCGGACCCATGCACAGCAGCCGAGGGTTGGCCTCCAAGCGTCGGCGCACCTTGGCGAGGTCCGGTGATTCGGCGTGCCGAACCGTGACTACGAACTCCTTGCCGAGGAAGACGTGCAGCTCGCCGAATTCCACCTTCTCCACGTCATCGAGATACCTGGCCGGCCGCAGCACGACAAAAAGTGTGTTGCCGTAGCGCTCGATCTTGGGCCGCTGGTGAGCCGTGACGGCGTCCTCGACGGCCAGATCGTGCAGGTCGAATTCGGTAGCCACCGAGCGGATCTCTTCGAGGTCCGGGCGATAGAGGCCGATCCAGGCCAGACCGTCCCGCTCGCGCAGCAGCTGGTAGGTCTCGTCGAGGCTCTTCGGGTCCGCGCTGCGGTGCCCGTTGACGTAGACGGCGTTGTCCACCAGCGTCATCGGCACTCCCGGATCACGGTTCGAAGCGGTAGCCCATGCCCGGCTCGGTGAGTAGGTAGCGGGCCGGCTGGGCACCGGCTCCAGTTTGCGCCGCAAGTTGGCAAAGTAAATGCGCAGGTAACTGCTCGCCGTGTGATCAGGGTTCTTGCTGATGGCCGTGAGCAGGCTTCGGGTGCTGATGAGCCGGCCCGGGTGTGGAAGCAGCACGTCGAGAATTGCCCACTCCGTCGGGGTCAGGTGCAGCGCGGCGCCGTTCCCGTCCCGGGCGGTGTGCCTCGAGAGGTCGATCATGCTCTCGCCTACGGCGATCGTCGTGGCGTCGGCCGTAGTCGCGGACCGGCGGTGCAAGGCGCGCAGCCGGGCGATCAACTCGTTCATGTCGAACGGCTTCGTGACGTAATCGACCGCTCCGAGGTCGAGCGCGGCGACCTTGTCCTGGCCGGATGTACGGGCGGAGAGCACGATTACGGGCAGCATCGGCTCGCAGCTGCGCAGCTCGCCGATGACGGCGAGTCCGTCGCGATCGGGCCGCCCGAGGTCGAGCACGACGATGTCGGGTGGTAGGTCGGTCAGCTGCTCGATCGCGTCCTTGCCAGTAGTCGCTGTTGTGACGTTGTAACCACGGGCCCGCAGGTTGAGGACGAGTGCGCGCAACAAGATGTGGCTCGTCGTCGACGATGAGAATTCGCGTCATCGCTGCTGCGTGATCGCTAGGCCCCCAACGGGGACGAGCACTGTCATCGATGTGAGCGGATCTGCGCGCCCCGCACCTGGCCGTCCTCGACGATCAGGCGAACCTCGCACAGGATGTGACGCAGGGAGGGGCTGTGGGCGAACGGCGCGAACAGCACGGCGATGCGTCCGAATGCCGGCCAGGCTTCGGGGCCGATCTTCACCGCGCCAACCACGCAGTTCCCATTGGCGGATGTGCGGTAGCCGCTGCGGCACTTTCGATCGACATGCGATCCGCGAATCGCGAGACCGGCGTGGTCTCCTTCATGCATCGCGTGGTCGTCAACCAGCTCGGGCGGAACGGGAACCACCAGGTACTGGAGGCAGAGGTAGTCCTGAGCAAGCCCGCTGCCGGTGAGCCGCACCGTATAAACGGCATCGCGCGGGTCGTCGCCCAGCGGGAACCTCACGACGGTCGAACGGCTCATCCGACGTCCCGGGCGAGCAGGTCGTCGATGGTTTCACGTCGGACGAGCACCCGGCTGCGCCCGCCGGCAACACCAATTAGCGGCGGGCGTGGTGTCAGGTTGTAGTTCGACGCCATCGAATGGTGATACGCGCCGGTGCTGGGCACGGCGAGCAACTCGCCGACATGCACATCTGCCGGCAGGAGGGCATCCTCGATCAAGACGTCGCCAGACTCGCAGTGCTGGCCGACAACGGTCATGTGCTCGTCGGCAGCCGGCGACAGCCGACCCAACAGCCGGGCTGTATAGCCGGCTCGACCAGCATCTGTCCGCTCACGTGCCGCTGGGGGTTGTTTTGACGTGATCCACACGCGATCTCCACAGAAACCCTCACGGGTCGTCGAACCGGCCCAGATCTACAGCTGGGCTGCACTAACAGGAGGCCTCGGCGCTAGCAACGGACCGAGTGGCCCACGACGTGTCTTCTGCTCGTCCGCGGGCTCGGCAGGGATTGCACATGCCTCACCTCGGCGTTCATGGCGGAGCTGACCTGTCGCAGCAGACTCCGGACCTCATCGAGACCCCACGCGTAGGACGCGACCCGCTCCGTGACGTCGAACAGCTCGCTCGACAGCTGGTCGCGTATCGCCTGGTATCGCGTAAGCGCGACCGCCTCTGGTACGACGCCGGCGAGCGCCTCCAGGATCGCGTCCGCCAACAGTTCGGCGTCGCGCAGCGCGTCGGTCATGCCATGGGTCGTGATCGGGTCCTTGAAATAGCCGGCGTCCCCGACCAGGGCCCAACCGGGTCCCCAAGAGCGACGCATGAACCCGGCAGCGCCCGCCCAGCCGTGCACGCGGCTGTCCGGCGCAGCGGAGGCGACTCGCTCTGCAAGACGCGGAGCGGCCGCGGCGAGCAGCGTCGCGAACGCGCGCTCTGTCCCGTCGCGCCGCAGCGCACGCAGCCGGCACGGCGTCGTGCCGACGAAGACGCCGGTAAGGCCCTCGTTCGTGGGAATGAAGCCTGCTGCGGCCCGGTGGCCGTACCCCCACTCATACCCCGTTGCCGGAAGGTCTGCGTAATACCGGTACAGCATCGCGCTGCACGACCGGCCCCTCCGGACCAC
>DATFRC010000150.1:0-6554 GCA_035263725.1 Jatrophihabitantaceae bacterium | reverse complement strand
TGACGTCGTCGCGGTGGTTGGCCCGACGGCGACGGGCAAGTCTGACCTCGCGGTGGCCCTCGCGGAGCGCCTGGGCGGCGAGATCGTCAACGCGGACTCGATGCAGCTCTACGCCGGCATGGACATCGGCACCGCCAAGCTTCCGCTTGAAGCACGCCGCAGCGTGCCGCACCACTTGTTGGACGTGTGGCCGATCAGCAAGTCGGCCGCGGTGGCCGAGTACCAGCAGCTGGCTCGGGCGGCCATCGCGGAGATCCGGATGCGGCGACGGGTGCCGATTCTCGTCGGCGGCTCGGGGCTGTACCTGCGCGGCGCGTTGGACCGGCTGGAATTCCCCGGGGAGTCGCCGGACATCCGCGCCCGTCTCTACGCCGAGCTGGAGCATGCCGGCGCGCCGGCGCTGCACGCGCGGCTGGCCACTTTGGACGCGACCGCAGCGGCGTCGATCCTGCCGACGAACGGCAGGCGCATCGTGCGCGCGCTCGAAGTGATCGAGCTGACCGGCGGCCGGCCATTCATCGCCACGATGCCGGGGTTCGAGTCGGTGTACGACTGCGTGCATCTGGGCCTGGACCGCGACGATCTCGACGAGCGCGTCGAGCAGCGGGCGGCTCGCATGATGGCGGCCGGGTTCCTCGACGAGGTGCGCGGGTTGCTGCCGAATGGGCTGCGCGACAGCCCGACGGCCGGCAAAGCGCTCGGCTATGCGCAGCTGCTCGGCTGCTTGGATGACGGGGGCCGCGTGGTCGGCGATCTTGACCAGGCCGTCGCCGTGACGGTGCGTGCGACTCGCCGCTTCGTGCGGCGCCAGCGGTCCTGGTTCCGGCGCGACCCGCGCATCCGGTGGTTCGATGCGGCGACGCCGGACGCCCTGCAGCGGCTGCTTGCCGCACTAGGCTGATACGTCGTGGACCGGCTGCGCGTCATGAAGGGGCACGGCACCGAGAACGACTTCGTGATCGTTCCCGATTTCGAGGGCGCGCTCGAGCTCACTCCCGAGCTGGCGCGGGCGCTCTGCGATCGGCACTCGGGCATCGGTGCCGACGGCGTGCTGCGCGCGGTCCGCTGCGAGAACGATCCGGTCGGCGCCACGATGGCGGGCGACGCAGTGTACTTCATGGACTACCGCAACGCCGATGGCTCGGTCGCCGAGATGTGCGGGAACGGCGTACGGGTTTTCGTGCGATACCTCCAGAGCGTCGGCGTCGTTGTGGATAGTGCGGCGGTGGCGACGCGGGGCGGGGTCAAGCGCACCTGGCTCACGGATGAGGGGGGCGTCATCGTGGACATGGGAGTGCCGATGATCCTCGCCGACCGGCCGGTCGCCACTGCCGCCCCGTCGGTCCGGCGCGTTGCCGGCGTCGCCGTCGAGCTGCCCAATCCGCACGTGGTCGTGCCGGTCGCCGGCCGCGACGAGTTGGACGCGCTGGACCTCAGCCGCCCGCCCCGGGTCGAGCCGACCCGACCGGACGGCCAGAACGTCGAGTTTGTGGTCCGCGAAGGTCTGCGGCAGCTGCGGATGCGCGTGCATGAGCGCGGTGTGGGGGAGACGCGCTCGTGCGGTACCGGTATCTGTGCGGCGGTGGCCGCGGCCGACGGCGCCGGCCCGGATGGCAGCACCTGGACGGTGGACGTCCCAGGCGGCAGTTGCCAGGTGACGTGGCAGCCGGACGGCGTTATGCACCTGCGCGGTCCCGCGGTGCTGGTGGCAGACGTCGAGCTCAGCGCCGACTGGCTGAGCCGGGTCCAGGGCTAATCGTTCGCAGTCGCGTCCGCGCCCGTGTCACGATGGACGGACGATGACTGAATTCTCACGTGAGGACGACTTCGACCTCGAGGAACGCAATGCGCTGCGCCGGGTCGCCGGCCTCTCTACCGAACTCGCCGACATCAGCGAGGTCGAGTACCGGCAGCTCCGCCTGGAACGGGTGGTACTCGTCGGCGTCTGGACGACCGGCACCCTTGTCGAGGCGGAGAACTCCCTCCGCGAGCTGGCCCGACTGGCCGAGACGGCCGGCTCGAACGTCCTCGAAGGGCTGATCCAGCGCCGTGACCGTCCCGACCCGGCTACCTACATCGGGTCCGGCAAGGCCAAGCAACTGCGCGACATCGTCACGGCACACGGCGCCGACACGGTGATCTGCGACGGCGAGCTGACTCCCGGTCAGCTGCGTCAGCTCGAGGACGTCGTCAAGGTCAAGGTCGTCGACCGCACCGCGCTGATCCTCGACATCTTCGCGCAGCATGCCCGCTCCAAGGAGGGCAAGGCTCAGGTCGAGCTGGCCCAGATGCAGTATCTGCTGCCCCGGTTGCGCGGGTGGGGCGAGTCGCTGTCCCGGCAGGTCGGCGGGCGTGCCGCGGGCGGGCTCGGCATCGGCGGCCGCGGCCCGGGCGAGACCAAGCTCGAGATCGACCGCCGCCGAATCACCGCCCGGATAGCCAAGCTTCGCAACCAGATCAGCCGCATGAGGACGTCCCGCGACGCCAAGCGCGCGCAGCGCGTCGAGCGCCGCATCCCCGCCGTAGTAATCGCCGGCTACACCAACGCGGGCAAGTCGTCGCTGCTCAATACGCTCACCGGGGCGGGCGTGCTCGTCGAGAACGCGCTGTTCGCAACCCTGGACCCGACCGTGCGCCGCTGCGAGACCGCCGACGGGCGCGTCTACACGCTGGCCGACACGGTGGGGTTCGTGCGGCACCTTCCGCTTCAGCTCGTCGAGGCGTTCCGCTCGACCCTTGAGGAAGTCGCCGATGCCGACCTCATCCTGCACGTCGTAGACGCGGCCGACCCCGATCCAGAAGCGCAAATCCGGGCGGTTCGCGAGGTACTCGCAGAGATAGGCGCCGTCGACGTGCCCGAGCAGCTCGTCTTCAACAAGATCGACGCCGCCCATCCGGACATGCTCGCGCGTCTGCGCCGGCTTGCCCCTGATGCGCTGCTCGTCTCGGCACACACCGGCGCCGGCGTCGACAAGCTCGAGGCGGTCATCGACGAGCGGCTGCCGCGCCCGGACGTCGAGCTCACGGCGCTGATCCCATACGCACGCGGCGACCTCGTTGCCCGAATTCACGAGGCCGGCGAGGTGCTCTCGACCGACCACCGGCCCGAGGGAACGCTGGTGAACGCCCGCGTGAACAGCGATCTCGCGGCCGCACTCCGGCCGTATGCCGCCCCGGCTGGCGTACCCTCTTAGCCGTACGCTGGCCCACGCCGGAGGCTGACTCATATAGGAGCGGGCGGTCATGGAGATTCTGTCGCCGGGACATCTGATTCCGCTGTTGATCATTGCCGCGGTCCTCTTCTTCGGGTGGAAGCAGCTGCCCGACATGGCCCGCTCGGTCGGCAAGTCCCTGCGCATCTTCAAGACCGAGATGAAAGGCATGAACGACGACGACGCCGCGCGCGAGTCGCACAAGGTCGAGTCGATCGAGCAGGCACCGGTGCCACCGGCCGATACCCAGGACACGCCCGACGCGAAGGCTCCCAAGCCGAGTACCGATTGAGCTTGCGCGGACCGGCGTTTGAGAGGCGCGATAGCGACAACCACCCTGCTCTGCGGTAGCTACTCCGGGGCGGGGCATCTGAGAAGCTAGGCACGCTATGAGAGCCCTGGGTGCCGGCACGGCCGCCTTCGCGCTGCTGGTCGCCACGGCGACAGGTGCCGCACCTCGGGCGGGCGCCGACTCTCCGCCGGAGTGCAAAGTCAAGATCGGCGCCCCTGAGCAGCAGACGCAGCCGACGCAGCCCTGGGAGCTGAAGCGGCTCAGCGTCGAGCAGATCTGGCCGATCACTGACGGGGCCGGGGTGCTGGTCGCGGTGATCGACAGCGGCTTCGACCGCGACCGGCCTCAGTTGAGTCACATCAAGGTTCGGCAGGGCGTGAACGTATCGGGCGCATTCGGGCCGACCGACACCCGCGACTGCTTCTTCCATGGCACCGCCGTCACCGGCATCATCGCTGCCCCGCCGGTGAACGGCGTCTACTTCACCGGGGTGGCTCCCGGCGTAACGATCATGCCGATCAAGGAACAGCAAGGCGACGTGCAACAGGGCACCAATCACATCGCCGAGGCGATCGACGCCGCGATTGCCGCACATGCCCGGGTCGTCAACATCTCGATCACGACGCCGGTCCCCACACCGGACCTGGAGCGGGCCGTCGCCGCCGCAGCCCGCGCCGACATCGTCATGGTGGCGGCGGGCGGCAACGATCTGAACGGCAGCAACGCGCCTGCGTACCCGGCGGCGTACTCGACGAGGTATCCCAACGTGCTCGCGGTTTCGATGACCGACCAGAACGATGCGGTGGGCGGGATTTCGACGCAGGGCAGCTACATCGACATCGCGGCCCCCGGCAACGGCGTGGAGTTGCCCATGCCCAAGGGCACCTACCTGGCCAACCAGCAGGGCACCAGCTACGCCACGCCGGTGGTCACCGGCACTGCTGCGCTCGTCCTCGCCGCGCATCCCGGATTGTCGGCCGCACAGGTGGTGTCGCGCATCGAGGCGACAGCAGACGCGCCACCCGGCGTCACCGTTCCCAGTCCCGCCTACGGGTACGGCATCGTGAACCCGTACCTCGCTGTCACCGCGGTTCGCGGCGACGCCGTCGCCCCGCAGCCCAAGGCGGACGCCCAACCCATCGCTGCCGTTCCGCCCCGGCCGCCGGCCGACCGGCACCCACAGCACCTCGCGCTCTGGGTGGGCATCGCGCTGCTCGGGCTGGCGGTGGTGGCGGGTCTGGTCGCGGCTGTCGTCCGTCGCGGTGCGTGGTTGGCGGGACACCCGGCCCCGCCGTCCGCCGAGTGACGAGCGACGCGTAATGAGCGCTTCGCGGCCGGCCGAGGCCACAGCGCGACTGTCTCTGCGGACGCTGCTGCGTGCGCCAGCCGCCATGCGGCCGCGCCTCGATCCCCGCGGCCTGCGGATCGGCATCGTTCACCTCGGCGTCGGCGCGTTCCACCGCGCGCACCAGGCGGTGTTCACCGAGGATGCCGGCGACGGCTGGGGCATCTGTGGCGTCTCGCAGCGCAGCCGCACCGTGATCGATCAGCTTGCGCCGCAGGACGGGCTCTACACCGTGCTGACGCGATCGGCGAGCGAGGTGGACGCCCGCGTGATCGGCGCGGTTCGCGAGCTGCGTTTCGCCGACGCATCGCGGATCGCCGACCCTGCGGTGCGCGTGGTGACGCTGACAGTCACCGAGAAGGGCTACCGGCACGACCCGGCGACGGGGCGGCTGCGCCTCGACGATAAGGGCATCCAGGCGGATCTTGCCGGCGGCGCACCGCGCACCGTCGTGGGTCAGTTGGCACGCGCCCTAGCCGCGCGCATGGACGCGGACGCGGGCCCGCTCGCGGTGGTGAGCTGCGACAACCTGGCGCACAACGGCCGCATGCTGGCCGGCCTGGTCGGTGAGTTCGTCGCCGCGCTGCGCGAAGAGCGCCTTGCCGAGTGGATCGCGGCGCAGGTCAGCTTCCCGTCGACCGTGGTGGACCGGATTGTCCCGGCAACGACGCTGGGGGACCTGGCCGAGGCGCGCCGGCTCATCGGGCTCTACGACTTCGGGGCTGTCGTCACCGAGCCGTTCAAGCAATGGGTGATCGAGGACGAGTTCCCGGCCGGGCGGCCCGCGTGGGAGCAGGCCGGCGCGCTGCTGACCGCCGACGTCACGCCCTACGAGGTGATCAAGCTGCGGATGCTGAACGGCTCGCACTCGGCGCTGGCGTATCTCGGCGCACTGGCAGGTTGCGAGACGATCGCCGAGGCCATGGCGCGATTCGGCGAGGTGCCCCGCCGACTGATGAGTGACGATGTCCTGCCGACCGTTGACGTCCCGGGACGCTTCGACATTGCGGCCTACCAGCAACAGCTACTGGACCGCTTCGCCAACCCCGCCTTGCGGCACCGCACCGTGCAAGTGGCTATGGACGGCTCGCAGAAGTTGCCGCAACGGCTGCTCCCGACGGTGCGGGCGCGGCGGGCGGCGGGCGCGGAACCCCGCTGGGCCGCGCTGGCGGTGGCGGCGTGGATGCGCTGGGTCTGCGTGGCCCCCGAACTGGACGACCCGATGGCAGACCGGCTGCGTGCCGCGGTCGCAGGAGCGTCTCCGGAGCAGGTCGTGGACCGGCTACTGGCGATCCCAGAGATCTTCGGCGCCGACCTGCGCGAGGATGCCGTGGTCCGAGACCTGCTGGTCGACGACCTGCAGCGGATTACCGTGTCCGTGGAAGGGGCCGTATGAAGATCGTCGAGACCGATGTGATCGTGACCAGCCCGGGGCGCAACTACGTCACGCTCAAGATGATCACCGATGACGGCATCGTCGGCTATGGCGACGCCACCCTGAACGGCCGTGAGCTGGCGGTTGCCGCATACCTGCGCGAGCATGTGTGCCCGTTGCTGATCGGCCGGGATGCGAACCGCATCAACGACACCTGGCAATACCTGTACCGCGGCGCATACTGGCGGCGCGGGCCGGTCACCATGACGGCGATCGGGGCCGTCGACATCGCGCTCTGGGACATCGCCGGGAAGGCGGTCGGACGCCCGG
>DATFRC010000149.1:0-38264 GCA_035263725.1 Jatrophihabitantaceae bacterium | reverse complement strand
CGAGCTTGCCAGACAGGTCGATGCCGCGCAGGACGTCGTCGGCGGTGCTCTGCGCGCCGAACCCCGAACCGATCTTGTGCTGAGCTGTGGTCATACCTTCAACGTAGGTGTTCGAGCGCGCTCGAGCGCAACCGCGATGACATCGGACGTGCGACGCCCAGCCGGCCGTTCAGCCGCAACGCCCGGTTATCGCCAACCGGCGATCGGATGAACACTCGGCCCGCGTCATGGCCTCTCTCGTGGGCAGGCCGATACGGTCGCATTCGGCAAGTGTCGGTTTCCTGGCGACTGTCCATTTCATCTGAAAAAAGGAGCACATCATCATGGCTTCTTTCGGCGGGACGCGTCTCCGTCGTGGAACGGTTTCCCGCTGGCTCGTTGGGGCTGCCGTGCTGTCGGTCGGCGTGTCGACCGCCGCATACTCGGTCCCCCAGGCCGCAACCGCTGCGCAGCCGGATGGGAGCGTGGCTACCGCTCCGATCCCGCCCGGCGCGACCCTGCTGCCGACGGGGCGGTTCGTCCGGCCGGCCGGGCGCCAGTACGACCTCGGCGACTTCTCGCTTGGCCTGGCCGTCTCGCCGAGTGGTACGTGCGCGGCCAGTAGCGATGAAGGCTGGGGCAACGGCCGGCGCGTCCCGGCCGTGGCGGGGGTCAACCGAGCGGGCAGCGAGCCGGACGAGGGAGTGACGGCGCTCAACCTCGTCACCGGGGCGACGCAGTTCGTCACCGTCAACGCCAAGCCGGCGCAGAACTTCATGGGCATCGGGCTCGCGTACAACCGCGACGGCACCCGCCTGTATGCGACCAGCGGCGGAACCGACGCCGTGTACCAGTTCAACGTCGCCGCCAACTGCCAGCTCAGCTACGTGGCGACCGTCGACCTGCCGTCCCAGGCACCTCCGGCGAACACATCCAGCTTCACCGGCAGCAGTGCCGCGTACGACCGCGGCCTGGCGGTGACCGCGGACGGCACGGTGCTGGTGACGACCGAGTACGGCCGCGCCCTGAATGCCGTATCAGTCGACGGAGCCGGCAACCTCACAACAGCCAAAGTCGCCGTCGCGTTCGGGAAGCCGACGATCGTCCCGCACAACACCAACATCCTCAACTTCGTCAACCCGCCGGCGCAGAACGACCTCGATCCGTCCCATCTCTATGCCGTGGCGGCGGCGACCAACCCGGCCACGGGAGAACCACGCGCCTACATCACCGCCGAAGGCACCGGCCAGCTCATCACCGCCGATTCCGACGGCGCCGGCAACTGGACCCAAGGCCCGACCGCGACCGTCGGTGATCACCCCACCGGCCTTGCCGTCAGCCCCGACGGCCGAGAAGTCATGGTGGCTGACGCCAACAGCGATCAGGCCTCCGTCGTCGGCGTCAACGCGGACGGCACGCTCGCGCCGGCCGTCAATGTCACCCTGCACGGAGCGCCGGGCGAGGCGACCGGCTCAGCCCCCGACGCGGTCGCGTACGACGGAACGTCCCGCGCGTACGTCGCCCTCGCGGATGACGACGCCGTGGCGGTGCTCGATCGCAGCGCTTGGGGCTGGGCGGTTGAGGGCTATGTCCCCACCGGCTGGTACCCGACCGCGGTTGCCGTCAGCCCGCGCGACCACGCTGTGCTGGCCGTCTCCGCCAAGGGTCTCGGCAGCCGCTACCCCGCCAATGACCCGTCCTACCCGTACCCCGTCCCGTTCGCTGCCAAGTCCGACGGGTCTCCGTCGCTACTCCCCAACTCGACCTTCCCGCAGACGCCGGACCCGCAGGTGCAACTGCAGGGGCTCAACTACAACGACAAGGGCAACATGCCCTCGATCCTCAGTCGCTTCTGGGTGGCCGGCCCGGGACGGAACTCCGATGTCCCCGTCGAACGCCTTTCCGCGGACACCGATTTGGTCGCCCAGTCCATCCAGCGCTCGGGCGCCGAGTTCCGCACACCGGATAACCCCGTTCCCGATGCCGCTCACGCCGGCCAATCCCCGATCAAGCACGTGCTGTACATCGTGCGAGAGAACCGCACCTTCGACCAGGTGTACGGGGACCTCGGGAAAACCCGAAACGATGTCAACGCCGACCCGGCCTATCAATACCTGGCGTCGGCAACTCCGCAGGGTCACGCGATCGTCAGCCAGTTCGCGTCAAGCGACAACTTCTTCTCCGACGGCGAGGCGAGCGTGCAGGGTCACTGGTGGACGACGTCCGCGAACGTGACCGACTGGATCGAAAAAGCGTGGCGCCTCAACTATTCGAACCGGAATCGTGGCTCCGATTTCCTGGCTCCCGTCGCCGAGCCCGAGCGCTGCAGCCTCTTCCAAAGCGCTCTCGCCAAGCAGAATCAGTCAGGCGGATCCTTTACGCTCCGCAACTACGGCGAGTTTTACGGAGCCGTCACGCCCGACGGCAACGGCCTGCCGGTCAGCAGCGCGTGCAGCCCGTTCCTGGGACCCAACAGCGCGACGTATACCGGCTCGCTCTACACCGATAGCGCACCGGTTCCCTGCACCGTTCCCAGCCCTCCCGCCGGATGCGGAGTGATCAACAGGCTGCTCACCGTGGGCAACTTCCCGATCTATTCGTATACCGATCTCGGCTACCCCAACGCCATCAACGGCGACGCCAACTTGAGCGTCGATGACCGGCTGGGCGCGGCCGAGTTCCTGAAGGACATCGGCCTCAACGCTGACGGCAGCCCGGCGGCGTCCGGCCCGGCCAACGGCCATGGCCTGGCCAGCTTCAACTACATGGTGCTGCCCGAGGACCACACCACCGGCCTGGGGGCCACGTTCACGCCACGGGCAGAGGTCGCGCAAAACGACGCCGCGCTGGGCGAAATGCTTTCCGCCCTGTCGCACTCCTCCTATTGGTCGTCGACCGCTGTGTTCGTCGTCGAGGACGACTCGCAGGACGGGATCGATCACGTCGACGGGCACCGCAATGTCCTGCTGGTGGCGAGCCCCTACACCAAGCATGTGTCGGCGAACGGGAAGTACAGCGGTTACATCGGGCACCAGCGCTACGACCAGGCCAGCGTCATCCGCACGATGGAACTCATCCTCGGACTTCCCGCCCTGTCGTCGTACGACCAAAGCGCGCGCCCGCTGTACGACCTGTTCCAAAACAAGGATCAGGCCGCTCAGCTAACGGCGTCTGACCTGACCCCCTTCACCCCCGTCGGAGACCCGCCGTTCATCGAAGAGCGAGTCGCCGACCTCCCCCAGGCGGGGGCGACCCAGGCCTTGATCCGACAGTCCAAAGCCATGCCCAAGGGCGAGGACACTCAGGGTCCGATACTCGAGCAGATCGACTGGCAGGCGACCACCAACCGGCCGATCCCGCAGGCGCTGAAGCAGGAGCTCACGAAGGCACGAAGCGCGACGACCGACGACGACTGACGTCCCTACCCGCGCCTCCTGCCGCCACGAAAGCCTGCCGGCTAACCGACTGCGACGGCGAAGATATGCATCGTGGTCGCGCCGAGCTTGGTGCCCGGGCTGATGTCCGGCAGCGTCACGTATCGCACCGTCTTTCCGGGCTGCAGTGGCACCGCGTAGTAGTAGACGCTCACCGGCTGATTCAGCCGGCCGCCGGGGCCGCTGTGGTACGCGGTCGACGTGAGAATGTCGCCCCCGGCGACGGCGGCGTTGGACCACCAGTCGGCGAAGCCCAGCGTGAACGATTGGGTGCTGCCGTCGGTGTAGGTGATGGTCCCGGTGCCGGTAGCGGCTCCGAAGTTACCCGAGCCCAAGAAGCCGAGTTTTGCTCCCGAGCCTGACACGGCGATGGTCTGGCCACTTGCGACCACGTTGCCGGCAGTCCCCGGTGCCGTGGCCGGCCAGGTGAAAGTGAGGCCGCCATGGGCGATGGCAGCCCCGGGGGTCACTGCCGGACTCGCTGCAGCGAGCGCCTGTGCCGAGTAGCTGGTGCCGCTGCCTTCCAGGTTGCCTGCGGCCGGATCGGCGTCGTCACTGATTCCCGGGTTGTCGAAGGCGGCAGCAAGCGAGTCGTACGGAATTGAGACTTTTGAGCTGCCGGTGACGCTGGTTTTGCCGCCGGCGTCCTTGAAGGTCGCGGTGCCATTGAGTTCAATGCGGTCGGACTTGGCAGTCGAGGGAACGGTGATCTTCCAGGTCGTGGTGGCCGTGTCTCCCGGAGCCACGCGCCTGAACGTCGTCGGGGTCGAGGCCGACACGGTCCAGCCGGCAGGTGCCGCCAGGGCCATGCTCACACTCGTCAGCGGCTTACTGCTGGCGTTAGGCAGGGTCGTCCTTGCCGTGATGGTGCCGCCGGGTTCGACTACCGACGGCGCGCTGAGGCTGAAGGGTTGCTTGACGACGACAGGCATGGTCCCGGTGACGCCATTCACAGTGACGCGTATCTGCGCGGCCCCCTGGGCGATCGCGGTCACCGAGCCCGTGGAGGAGACGGTGGCGACCGAGCGGTTGCTGCTGGCGTACTTGACCTTCGCGGTCTTCAGGTCGACGAAGGACTGGTCGTTGTTGACCGCCTCGATGATGTCATCGGCATCGGCGTGCGGCTCTTCCAGCGCTGGGTTGGTGTCGTCTGCGATCCACGGGTTCTTTCCGGCGAGATCGAGCTTGTCACCGGGCTTGAACGTGATCTGGGCGGGCTGGACGGTCACGTGCTGCACCCGCGGGGTGATCGTGCCGGCGATCTGTGCAGTGCCGGAGCCGACTACGTGGTCAGCGTCGGTGGCGACCTGGAATCGGTAGCTGCCGGTGTCCACGACCTGCTTGAGGCTGTTCTGGTCCCACCGGGAGAGGCTGTTCGTCGGCACGGTCAGGCTGATGTGCTGGCTGCGGCCGGGCGCCAGCACCCGGGTCTTCTGGAATCCGACCAGTCGCTTGTTCGGCAGCTCCACACTAGGGACGCTGAACTGCGGTGCCGCGTAAAGCTGTGCGACGGTGGCGCCGGCCGTGGGGCCGGTGTTGGTCACCGTGAACTTGATAGTCACGTCGCCGTCCGGGGTGGTCTTCTTCGGGGAGACCTGAACATTTCTGTAGTCGAATTGACTGTAGGAAAGGCCATAGCCGAACGGGTAGGTCGGGGTGCCCGTGAAGTACATGTACGTGCGGCCCAGCCCACCGGTTTCCGACGGAGCCAACCCATAGTTGTCCATGGCCGGTAGCTGCGAGTCGTTCTTGAACCACGTGAAGTCGAGGTGCCCGGACGGGTTCTGGGCGCCGGTGAGCACATCGGCCAGTGCGCTGCCTTGGGATTCGCCGTTGTAGCCGCTGAACACGATTGCCGGGAAACTGGACTGGACGCTGGAAATGTCGATCGGGCCACTGGACTGAATGACCAGCGCCGTATTCGGATTCCCGGACGCGGTCACCTGCGAAAGCAGCGAGCTGTAATTGCCCGGCATGGCGATGTTCGCACGATCGAGGCCCTCGCTGGCGATGCTCATATCGGTGCCGACGAAGGCGATCACCAGGTCGGCGGTCTTCATCGCCGCAGTCGTCGCGGCCGAGCACGAAGCCGCGGTGGCCGACTTGGTAGACGTGCCGCACGCGTCGAATGTCACGACAGCGCTTGGATTTGCCGCGCGGACCGCGTCCTCGATCCCCTGAACAGCACTGACTTGCAGCGACGGATCACCGGCGTAGCCGCCGAGCGTAACGGTGTCGGCGAGATTGCCGACGATCACCACGTGGTTGAGCTTGGTGGCATCGACGGGCAGCAGCGGATGACCGGTGCGCTGCAGATTGTCGTTCTTCAGCAGCACGATCGCGTTGTCGGCGATCTGCCGGGCCAGCGCCTGGTGGGCCGGGCTCTCGATCACGTCCTTGCTGATCTTCGTATAGGGCACCCTGGAGGGCGGGTCGAACTCGCCGGTCTGCATCCGCACTGTGAACAGGTGCACCAGGTCGGTGTCGATGACTGCCTCAGACAAGATGCCGGCATCAATTGCTGCCTGAATGTTGGGCAAGGTGGCCTCGGCGCCGATGCAGTTGAGGTCGGTGCCGGCTCGCAGCGCGTATGCCTGCCCGCCGGCAGCACCGGGCACCTGAGCGCCAGTAGCCGTGTTCGTCCACGTGGTCGTGTTCCCCGACGTGCTGGTCGTCCATCCTGGCGGGGCCCAGTTGTGGGCAGTGCTGTTGTAGATGTCGGCAACCGCACCGCAGTCACTGGTCATGTAGCCGCCGAAGCCGTAGGTCCGCTGCGCGAGTTCGTTGGCCGTGTAGGTGTTGGCCGGCGCCGGAGTGCCGTTGATCGCGTTGTACGAGGTCATCAAGCCGGATACGTGGGCGTTTTCGGCGAGATCGCGGAACTGCGCCGTGTAGTAGTCGCGGATATTCGCGTCCGTGGTGTTGGCGGAGTCCTGGGCGCGAGTGTTGTCGACGTTGTTCAGCGCATAGTGCTTTGCGGTGGCGGCCACTTTCAGATAGCCGGTCTGGGACGCGCCGGAGATCGACTGGCCCTGATAGCCGTTGACGAACGCGCCGGCCACCTGTCCCAGCAGGTACGGATCCTCGCCGAAGGACTCGTCGCTGCGACCCCATCGAGGATCGCGGTCCAGGTTCACGTTCGGCGCCCAGTAGGTCAGCGAGCCGTAATTCCCCGGCGACGGGCCGATGTTGTTCTGCCCCGTGTCCCACAGCGACTTGTCAAGGAAGCCGCGTGCTTCGTCGGAGACCGCGGTGGTCTCCTGATAGATCAACTGCGGGTCCCAGGTCATCGCGGCCGCGAGATTGGTAGGGAAGCTGGTGGCGTGCACCGCCCCCGACGCGTCGCCCGAGTTGGTGTTCGCGCCCAGCGTGTTGACCCCGTGCAGCCCTTCCGACCAGTACGTGTACTGCTGCACGCCCAGCCGCGGGATCGCGGGCGCGTCGTTGGTGTTCAACTGGGGCACCTTTTCGGCCAGCGTCATCCGCGAGACCAGATCCGCCGCGCGCACGGGGTACGGGTAGTGGGTGTCCAGGTAGACCGGCCGTGCCGACTTCGCAGCCGGCCCGTCGGTCGCCGCGTTCACCACCACGGCGACGCATCCCGCGACGATGAGTGCCGCCGCTGCAGCGGCCCACGGGCTGGTCCCGCGACCCATACGTGTGGTGTCCTCTCGATCGGAACTACTGGCGCTGGTGGATTAAACCCCAGCATCGTGAGTACACGGTCCCGGCTTCATCGAGCGATCGACCGGATCCCCACCTGAGCCACGAGCAGGTCCGCCAGGCCGAAGCCGACGGACTTGAACAACGTCCGGCCCGCGGGCGGGGTGGCCGCGCCGCGCACGAGTGCCGCCAGATCGACGTCGAACACCGAGTTGTCGGCGGCCCCCTCGGCCACCGCCATGATCAGGTCACCCGCCTCGTGCCGAGCCGCGTCGGCGTCGTCCACCACGACGAAGGCCGACGCCACGACATCGGCCGCTACCTCGCGATGATCCGGGAGGTGCGCACCAATCGCGTTCACGTGAGCACGATCGGTAAGACTGGCCGCGCTCACCACGGGCGTCGCCGAGGTTGTGCAGCAGCAGACGATGTCCGCGCCGGACACGTCCTCGCCCACGCTCGCGCCCACCGACGCCGCGAAAGCGGCCGCCTTTGCCGGCGTCCGCCCGATCACGCTGACCGACGAGATGGGGCGCACCGCCCGGATCGCGGCCACGTGCTCCCGCGCCTGCGGTCCGGTGCCGATCACGGCGAGGCGCGACGCTCCCGCCGGCGCCAGCAGGTCGGTGGCCAGCGCTGAGAGTGCAGCCGTCCGGATCAGCGTCAACGCCACCGCGTCGGCCACGACCAGCGGGGTGAGCGTCGCTGCGTCGAACAGCACGTAGACGCCCTGAACGCGCACCGGACCGTGGCCGACTGTGACCAGTTTCACGCCCGCGACATCACCTGCCTCGGCGGGCATGACCAGCAACTCGCCGCCCGTCCAAGCCGTCGAGGTACGGACCGGCTGCGGCGGCGCGCCCTCGGCCAGGCCGGCGCGCAGCGCGGCGATCGCCTCTACCAGCGGGATGGCCGCGCGGACGGCGGCACCGTCGAGGTATCTCACCAGCTGGTTGCGACGTACTGCGTCTCGAGGTACTCGTCGATGCCCTCGAAGCCACCCTCGCGGCCGATGCCCGACTCCTTCACCCCGCCGAACGGCGCCGCGGGGTCGGACACCAGCCCGCGGTTGAGTCCTACCATGCCCACCTCGAGCCGTTCGGCGACGCGCAGCCCGCGCGCGAGGTCGCCGGTATAGACGTATCCGGTGAGGCCCATCTCTGTGGCATTGGCCACTGCGATGGCGTCGTCGTCGTCGCGGACAGCGATGATCGGCGCGACGGGCCCGAAGATTTCCTCGGTGGCTACGGGAGATTCACGCGGAACGTCGGTGAGCACCGTCGCCGGATAATAGAAGCCCGGCCGGTCGAGTCGCGACCCACCGATCGCCGCGACTGCGCCCGCCGCCAGGGACTCGTCCACCTTCTCCGCGATGCCGTCGACCGCGCGCTCGGTGATCATCGGACCGAGCTGAGTTTCGGCGGACGTGCCGGGCCCGACGCGCAGCGCGCCCATCCGTGCCGCCAGCCGCTCGGCGAACGCCGCGGCGACCCGCTCCTGCACAAGGAAGCGGTTCGCAGCCGTGCAGGCCTGCCCACCGTTGCGCATCTTGGCGAGCATCGCCCCGTCGACGGCGGCGTCCAGATCGGCGTCGTCGAGAACGACGAACGGAGCATTGCCGCCGAGCTCCATGGAGCAGTTGACGATGCGGTCAGCGGCCTGCTTGAGCAACTGGCTGCCTACGCCGGTGGAGCCGGTGAACGACAGCTTGCGCACCCGGGCGTCCGACAACGCAGCCGTCACGAAGTCGCGCGGGTGGTCGGTAGTGAGCACGTTGACGACCCCGGGCGGCGTTCCGGCGTCGGCCAGCACCGCGGCCAACATCAGCGCCGTGAAGGGCGTGTCGTGCGCGGGCTTGAGGATCACGGTGCAGCCCGCGGCCAGCGCCGGGCCGATCTTGCGGGTGGCCATCGCGGCCGGGAAATTCCACGGCGTCAAGAGCAGCGACACGCCCACGGGCTTGCGGAACGTCAGAATGCGGTTCGCTCCGGAGGGCGCAGTGCGCAGCTCACCGCCGACGCGCACCGCCTCCTCGCTGAACCAGCGGAAGAACTCGGCCGCGTAAGTCACTTCAGCGCGTGAGTCGGTCAGCGACTTGCCCATCTCCAGGCTCATCACGTATGCGATCTCTTCACGTCGAGAGATCATCAGCTCGAACGCGCGCCGCAGCACCTCACCGCGCTCGCGCGGCGCCGTGGCCGACCACGACGGCAAAGCCACCGCCGCGGCTTCGACGGCGCGTGCCACGTCGTCGTCGCCGGCGCGGGGTACCTCGCCGATGGAGTCCCCGGTAGAGGGGTCCAGCACGGGCAGCAAACCGGCCGAACCGGCGCTCCACTTGCCGTCGATGAACAGTTCACTGGGGATACCGACGGGAAGGCTCATGCCCTCAGCTTGCCACGAGGAACGGCACGTGAAGCTAGCTGCGTACTCGCAGCCCTTCGAAGGCCACCTTGACGACGGCGTCGGCCAGCTTGTCGGCCGGCAGGGCGCCGCGCGGGCGATACCACTCGATCAGTGAGTTGACGGTGCCGAAAAGCAGCCTGGCTGTAATCGCGGGATCCACGTCGGGACGCACGTCACCCTCCGCCTCCGCTTCGGCCACGAGGGCACTGACGATGTCGTCGAAGCGGCGCCGCCGGGCCAGCGCCGCCCGCTCGACGCGGGTGTTACCCCGTACCCGCAGCAGCAGCGTGACGTACGGCAGTTCGTCCGCCAGCACCTGCACGCTGCGGCGCACCAGGTACTCCAGCCGCTCGATGGCCCGTCCGGTGCGAAACGGCGGCTCGTCGGTCACGGCGAACAGCGCGTCCAGCGCGCGATCCAGAGCGAGCCGCAGCAGCTCCTGTTTGCCCGTCACGTGGTGATATATGGCCGATTTCGTGCGGCCCAAGCGGCGCGACACGTCGTCCATGGTGGTGCCGTCGTAGCCCTTCTCGTTGAAGACCTTGACGGCGACGGCGAGCAACGAGTCGACGTCGTAGCCGGGCCGGCCACGCCTGACGGTCGTCATCGTTGGTCGATCACGCGGCGTAGCTTGCCGACCGACCGCTCGAGCGTGTCCGGGTCGACGACGTCGACCTCGACGGTGACGCCGACGCTGTCCTTGACTGCGGCCGACAGCGCAGCACCGGCGGCCGCACGCTGTGCGGCATCGGCATCCGCGCGGCACTCGACGCGAACGATCATCTCGTCGAGTCGCTCCGGGCGGCACAGCACGAGCTGGAAGTGCGGCGACAACGCCGGCGTGCGCAGCACGTGCTCCTCGATCTGCGTGGGGAAGACGTTGACCCCGCGCAGAATGATCAGGTCGTCGGTGCGGCCGGTCACTTTCTCCATCCGGCGCATCGCCGGACGTGCCGTCCCGGGCAGCAACCGCGTCAGGTCCCGTGTGCGGTAGCGGACGATCGGCATCGCTTCCTTGGTGAGCGAGGTGAACACCAGCTCGCCTCGCTCACCGTCCGGCAGCGCGTCGCCCGTCGTCGGGTCGATCACCTCGGGATAGAAGTGGTCCTCCCATACGGAAAGGCCGTCCTTGGTCTCGACGCACTCCTGCGCCACCCCGGGTCCGATCACCTCGGACAGCCCGTAGATGTCGACGGCGTCGATGCAGAGCCGCTGCTCGATCTCGTCGCGCATCTGCTCGGTCCACGGCTCGGCACCCAGGATGCCCACCCGCAGCGACGTGCCGCGCGGGTCGATGCCCTGCCGCTCGAACTCGTCGATGAGCGTCAGCAGGTACGTCGGCGTGACCATGATGACCTCAGGGCGGAAGTCGTTGATCAGCTGCACCTGACGGGCGGTCATGCCACCCGACATCGGAATCACCGTGCAGCCCAGCCGCTCCGCGCCGTAGTGCGCGCCGAGCCCGCCGGTGAACAGGCCGTACCCGTACGCGACGTGCACCCGCATCCCGGGACGCCCGCCCGCGGCCCGGATCGAGCGGGCCATTACGTCGGCCCACACATCGAGATCGGCCTGGGTGTAGCCGACGACCGTGGAACGCCCCGTAGTGCCACTCGACGCATGGATGCGGCGCACCTGATCGGCAGGTACCGCGAACATCCCGAACGGATAGTTGTCGCGCAGATCGGCCTTTGTAGTAAAGGGAAAATGAGCTAGGTCACCGAGGGAGTGGAGGTCACTCGGGTGCACGCCCGCGGCGTCGAACGCGGCGCGGTAGTGCGGGACTTGCTCGTACGCGTGGTACAGGGTGTCCTGCAAGCGGGTGAGTTGCACCTTGACGAGCTCGTCGCGGCTCATCCGCTCGGCGGCGTCCAGCACCGTCATGGCGTGCCGCCGCCCACCGTCCGGCTGCGGCCGCGGAATTCCGCGACGACATCCGTACCGCGACGGACCGTCACGTCATAGATGCCGTTCCGGCCGTAACGGGTGCGCTCGACGGCCTCTGCGACGAGTTCGTCGCCTTCGCGTACCGGTGCGACGAACGTGATGTCGGCGCCGGCGGCGACCGTGATCGGTCCATGGCTGTTGCAGGCGCAGGCGAACGCCGTGTCGGCGACCGCGAAGACGAACGCGCCGTGTGCCAGCCCGTGGCCGTTGACCATGGCGCCGGTCACCGCCATGCGGGCCTTAGCCCGCCCGGGCCCGGCGTCGACGACTTCGATGCCCAGGTCGCGAGACGCTCGGTCCGCCGCCAGCATCGCGGCGACCGGATCGGTCATCCGCCGCTCCTTGATTACCTACTGAATGGTCGGTCAGAATAATGTCGAATCCGGAGCCGCATAGCAAGGGACCGCCACATGCCAGAAGCGTTTCTCGTCGACGGGGTGCGCACCCCCCTGGGTCGCTACGGCGGCGGGCTGGCCGACGTCCGGGCCGACGACATGGCCGGACTCGTGGTCGGCGAGGTGGTCCGCCGGTCGGCCGTCGACCCGGAGACAGTTGACGAGGTGATCCTGGGCGCGGCGAACCAGGCGGGCGAGGACAATCGCAACGTCGCACGCATGGCCGCACTGCTCGCCGGGCTGCCCCCGCACGTCCCCGGCTACACGGTGAACCGCCTCTGTGCGAGCGGGCTGTCGGCGATCGCCGCAGCGGCGCAGGCGATCCGGGCAGGCGAGGCCGACGTGGTGGTGGCCGGCGGCGTCGAGTCGATGACCCGGGCGCCCTGGGTGATCGCCAAACCCGGCACACCGTGGGCTCGTCCCGGCGAGGTGGCCGACACCTCGCTCGGGTGGCGGTTCACCAACCCGCGCTTCGATGCCCTCACCACGCTGTCGATGGGCGAGACCGCCGAGGAGGTGGCCACGCTCGACGGCATCACCCGCGAGGACTCGGATGCGTTTGCGCTGCGCAGCCACCAGCGCGCGGTGGCCGCGACTGAAGCTGGTCGGCTCACCCCCGAGATCGTCCCGGTCGCCGACCTCAAGGTCGACGAGGGGCCACGGCCCACCACGTCGCTAGAGAAGCTCGCGGCGCTGCGGCCCGTGTTCCGCCCCGGCGGCATCGTCACCGCGGGATCGTCCTCACCGCTGTCCGACGGCGCGGCGGCGATCGTGGTGGCCAGCGAGTCGGCGGTCGTGCGGCACGGCTTGGCGGTGCGGGCGCGGGTCGTCGCAAGCGCGAGCGCCGGTGTCGAGCCGCACCTCATGGGCCTCGGCCCGGTGCCCGCGACGGAGAAGGTGCTCACCCGGGCGAGGTGGCCACTCACCGCGATCGGGGCGGTCGAGCTGAACGAGGCGTTCGCCGCGCAGAGCCTTGCGGTGATCCGCCGTCTCGGCCTGGACGAGGACATCGTGAATGCCGACGGCGGTGCCATCGCGCTGGGCCACCCGCTGGGCTGTTCCGGTGCCCGGCTGGTCGTCACGCTGCTGGGGCGTATGGAACGTGAGGGCGCTCGGCGTGGGTTGGCCACGCTGTGCGTGGGAGTCGGTCAAGGTGTCGCAATGCTGGTGGAGGCGATCTAGATGCTGCGCAGTTACGTCGAGGGGCGCTGGTTCACGCCGGCCGACGAAGGTGTGCCGCTGCACGACGCGGTGACCGGCGAGGAGATCACCCGCGTCTCGTCGGCCGGAGTCGACATGGCGGCCGCACTGAGCTACGGGCGCCGAGTCGGCGGACCGGCGCTGCGGGAACTGACGTTCCACGAGCGGGCGGCGCTGCTCAAGGCACTGGCTTCGCGGGTGCGGGAGAGCCGCGACGAGCTGTATGCCCTCTCGGCGCGCACCGGAGCCACGCTGGGGGACTCGAAGTTCGACGTCGACGGCGGCATCGGCGTGCTGTTCAGCTACGGCAGCAAGGGCCGCCGCGAGCTGCCGAACGACAGGGTGTATGTCGAGGGCGACGTAGAACCCCTCGGCAGGGGCGGCACGTTCGTCGGGCAGCACGTGCTGGTTTCGCGCCGCGGCCTTGCCGTGCAGATCAACGCGTTCAACTTCCCGGTGTGGGGTCCGCTGGAGAAGCTTGCCCCTGCGTTCCTCGCCGGCGTGCCGTCGCTGATCAAGCCGGCGTCCCAGACCGCGTACCTGACCGAGCGGCTGGTGTCACTGATCGTCGAGTCGGGCATCCTGCCTGAGGGTTCGGTGCAGCTAATCTGCGGCAGCGCCGGCAACCTGCTGGACCACCTGACCGACCAGGACTTCGTCGGCTTCACCGGCTCAGCGTCCACTGCTCAGCGGCTGCGCACGCACCCGTCGATCGTGCAGCGGGCGGTACGGTTCAACGCCGAGGCCGACTCGCTGAACTGCTCGATCCTCGGGCCCGACGCGGTGGCGGGCACTCCCGAGTTCGACCTGTACGTCAAGCAGCTGGTCAGCGAGATGACCGTCAAGGCCGGGCAGAAGTGCACGGCGATCCGTCGGGCATTCGTACCGGCCGGGCTGATGGACGCCGTCGCCGAGGCGGCCACCGCCCGGCTGGCTCGCGTCAAGGTGGGCAACCCGGCCAACCCCGACGTGCGCATGGGCGCGCTGGCGAGCCTGGAGCAACGCGAGGAGGTACGTCGCTCGCTCAAGGCGCTGCTCGACGCGGGGCGCATCGTGTTCGGTGACCCAGCCCACGTCGACGCCGTGGACGCCGATCCCGAGCGCGGCGCCTTCCTGTCGCCCATACTGCTCCAGGCACCTGCCGATCGTGCCGAGCCTCACGAGGTGGAGGCGTTCGGCCCGGTCTGCACGCTCATCCCCTACCAGTCGCCCGATGACGCCATCGCGTTGGCCGCACGGGGCGCCGGCAGCCTGGTCGGGTCGGTCGTTTCCGGTGACGCAGACTTCGCGCGCTCCGTAGTGCTCGGCGTCGCCCCCTGGCACGGACGGCTGCTCGTGCTCGATCGCGACGACGCCGGCGAGTCGACCGGGCACGGTTCGCCGCTGCCGATGCTGGTGCACGGCGGTCCCGGACGGGCCGGCGGCGGCGAGGAGATGGGTGGCATCCGCGGGGTGCTGCACCACATGCAGCGCACCGCCGTGCAGGCCTCGCCGCGGGTGCTGTCAGCGGTGACCAACCGCTGGGTGGCCGGCGCGGCGCGCGCTGAGGGCGTCCACCCGTTCCGCAAGACGCTCTCCGAACTGCACGTCGGTGACAGCGTGGTGGCCGGGCCGCGCACGGTCACTCTCGAGGACATCGAGCACTTCGCGCACTTCACCGGCGACACGTTCTACGCGCACATGGACGAGGAAGCGGCGCGTGCCAATCCGTTCTTCGACGGACGTGTCGCGCACGGCTACCTGATCGTCTCGTTCGCCGCAGGCCTGTTCGTACATCCCGATCCGGGACCAGTGCTTGCCAACTACGGACTGGAGAACCTGCGCTTCCTGACTCCGGTGAACCCAGGCGATTCTCTCACGGTCACGCTCACCGCCAAGCAGATCACCCCGCGCGTCGACGTCGACTACGGCGAGGTCCGCTGGGACGCCGACGTGACGAACCAGAACGGCGAGTCCGTCGCGAAGTACGACGTGCTGACCCTGGTGGCGCGATGAGCCAAGCGCTGGAACAGCACTTCGACGACACGATCGCGCACGACCAGCGCATCGAGCCGCGCGACTGGATGCCCGACGCCTACCGCGCGACGATGATCCGGCAGATCGCCCAGCACGCGCATTCGGAGATCATCGGCATGCAGCCGGAGGGCAACTGGTTGACTCGCGCGCCGTCCTTGCGCCGCAAGGCGATCCTGTTGGCCAAGGTCCAGGACGAGGCCGGCCACGGGCTCTACCTCTATTCGGCAACCGAGACCCTCGGGGCCGACCGCACGGACCTGACGAACCGTCTGATCGAGGGGCGGCAGAAGTACTCGTCGATCTTCAACTACCCGACGCTGACGTTCGCCGACGTGGGCGTGATCGGCTGGCTGGTCGACGGCGCTGCGATCTGCAACCAGGTCCCGCTGTGTCGTTCGTCGTACGGGCCCTACGCCCGGGCGATGATCCGCATTTGCAAGGAGGAGTCGTTCCACCAGCGGCAGGGCTACGAGCTGTTGCTGACGATGATGCGCGGCACGCCGGCGCAGCGTGACATGGTCCAGGACGCCACCGACCGCTGGTGGTGGCCGTCGCTCATGATGTTCGGGCCGCCGGACACCGACTCGCCGAACACTGCGCAGTCGATGGCGTGGCGGATCAAGCGGCATACCAACGATGAACTGCGGCAACGCTTCGTCGACATGACCGTGCCCCAGGCGCAGGCGCTCGGCGTCACGCTGCCCGACCCGCAGCTGCGTTGGAACGCCGAGCGCGGGCACCACGACTTCGGCCAGCCGGACTGGGCTGAGTTCAAGCGGGTGATCGGCGGCGAGGGCCCGTGCAATACGCAGCGGATCGCTCAGCGACGGCGGGCCCATGACGAGGGTGCCTGGGTCCGCGAGGCCGCCGTAGCCCACGCCACGAAGCAGGCGGCTCGCGATCTTGATAACGGAGCGGCGACATGACCGAACATGGCGATGAGCGCTCGCGCGAAGAGCGATCGCGGCGCGAGCGAAGCGAGCTTGCCAGCGAGCGAAGCGAGCGGCCGGTTGCGAGTGCGCCCCCAGCGGGGGCGCACGAGTCGACCGGCGCAGCGATCAAGCAGAATTGGCCGTTGTTCGAGGTGTTTGTGCGGAGCAAGCGGGGGCTGAATCACGTGCACGTCGGCTCGCTGCACGCTGCCGACGCGGACATGGCGCTGCACCACGCCCGTGACCTGTACACCCGTCGCAATGAGGGCGTGAGCATCTGGGTGGTCCGCTCGGACGCGATCACGGCGTCCAGCCCGGACGAGAAGGACCCGTTCTTCGCGCCCAGCGGCGACAAGGTGTACCGGCACCCGACGTTCTACGAGATCCCCGACGGTGTGCCGCATATATGACTGCGTATGACGCGATCGTCGAGCTGAACGACCACACGCACTGGGCGTTCGGCACGGGCTTCGACGACCCGTTGGCCGGGATCGACACCTCCGTACCGCCCGGTACCGATACGGCTGAGCAATGCCTCGCGCTCGGCGACGACGCCCTTATCATGTCGCACCGTCTCGCTGAATGGTGCACCAATGCGCCGGAGCTCGAGGACGAAGTCGCGCTTGCCAATCTCGCCCTGGATCTGCTCGGTCAGGCTCGGCTGTTGCTCAGCCGGGCTGCGCAAGCGCGGGGCGACGGCGAGACCGAGGACACGCTGGCCTACCTGCGGGCGGAGCACGAGTTCCACAACGTCCGCCTCGCGGAACTCCCCCGCGGCGACTTCGCGCACGAGATCGCGCGCCTGCTGGTGTTCTCCACGTGGCGCCTTGCGGTGTTGGAGCGGCTCGTCGACGCTCCGGACCCCGTCCTCGCCGCGATCGCCGCCAAGGGCGTCAAGGAGCTCACGTACCACCGCGAGTACGCCGCAGGATGGACAGTGCGCCTCGGCGACGGCACCGACTTCTCGCACTGGCGCATGGCCGCTGCCCTGGAGGCTGTTTGGCCTTACGTGGACGAGCTGTTCGACTCACGCGAGGCGCGCGACGAGTTCGACGCTGCGATCCGGCAGGTGCTCGAGGAGGCGACCCTGGCAGTGCCGGACGTCTCATCCGCGGCCCGAGTCGCGGGCAAGGCCGGCCGGGACGGTGTGCACACCGAAGCGATGGGCTACTTGCTCGCCGAGATGCAGAGCGTCGCCCGCGCCCATCCGGGAGCGACGTGGTGAGCGCCCGGGACGTGGCGGCCACCGTCCTGGACCCCGAGTTGCCGGTGCTCACGATCGCCGACCTGGGCATCCTGCGCGATGTCCACGAGGACGGGCGGCGCGTCACGGTCGACATTACGCCGACGTATTCCGGATGCCCCGCGATGGCCGCCATTCGTGCGGACATCACAGCCAGGCTGCACGACGCCGGCTTCTCCGACGTGAACGTGCGCACCGTGCTGCACCCGCCCTGGACCACCGACTGGATCACGGCCGACGGCAGACGCAGGCTCGAAGAACACGGCATCGCCCCACCCGGGCCGGCGGTTCGCGCGATACCCATCACGCTGGGCCGTCGCAGCCCGGTCCCTTGCCCGCGCTGTGGCTCGTCCGACACCCTCAACGTGTCGCGCTTCGGCCCCACTCCCTGCACGGCGCTGTACAAGTGCACCGACTGCGCCGAGCCGTTCGAGCACGTCAAGGCGATCTGAGTGGTCACGTTCGAGAAGCTGCGGGTAGCCGTCGTGGACGAACTCTGCGCCGACGCGGTCGCTATCACGTTCGACGCCCCGGACGACTTCACGTTCCGGCCCGGCCAGTCGCTCACGATCCGGCGGGTGATCGACGGGAGCGAGGCGCGCCGCTCCTACTCGATCTGCGCGGCCGTCGGCGAGCAGCCGCGCATCGGGGTACGCGAGGTCGCCGGGGGGGCGCTCTCGAGCTGGCTGGTGCACGACGTCAAGCCTGGCGACGTGATCGAGGCGCTGCCTCCGTCCGGTCGATTCAGTCCGGCTCTGGACGCTCCGGGCGACCACGTGCTGATCGCCGCCGGTTCCGGCATCACACCGGTGCTGTCGATCGCTGCCTCGGTGCTGCGCTGCGAGCCCGGCTGCCGGGTCATTCTGTTGTACGGCAACCGGCGTTCCGACACCGTGATGTTCGCCGACGAGCTGGCCGATCTGAAGGACCGCTACCCCGACCGGATCCAGCTGATCCACGTGCTCTCCCGGGAGGCACGCGACGTGGAGCTGTTCACCGGACGGCTCGACGCGGCCAAGCTACGCACCCTGCTGCCGCTGCTCTGCGACCCGGCCGCAGTCGGGCACTGGTGGCTGTGCGGTCCGTACGCCATGGTCTGCGACGCACAGGAGGTGCTGGGCGAGCTCGGCGTCGCGCCGTCCGCGATCCATCGGGAGCTCTTCTACGTCGAGGACGAGGCCCCGCCTCCCGCCACGCACGCCGACGCGGCGCCCCAAGGCCCGGCCAGCCAGGTCACCGTCGTCCTCGACGGCCGCGCGACCACGGTGGCGCTGCCTCGGACCTCCACCATCCTGGAAGGCGCGCAGCGAGTGCGCCCCGACCTGCCGTTCGCCTGCAAGGGCGGGGTTTGCGGAACTTGCCGGGCCCGCCTGACCCGGGGCGAAGTGCACATGCGTCGCAATTTCGCGCTGGACGTCAACGAAACCGACGACGGCTTCGTGCTCACCTGCCAGTCAACGCCGGTGAGCGACGACGTCGTCGTGGACTACGACAGCTGATCTGGAATACCTCCGGGCCATGCGGTAGTTTAGCCTTCAACCGTTGACCCACCTCTACCATAGGAGATAACCAATGACTGCTGTCGCGATCCCCAGCTACGTCACCGGAACGTGGACCCTTGACCCGGCGCACACCGAGATCGGCTTCTCAGTGCGGCACATGATGGTGTCCAAGGTCCGCGGCAAGTTCGACAAGTTCACCGGCACGGTCACGACCGCGACCAATCCGCTGGACTCGCACGCCGAGGCCGAGATCGACCTGGCCTCAGTCAACACGGGCCAGGACCAGCGCGACGCGCATCTGCGCAGCAACGACTTCTTCAACACCGAGAAGCACACCACGATGACGTTCCGCTCCACCGGCATCCGCCCGGACGGCGACAACTTCCTCGTCGACGGCGAGCTGACCATCCGCGGCGTCACCAAGCCGGTCACGCTCAACGTCGAGCTGGGCGGCATTCACGCCGACCCTTATGGCGGCACCCGGCTGGGCCTGACCGCGACCGGTGTCATCAACCGGCACGACTTCGGCGTGAGCTGGAACGCAGCCATCGAGGGCGGCGGCGTGGTCGTCGCCGACAAGGTCACGCTCACCATCGAGGCCGAGGCGACGCTAGACCACCCGGCCGCCTAGAACGCTATCCAGGCCCGCATGGTGAGCGATCCCAGGTCGCTCACCATGAGGCCGGAATCCGAGAGCGTCCACAGCTCGTTGCCGATCACCATTGCACGACTGATTCCTACCGCGTCGCCGCCGCCCGGCTGGCTGATCGTCCCGGCGACGGCAATCTGGGATGGGCTGATCGTCAGCACCAGTGCCGATTGGCTGTAGCCGCCGCTGGTCCAGGAGTTGACAGGTAGCACGGCGCTGCCAGTGGTGGGCCAGTACAGAAACGCGTGCGGGTCGAACTCCGCCGCCGAGTGGAAGTCGGTCTTGACCAGCTGCGTCAGCCGCCTCGGATGCGCCGGATCGTGCACGTCGAACAGCGCGACCTGAAGGCCTACCGTGCGGCCTTGGTTCGTCGCCTCCTGCCCGACACCGATGAGCCGGCCGACCTGTGCGGGGGCCAGGTAGGACGAGTACCCGGTGAGCTCCAGCTGGCCGACCACCCGTGGCCTGGTCGGATCGCGCAGGTCGAGCGTGTAGAGCGGGTCCACCTGCCGGAACGTCACGACGTAGCCGACCGGGCCGATGAAGCGAACCGCGTAGATGCGCTGCCCCTTACCGAGCCCGCCGACCGAGCCCACCCGGGTGAGTGTCTCGGCGCGCAGCTCGTACACCGCGCTCTCGGTCGCGGCTAGTCCACTCGTGGTCGCTACGCGCAGGTAGCCGTCGTAGTCGGAGAGCGCGTACTGGTTCAGTAGCCGGCCGGGCACCGAGCCGGACGCGACGTAGCGTGGCGGCCCGGACCCGGTGATATCGAAGCGGTGAATCTCTGTCTGCTGCGGGGGCAGCTGCTGCCCGGGCGGCGCCTCGGGATCCGGCGCCTCAGCACCGCCCATGGTCGCCGGAACAGCGATGGGGACACCGTAGAACCAGTACGGATTGCTCGCCACGTACAAGCTGCTCGTCGTGCCGTAGACGGTGTCACCGTCGGCGGCCAAGCTGATCGGCTGGATATCGCCGAGGTGGCCAGGCAGGTCGATGCTGTAGATGGTCAACATGGATATGCCGGTGTAGTCGCGCGGGTGGCTGACCCGGGCGCAATCCACCGTCCGCTCGGTCGTGCTGGCGCCCTCCGTGATCCGGTAGCTCGGCAACCACGCGGAAAGCGGTGCCCGCTCTACGGCGGCGCGCATGGCACCATTCGCGAAAGAACGCGGTTCGATGCTGGGCTGGCTGCGTGCGACGAGGCGCACCATCGAGCCGACCAGCCGGGCGTCCACGTATGATCCGCTGATCGTCATCGTGCCGAGCACCTTCTGCGCGGCCAGATCGACCAGCACAAGCCGACTGGCCGGCAACGACGGCATCGGCCGCATCATCCCTCCCCCGTCGAAGGCAGGGTCGATCACCAGTGCCCGATCGCCGCTGATCAACAGGTTCGCCTGCGACCATGCACTCACGTTGTCCGCCGGCAGCGGGACGCTGCCGATGATCTGCCGGATGGACGTGTCGACGATCTGCAGCACGCCGTTGGCCACGGTCACGACCCGTCGCCCGTCGGTCTTTACCACGTCCGGCTCGTCGACCCCCACCTCGTGCACGGTGGTCGTCGAATGCTGCGGCGCCGCAGGCACGGGCGCGGCGGCTGCCGACCGCTCCGGAACCGCAACCCCACCCGCCGCAGCGATTGGACCGTAGCCGAGTTGGTCGGCGTGCGCCGCCGCGTGCTCGCGCAGCTGCGAATGCATGTCCGCACAGTCGGTGTACGCGACGAGCCGCACTCCCCCGCCCACCGGCGTGACTGCCTTTTCCTTCCCGACCGAGACCGCGACAGCCACCAGGGTGCCGGTCACCACGACGAACGTCCCTACTCGCAGCCAGATCCGCATGCCCCCTGAACGACGCAAGAACCGCCCAGCGTTGTCTTGCGATGAGCGCTTGCGCGAAGAGCCCGGCCACCGCCACGCGGCCGCGCCGAAGGCGCGAGCGGAGCCGGGGATGCACCCGAGCGTAGCGAGCGGTGCAGACGCGGATGCGCGCAGGCCGGATGAGATTGCGGCCGGCGGGCTCTTCGCGCGAGCGCTCATCGCGTCTAATCCCGCACTCCGATTGCCTCGACCGGATTGACCCGCAGCAGCCGGCGTATCGGCAGCAGCGTGGCGAGCGACCCCAGCAGCACTGTGCCGCCGATGACGCTTGCCCACCCGGTCAGCGGTATGTAAGGCGTCGCGGTCCCTGTCAAGCCCCGCACCATGGGCAGCAACGTGGCGGCCGCGACAGCGCCGCCGATGACGAGCCCTACCGTCAGCAGGAGCGCCTGCTCGGCACGCACCATGCGCAGGATCTGGGTCCGGGTGGTGCCGGCCAGACGCAGTGTGGCCAGCTCGCGGCGACGGCCCATCGCCGCCATCGCCAGGCTGTTGACCGCAGCGATAGCCACGTAGCAAAGCAGCACGCCGACGATGACCTGGTTCGACCAGGCGTTCTGGGCAAGGTGCTTGTCGAGTACCGCTTGGTAGTCGGAGCGGTCGACGATGCTCGCTCCCGGGGCCACACGGCCCAGCACCCGGGCTAGGCCGGGTCGAGTCGACGGGTCGGCGTTGACGAACGCCAGCGACGTGAGCCCCGAGGCGTAGGGGGCGAGCGCCTGCGCCGGCAGGGTCACCGCCGCGAATCCGAGACCACGGGAGTACACGGCGACTACGCGGAGCGCCACGGGCGTGCCGTCCGGGTACCAGGCGCGAAACTCGCTGCCCACGTGCGCGTGCACGGCGTCGGCGGTCAGCCGGTCGAGCGCGACGGTACCGGGCCCCAGGTCGGTGAGGCTGCCTGACGTGACGCCCAGATCGAACGTCGCGCCGGATCCGTCGATGCCCTGCGCGGTGTATTGCGTGCCGCCCTCGCTGCGGCCGAGCATCACGCTCTGCACGACGCCCGTGACGGCGTGGACGCCGGGCACGTCGCGCAGTGCCGCCAGGCTGCCTGCCGGCAGACCCGGGCCGGTGACGACGAAGTCGGCGCGCAGCCCCGCGTGGCTCTGCTCGGCGGTGCGGTGGGCTATCGACGTCTGCACGAACCACATCGATCCGCCGAGGCCGACCGCGAGTACCAGCGAACTGACGACCGGCGCGAGCCGACCGGCGGACGCTGCGGCATTGGCGGCGGCCAGCCGGCCGGTGACGCCGAATGCTCGTAGGCCAGCACCGGCGAGCGCCGCGGCGCAGCGGTTCAGCCACGGGGCGATCAGCCAGACAGCGGTGGCGAGCGTGGCCACCACGCCGACCGCCACACCCGCGGCCTGGTCACCGCGCGACTGCTGCGCGACGATGGCCAGCGCGACGCCTCCACCCAGCACGATCAGGCCGAGCAGGAGACGCAACCAGCCGCCGCGGCGCCGCTCGACCGACGACTCGACGAGCGCTTCGGTGGGCCGGATCCGGCTCCCCCGCAGGCTCGCCACCCACGCCGCCACGACCGCGATGACCAGCGCGCTGGTAGCGGCGACGAGCGGTGGCAGCCACGAGACGCGCACGGTGAAGTCCGCCGGGGTCATGCCGCGGTGCACGAACTGGTCGCGCAGCCACCACACGCCAGCGAAGCCGGCCCACACACCGGACGCGCTCGCAAGCACGGCGAGCACTGCGGCCTCACGCACGACCATGCGCCGCACCTGGCGCGGCGTCGCGCCGATGGCACGCAGCAGCGCGATGTCACGGTGCCGCTGCTGCACGGACAGGCCCACGGTGCCGGCAATGACCAGCGCGGCGATGAACAGCGTGCAACCGCCGAACACGCTCGGCAGCGCGACGGCCAGCTCCCGGGCCTGGGCGACCTCGGGTGTCTCGACCATGCCGCGCGCGGCGCCGGTGTAGACCCGCGGAAATGCGCCGTCGGCGTCTCGGGAGGGGTGCGGCAGGAGGGCATCGACCTCATGCGCCAGCGCCGCCGTCGAGACCCCGGAGGCCCCGATGACCCCGATGACGTCGACGCGTCCCGAGGGTGGCGTCGCCACGAAGACGGTCGGATCGGCCGGGGGCGCGCCCACGGTCGCGGCGATACCGCTCACTGTGACGGCGCGAACCCCACCGGCCAACAGCAGCCGCACCACGCTTCCCGGGCGCGCTCCCAGCCGGGCCGCGGTGCGGGCGTCCAGCACCGCTTGGCCGGCGCCGGGGGCAACGCCGGCTCGCAGTGTGAACGGCGCGAGCACCGCCGACGCCCACGGATGCACCTGTGCGGCCACTGCGGACGTTCCGATCGCAGGCAGCACTTGCGCCGGTGTTGCGGAGTCGGCGACCGCGGCCCGCACTCCCGGCAGTGCGGCCACCTGGGGTAGCAGCACGGCATCGAGGTGCCCGCGCGACGGCAGCCCGTAATGGTCGACCTCGCGGTTCTCGCCGTGGCCGTTGACTATGCGCAGATCATCCACGGCGACGAGTAGCGTCGAGGCCGCGTAGCGCTGGGCGGTGCCGTGATACCGAATCCCGGACTCGAGCAGTACGCCGCATGCCGTGACGATGCCGACCCCGAGACACAGCGCGACGAACGTCGCAATGACGCTGGTCGGCCGCTGGCGCAGCATCCGCCAGGCGAGCGTCACCATTTCGGTACCTCGGCCAGCAGCTCGGCGATCGCGGTCACGCCAGGGGCCGGAACGTCGTGCACGACCACGCCGTCGGCGAGACACACCACCCGGTCGGCGTACGAGGCGGCGACCGGGTCGTGAGTGACCATGACGACCGTCTGCCCGTCCCGGTCCACCGCCTCGCGCAGCAGGTCGAGCACGCCCGCTGCCGTTTGGGAATCCAGTGCGCCGGTCGGCTCGTCGCAGAAGATCACCTCGGGCCGGACAGCGAGCGCGCGGGCGATTGCCACCCGCTGTTGCTGCCCACCGGACAGCTCTGCCGGGCGGTGGCGCAGCCTATCCTCGAGGCCCACCCGGCGCACTACGTCGGCGAGCCAGCGCCGGTCGATCCGGCGCCCGGCGAGCCGGGCAGGCAGCAGCACGTTCTCGCGGACGTTCAGCGCCGGCACCAGGTTGAAGGCTTGAAACACGAAGCCGATCCGGGTCCGGCGCAACTTGGTCAGCTGCGTCTCGGACAGCGTGCCCAGCTCGGTGTCGCCGAGCCACACGTGCCCGGACGTGGGCCGGTCCAGCCCGGCCGCACAGTGCAGCAATGTGCTTTTGCCCGATCCGGAGGGCCCCATGACCGCCGTGAACGTGCCCCGCGGAAAAGCGAGGTCAACACCGTTCAGCGCCGTCACGGCGGAGGGACCGCGTCCGTAGCTCTTGCGCACCGCCTGCAATGCGACGGCCGGCTGGACCTGTGTCTCACGCTCGATGATCGCTTGCACGTGTTCGACGCTATGGAGCGCCGTGTCCGGAAACGATGGGGTTATCTCCCTGACCGGGGTGGACCTAGCACTACTTGACACGTCATATAGAGTTGTTGACGTGTCAAGAGTTCACGTTGGAGTGAATGTATCCGGGGGCGATCCGGTCGGCACCGCCAAGACCGCCGAGGCGCTCGGTTTCGACTTCGTCTCGGCAGCTGACCACCCGGCTGCAGCCCGCTCGCCGTACGAGGTGTGGACGCTGTTGACCTGGATTGCCGCCGCCACGTCCCGCATCAAGGTCGCGACCCGGGTGCTAGGCGTGCCGTACCGGGCGCCGGCGCTGGTGGCCAAGATGGCCGCGACGCTGGACCGGCTCTCCGGCGGGCGGCTGATCCTCGGCCTGGGCGGCGGCTACTCAGACGACGAGTTCCGCGCATTCGGTCTCGGGGTGCCCACGTCGGCGGAAAAGGTGACCGGCATGGACGAGGCAATCCGGATCATGCGTGGGCTGTGGCAGCAACCCCGGCTGACGTTCACCGGAGAGCGCTACCGAGTCGAGGACGCCGTGCTGGAGCCCAAGCCGGCGCACCGCATCCCCATCTGGCTGGGCACGTACGGACCACGTGCGCTGCGCGTCACCGGGGAGCTCGCCGACGGCTGGATCCCCTCGCTCGGGTTCGCGCCGCCGGACCAGGTGCCCGCACTGCTGGACCGGATCCGCACTGCCGCCGCCGCGGCCGGCCGCGACCCCGACGAGATCACGCTGGCCTACAACATCGAGGTCGAGGTCGACGCCACACCGCGGCCCGGCGTCGTCTGCGGGCCACCGGACGCGGTCGTCGAGCAGCTGCACGGCTTCCGGAAGCTCGGCTTCACCGCATTCAACGTCATGCCGGCAGGGCCCGACGTCACTGAGCAGCTGCACCTGCTGGCGCGACACGTGCTGCCAGAGCTGGAGCAGGCCGCCTGACCGTCACGGCAGCGCCGAGCACCGCCACCGCGAGCCCCACCGCCGAGACCACGACCAGCCCGCCCCCGAAGCCCCACAAGTCGATCGCCACGCCGGCGAGTGGCGCACCCAGCGACGACCCGATCGTCATCGTCGAGCCGTGCCAGCCGAGCGCTTCGCCGCGGGCTCCGGCCGGGACAAGGCGACTGAGCTGATCCACGGTCGCGGTGATCGTCGGTGCGCACAGCAGCCCGGCGACAACGGCCAGCGCCGCCAGCCACCAGGCGTTGCGTGCGAACGCCATCGGGACCGTCACCGCAGCGAGCGCTGCAAGCAGCACGTACGCCGGAATCGGCCGATGCAGCACGCCGTAGATCAGCCCGCCGACCAATGAGCCCAGCCCCCACACCGCAAGCACCGGGCCGATCAGCGAGGCAGCGTCGAAGTGCCGTAACGCCGCGACGATGGAGATGTCCGTGCCGGACAGCACCAACGTCGCGGTGCCTGCAGCCGCGCAGACCGCTACGAAGCCGGCCCGCAGCCACTGCCGGCGCGGTACCGGCTCACCGACCTGTGCCGCGTCGGGCGTGATCGCCGGGTTGGCGAGCCACAGCAGTGCAGCGGCGCCCACCCCGAACATCTCGACACCGAACAGCACCCAGGAGGTGGGCCAGGTCGTCGCCGCCACCACCCCCACCACCGGGCCGATCATGAACGCTACCTCGACCAGCACACCATCCAACGACAACGCGGCACGCCGGTCGTCTTCGGACACTGCCGCGAGCACCGCCTGCCGGATGATCGAGAAGCTCGGTACCGCGAACAGCCCGGCAATGGCGGACAGCCCCAGCAGAGGCCAGTAGCCGGCGAACGGCGCCACCGACCAGCACGCCGCCAGCACCACCATCGACGGCACGATGACGCGGCGCAGGCCCAGCCGGTCGAGCAGTCGCCCCCGCCACGGCCCGCTGATCGACACGCAGGTGAAGGCAACGGCAGTAACGAGGCCGGCTTCGGCGTAGCTGCGGTGCAGTGTCGAGACGACATGGAGAGTCAGGACCACGCCGGCGGCGAACAGCGGCACGCGGACAAGTACGCCGAGCACGAGTGGAATGCGCGCCCTGCGATTCGCCAGGACACGCCGGTACCCCGCGAGTCGCATGGTTCGAGCCTCGCACGGGGCACCGACGGGGCCCGAACGAATTTCAGCCGCTGGACGGCTCCGGCAACGCGCCGGTCTCGACGACCTCGGAAGCGATATCGCGCAGCTTGCGGTGCATGCGCTGGCTTGCCTCGCGCAGCAAGCCGAACGCTTCGTCCTGGGTGACCTTGTGGTAGGCCATCAGCACGCCGACGGCAGCGCCGATCTCGCGGTTGGTCTCCAGCGCAGTTTCGAGGTTGGCGACCCGGTCCTCCGACTCATGCAGTGCTATCAGGCTCGAGGCGTGCGCGGCGATCACCGTCGCCAGGTCGATGTCGTCGGTCTCATACGCGCCGGGCTGCTCGGCGTAGAGGTTCAGGGCGGCCGAGTCGCCGGCGATCATCTGGTAGCTCAGCACGCACCGGTAGGGCGTCTGCTCCATGAGCGCCGCGCTGAAGCGGGGCCACTGCCGGTCGCCGACGACGTCGATCAGCAGGTAGTTGGCGTCTCGCTCCGCCGAGCGGAGGCACGGTCCCTCGTTCAGCTGGTACTGCAGGTCGTCCGCCGTTGACGCGACCGGGTCCGAGGTAGCCAGACTGCTGCCCCGGCCCCTGCGCACAACGGTGATGCTCGCACCGCTGCACGGCTCGATGTGCTTGACGGCGAGCTGCACCATGCGCTGCAGCGCGGCCTGATTGTCCCCTGGCCCACGCAGCTCCCGTCCCAGCGCGGCGAACTCCTGGGACAGCTGTACCACGTCGTTGGTCTCCACCGCTGCCTCGCTTGCCTTGAGGGTCGCCGCCCGGGATTCGAGAACCGGCCCCGTCAATTGTCCTCCTTCTATCGGGTGGATCGCCCCTGGGGACACGTCGTGACTCATTGACAGCAACTCATACCAAGGCGTAATTTCGGACACGCTGACAACGTTGTCGCGCGGTCGCTTGGCGAGCTTTGGGCACATCGTGTCCCCGCGCGCCGCCCCCGTCGGGGAAGGAACGGTCGATGAATGCCAAATTCAGGCTCGTGGCGCTGACTGCAAGCTGCATCCTCATCGCCGGTATGGCCACCGCCCAGGCCGATCCGTCACCGGCGCCCAGCCCGGGAGCGCCACCGTCGACGGCGAGCCCTAGCACCGCCGCCCCGGCCGAGGCGAACGGCAGCGGCACGATCGTGCCGTGCGCCAAGGGCCCGAACGGCAGGCCGACCGACTGTCCCAAGCCCGTCCCACCGGGGAAGCGCCCCGCCGGCGCGCGCAACACGACCCCGCTCAACCAGCCGGTGAGCGACCCGGCGACGCTGGTCGACACGCGCACCTGGACCAGCGGCGGCGGCAACACGTTCCCCGGCGCCGAGGTGCCGTTCGGGATGGTGCAGTGGAGCCCCGACACCATGCCCAACCGCGCAGCCGGCGGCGGCTACAACTACGGCGACACGTCGATCACCGGGTACTCGCTCACCCACGTGAGCGGTCCGGGCTGTGGCGCGGCCGAAGACGTGCCGATGCTGCCCCTGACCGGCCCGTTGCCCAGCGGCAACCCGAACAGCGTGATGAGCGCATTCAGCAACACCAACGAGGTGGCGCAGGCCGGCTACTACTCGGCGCAGTCCAACCAGCCGAACACGATCACCTCGCAGTTCACCGCGACGCCGCACAGCTCGATGGCGCGCTTCACCTATCCCGCCACCACTCAGGCCGGCTTCCTGATCAAGCTACGGAATGCCCAGAACGGCGAGTTCGCGCCTAGCACCGCGACGGTCGTCAACAACCACGAGATTTCCGGATCGGAAACGAGCGGGCACTTCTGCGGCGAGAGCAACAACGACGGCCAGCCGCAGACCTACACCGTGCATTTCGACATCACCTTCGACCAGCCGTTCACCGCCTCGCAGGTGATCACCGGATCCAGCGGGCCGTCCGCGGTCTACCTGACGTTCGACACGACCAACACGCAGACCGTCCAGGCCAAGGTCGGCATCTCGTACGTCAGCGACGCGAACGCCGCGCTCGACTGGCAGACCGAGAACGCAGGCTGGGATTTCGACACGGTGAAGTCCACTGCCCAGCAGGACTGGAACGATCTGCTCGGCCGGATCCAGGTGTCCGGTAGCACCTACGACAAGACGCAGATGTTCTACAGCCTGCTCTACAAGGACTTCATCCAGCCCAACATCACCAGCGACGTCAACGGTCAGTTCATGGGCGCTGACATGGCCATGCACACCATCGCGAACGGGCAGCACGACCAGTACGGCATGTACTCCGGCTGGGACATTTACCATTCGCTTTCTCAGCTGCAGGCGATGCTCGACCCTGATCCGGCCGGGGACATGGTTCAGTCGCAGGTCAATTACTACAGCGAAGACCACCTGCTGCAGCAATGGGGCTATGACCAGGACAACAACTACGTGATGGTTGGCGACCCCATGCAGTCGATCATCGCTGACTACTACGCGTTCGGCGCGCACAACTTCGATACGGCCACGGCATTGAAGGACATGCTCACGCAGGCCACCACGGTCAACGACGTAAGGCCCGGCGAGGCGTTGGAGCAGAAATACGGCTACCTCCCAGAGGACGGCAGCTACGGCTGCTGCAACCCGCACGGCTACGTGCCAACGCTCGAGGAGTACAACACGGAGGACCTCGCGCTGTCGTTCTTCGCCGACGCGCTCGGCGACCACAACGACGCAGCAATGCTGCGCACCCGGGCGAACAACTGGGAGAACGTCTTCAACCCGGTGAACAACCTGCTGAACCCGCGCAACGCCAACGGCCAGTTCAGGCCGGGCATCACCGGGACGACCACCGGCCCGTACGTCGAGGGCGACGCGTATGAGTATCTGTGGAACGTCCCGAACAACTACGCGGCACTGTCTTCCCTGCTCGGCGGCAACGCCAAGGTCGCGTCCATGCTGCGCGACTACCTCTCGCAGCCCAATGGGTTCGGCATGTTCGCCCAGCTGACGAACGAGTTCGACTTCGGCGAGCAGTACGCGCTGAACTACGTCGGCGATCCGGCCAGCACACAGCAGATCGTGAACAACATCCGCAACACGATGTACCAGCCGGGGCCGAGCCTGGACAACAACGACGACCTCGGTGCCAACAGCTCCACGTTCATCTGGGAGATGCTGGGCATGTACCCGGAGAACTCCGGTAGCGACAACCTCGTCTTCAACAGCCCGGGCTTTCCCTACACCCAGATCACCCTGCCGAACGGCAACACGATTACGAACAACGCCCCGGGCGCGTCACCGACCAACTTCTACGTGGCCAACCTGAAGCTCAACGGCAGCCCGTACCACCAGCTGTACGTGCCGTTCTCGACGCTGAGCCAAGGCGCCACGCTGGACTGGACGCTCAGCACGACGCCCACCACCTGGGGCACCGCGCCGCAGGACGCGCCCCCGTCCTACAGCGACGGGCTACGCCCGATCGTGGGATACCTCGCGAACCCGCAGGTGACCGTCGCTCCCGGCGGGACCGCGACCGTGACCCTCGGAGGGGCGAACGCGACCAGCGCGGCGCAGACGATGCAGGTCAGCCCGTCCGCGCCGTCCGGGGTGAGCGTCACCGCGTCCAACCAGGGCGTCGTGCGCACGCCACCGAACGGCCGCAGCACGCTCACGCTCACGATCAGCGCGGACGCGAACACGGCACAGAACTTCTATTCGGTGCCGATCACGCTGAGCAGCGGCGATACACCGCTGCCCGGGCTCAACTTGACCGTGCTCGTCGCCCAGCCGGGCAGCCTGCTCGCGGCGTACAACAACGCCGGCGTGTCCGATGACAGCAACGTCAGCGCGGGCAACTTCGACGGCGGCGTGCGCAGCTACTCGGCGGAGGCACTCGCCGCGCAGGGCGTCACGCCGGGCAGCTCCGTTACCGCCGGTGGTATCAACTACACGTGGCCGCCGTCGGCGCCGGGTCTGCCGAGTGACGCCATCGCGTCCGGCCAGACCGTGACGGTCAACGCGCCGGCGGGCACACAACAGGTCGGCTTCCTCGGCGCAGCGACGAACGGGCCCAGCCAGGGCCTGACGACGCTCACTTACTCCGACGGCAGCACCTCGCAGTTCTGGCTCGGCTTGTCGGACTGGACGCTGAACGCCAACCGGTCGCAACCGTCGTACGGGAACGTGGTCGCGATCAACACGCCGTACCGGAACTGCGCCGGGTGCAGCGGCGGCCGGGACAACACCGCCACCCACATCTTCTCGGCGGCGCTTCCGGTCGATCCCAACAAGACACTCGTCAGCGTGACGCTGCCCAACGGCGCGACACAGGGGCAGTTGCACATCTTCTCCATCGGTACCGCAACCACAGCGATGAGCGGCGCGGTCGTTTCGTCCCTGTCGCCTGCCTCGGCGAATGCGGGTGACCTCGTGACGATCAACGGATCCGGCTTCGGCGCCACGCAGGGCAGCGGTTATGTGACGTTCTCCGACAACGGCACGAACTGGGGCGCCCCGGGTAACGCGGCAACGTTCCAGATCGACAGCTGGAGCGACAGCGCGATCACGTTTACGGTGCCGACCCCGAGCGGTCCGAACGGGGTCTGGCACGTGTGGCCCGGCACCACGGCGATGGTCACCGTGGTGAACGCATCCGCACAGACGTCCGACACCGCGGCACTGGGCATCTCGCCGACCGCTGACGCGGCGGATTACTACAACAACGCCGGCATCACCTCGGACAGCAACCAGGCGTGCGCCAACTACGATGGCGACGGCTTCAGCTACTCGGCCGACGCGCTGGCCGCGGCCGGGCTTACGCCGGGCGGCACGGTGACCAGCGACGGGTTGACCTACACGTGGCCCAACGTGCAGTCCTGCCAGATGGACAACATCCTGGCAGCCGGGCAGACCATGCTGGTGAACGGTGCGTCGGGCGCCACGAAGCTGGGCCTGCTCGGCTCGTCCACCAACGGCAGCTCGCAGGGCACCATCACGGTGCACTACACCGACGGGACGTCGACCACAGCCACGCTGTTCTTCGGCGACTGGGCACAGTCAGCGTCGAACGGCAACATCACCGTGGCCACCATGCCGTACCGCAACTCGACGGGCGGCAGCTCGCAGCCGATCACCATGTACGTGTTCGCGGCGGAGGTTCCGGTGAACTCGGGCAAGACCGTGGCCTCAGTGACCTTCCCGAGCGTGTCCAACAGAGTGGGTGGCAGCATCACCGCCATGCACGTCTTCGCGCTGACGACCGGATAGGAGGTCCCGTACTCAGCACGGCTGAGCTGGCAGGCAGTGGCGAGTTTGCTTGCTCTGCTTACGTTGGCGCGACGGTCGTTTAGAACGGCAGCGACGTAGGGAAGATTGCTTGTTCTCGGCCTGCTGCTGCCGGCTTGCAGCATGCCGAGGGTGGTGTTCGACAGTGCTACCCACTTGTAGTGCGGGTGCTCTCGATCAACGGCGAGCCGGGCCAGTGAGCGTGCCGGCGAGACCACGCGCTATCACTTCCTCAGGATGAGCCTTGTAAGTCTAGTTAGGTAAACTAACCATACTCGAGGCGCATTCCCGTTCTCGCGCTGTGTCCTGCAAGTCGTCTGCCTCACAGTCCGGCGAGGCGGCGACGGAGGCCGGTCTAGTGACCGGAGACGGGGTGCGGCCGGTAGACCTTCTCCAGCTGGTCAATCTCCGCGTCGTCAAGTGAAAGCTGTTCGGCGGCGAGGGCGTCCTCAAGATGCGTCACCTTGGTGGCGCCGACGATCGGGGCTGTGACGGCGGGCTTGTGCCACAGCCATGCCAGGGCCACCTGCGCGGGTGGCACGCCACGCGCAGCGGCCACCTCGTTCACCCGCTCGATCACGGGCTGGTCGAGATCAACCTCGGGGTAGAAGGACTCCCCGAACTGGTCGGTCTCGGCGCGCAGCGTCAGCGGCTCGTTCTGCCTGCCGCGGTTGCCGGCGAGCCGGCCGCGCGCGAGCGGGCTCCACGGCAAGACTGCGACACCCTGGTCCACGCACTGCGGGATCATCTCCCGCTCCTCTTCGCGGTAGATGAGGTTGTAGTGGTTCTGCATCGAGACGAAGCGCGTCCACCGGTTGCGCTCCGCGACAGCCTGCGCCTTCGCGAACTGCCAGGCGTACATGCTGCTCGCACCGATGTAGCGAGCCTTGCCGGCACGCACCACGTCGGACAACGCCTGCATGGTCTCCTCGATGGGCGTGCGGCTGTCCCAGCGATGGATCTGATAGAGATCGACGTAGTCGAGGCCGAGCCGGTCGAGTGACGCGTCGATCGACGCCATGATGTGCTTGCGGCTCAACCCCCGGCCGTTCTCTCCGGGCAAGGTCTGCCCGTGCACCTTGGTGGCGACGACGAACTCCTCGCGTGAGAGCGCCTCGCCGATGATGCGCCCCGTCAGGACTTCGCTCTGCCCGCCGTTGTAGACGTCCGCCGTGTCGAAGAACGTGATGCCGGCTTCGATCGCCCGGTGGACGATAGGGCGCGTATCGGCCTCGTTGAGCGCCCACGGCCGGCCTTCGAAGCTGCCGTAGCTCATCATCCCGAGGCAGAGCTGCGAGACGCGCAGTCCGGTGTTGCCGAGATTGACGTATTCCACCGTTGTGACGCTACCCGCGTCACTCGTCGTGCAGGCGGTAGCCCATGCCCGGTTCGGTGAGCAGGTGGCGCGGTCGGGCGGGATCGGGTTCGAGCTTGCGGCGCAGCTGCGCCATGTACACACGCAAGTAGTGCGTCTCCGTCTCGTACGCGGGACCCCACACCTGCTGCAGCAGCTGCCTGCTGGTGACCAGCCGCCCACGGTGACGCGCCAGGACCTCGAGCAGCTGCCACTCCGTCGGCGTGACGCGTACCGGCTCGCCACCACGGAGCGCGACGCGCTTGCTGGCGAGGTCGATCACGAAGTCGCCGACGTCGACGATCGGCTCATCCGTCGTGGGGCCTATCCGCCGGGTCGCTGCGCGCAGCCGGGCGAGCAGCTCGTTCATGCCGAACGGTTTCGTGACGTAGTCGTCCGCGCCGGCGTCGAGGGCGTGGACCTTCTGCGCCTCCTCGCCGCGCGCCGACAACACGATGATCGGCGCGGTTGACCAGCCGCGGATACCGGCGATGACATCGGTGCCGTCCATGTCGGGCAAGCCGAGGTCGACGATGACGACGTCGGGGTGGTCGCGGGCCATCACGGCAAGTCCGCTGATCCCGTCGGTGGCGGTGTGCACGGTGTAGTCGCGGGCGCTGAGATTGATGCGCAGCGCACGCAGCAGGGCGGTCTCGTCGTCTATGACGAGCACGCTCGTCATTGCGTGGCACCCGCGGCGTCGCGGGTGGTGGCGGCGGTCGGCAGGTCCACGCACATGGTCAGCCCGCCGCCGGGCGTGGTGGCCGCGACGATGCGCCCGCCCAGCGCCTCGACGAAGCCTTTGGCGACTGCGAGCCCTAGCCCCACGCCGCCACCGGTGCGCTGGTCGCCGAGTTGCTGGAACGGCTCGAAGACCTGCTCGCGCTGCTCCGGCGCGATTCCCGGGCCGTGGTCGATCACGCAGACGGTAACCGTGCCGTCGCCGGCCTGCGCGGTGAGCGTCGGCGGGTGGTCGGCCGGGGAGTAACGCAGCGCGTTCGCGACCAGATTTGCCAGCGCCCGCTCGAGCAGTCCCGGGTCGGCGGCGAGCAGGGGCAGCGCGTCCGGGATCGTGACGCTCAGCCGCTGGGCGCCGTCGAGGCCGTGCACGACCAGCGGAGCAACTTCGTCGAGTGCGGTGGGGCGGATGAACGGTGAAAGCGATCCGGCGTGGATGCGGCTCATGTCGAGCAAGTTGGCGATCAGGGAGTCGAGGCGATCGGCGCCCTCCTCGATGGTGGCCAGCAGCGAGGCCTGGTCCTCGGCACTCCATACGACGTCGGTCTGGCGCAGCGTGGTGACCGCGGCCTTCACGGCGGCCAGCGGTGTCCGCAGGTCGTGGCTTACGGCGGTGAGCAGCGCGGTGCGGATCCGGTTGCCCTCGGCCAGCGCCTCGGCCTGCCCGGCTTGGATGCGCAGCCGCTGCCGCTCGATCGCCGCCGCCGCCTGCGCCGCGTAGCCCTCGAGCATCCGTCCGTTGATCCGCGTGAGGTTGCCGGCGACAAGCAGCCGGAGCTGCTCCCCCGCGTCGATCTGGCGGTCGACGTGCTGCAGCGGAACCCCGGCGACGCGCACCCAGTGCCCGCCGCTCTTCTCACGCAATTCCGCGTCCACCCCGAGCGAAGCGCTGAGGTGATCGAGCACCGCTTGGGGGGTGTCGTCGCCGCCGAGCACAGTGCGGGCGAGGGTGAGCAGCGTGCTCGCCTCCCTGGCGCGCTCGGCGGCCAGAGCGCTTCGCGCAGCCGCGAGGTGCACGACGCTGCTGACGGTGACGGCGACCGTGACGAATAGCAGCAGCGCCAGCATGTTCTCCGGTGCGTCGATGGTCCAGGTGTGCACCGGTGGCGTGAAGAACCAGTTCAGCAGCAGCCCGGCCGCGACCGCGGCGAGCACGGCGGGCCAGAAGCCGCCGACGATCGTGACCGCCAGCACCACCACCAGGTAGAGCAACAGGTCGTCGACGAGCGCGAGGTGTCCACGAAGCGCCGCCAGCACCGCGGTGAGTGCGGGCAGCAGCACCGCGGCTAGGCCCAGCCCTGCCACGAGCCGGCGCGGGCTGATCGCGCCCCGTCTGTTCACGGCTTCGAGTGTGCCGCGCCTGGCTGTGCCGGCGCACGCGGCCGCCGCGGCGGTGAGGGCCAGCACCACAGCGGCTCGGACCGCACCGTCGGCGTGCAGGTCGCCGTAGGGCGTGCGGTCGAACCCGGCTTCCGCGAACCAGCCGATCACCGCCAAGGGCAGCGCAACGAGGGGTTCCGCGACAAAGGACGTGGCCGCGACCAACACGCCGGCCAATACGAGCACGGGCGTCCCGCGCAGCTGCGCGGCAACGGCGATCACGCCGATCAGCAACAGCCCCCCGAACGCGACCGGCAACACGATTGCCGCCGCGACTGGGCTACGCCGGCGGTATGTCATCCGGTCCAGTGGACGCGGCTACCGGCGCCGTTCGCGCGATCTTGACGGTTTCTTTGCGCGGGACGCTCGCATATTGACGCCGCGTTGACGCCTCCCGCGGGTTGGCGTTCTTACTGTCGGAATGTGATCACCGAGCGAGCGGGCGCCCAGGAGAAGCGCCCGCCCGTCACTGCTCAAAGCATCGATCTACCCGAGCGCCTGGGCTATCGCCTCAAGACGCTGCTGCTTGGACCTCCGCTCGTGAGCGAACGACTGAGCGAGGAGAAGCTGTCGAAGAAGGCGGCGCTCGGGGTGCTCTCGAGCGATTGCATCTCCTCCTCCGCTTACGGCACCGAGGAGATGCTCATCGTCCTGTTGCCGATCTTCGGGCTGGCCGGCTTCCACATCCTCATGCCCTTGACCGCGGTAGTCCTGGGCCTGCTCGTGCTGACGACCCTGTCGTATCGCCAGGTCGTCATGATCTACACCCGGGCGGGCGGCTCCTACGTCGTGGCACGGGAGAACTTCGGCCCCAAGGTTGCGCAGATCGCGTCGGTGGCGTTGCTGATCGACTACATCGTCACGGTGGCGGTCCAGTCGGCGGCAGGCACGGCGGCGATCACCTCTCTCGTGCCTGCTCTGAATTCACCGACCAAGGCCACGGTGATCACAATCGCCGTGATCCTTGTGCTGACCTACGGCAACCTTCGCGGCGTGCGAGAGGCCGGTAAGGCGTTCGCATTTCCCACCTACTTCTTTGTGGTCGCGGCCGGCTTGGCGGTGGTCGTCGGTCTCGTGCGCGAGTTGTTCGGCGACCTGCCGACGATCACATACACGCCTGACCCGAATAACCCGCTCATCTCGGTGAACGGCACCCACGCCGCTGTACTCTCAGCGTTCACGATCTTCGTTTTGCTCAAAGCATTCGCAAACGGCGGTGCATCGTTGACCGGTCTGGAAGCGATCTCCAACGGGGTGAGCGCATTCAAGCGACCAGAAGGCCCCAACGCTCGCCGCACGCTGTCGATTATGAGCCTGATTCTCGGCTGCCTGGTGCTCGGAATCTCCTTCCTTGCATGGCAGACGCATGCCACGCCCTACAAGAGCGGCAGCCCAACGGTGATCAGCCAGGTGGCCAAGGCAGCATTCGGTACTGCGTGGTACGGGCACATCGGCTTCGTCGTCGTGCAGATCGCAACAGCGCTGATCCTGTTTACCGGAGCGAATACACCGTTCACCGGTTTCCCGTTCTTGGCCAGCTTTATTGCCGAGGATTCGTTCCTGCCCCGACAGATGACTCGCCGCGGGCACCGGCTCGCGTTCAGCAACGGCATAATCGTGCTCACCGCCTTTGCAGTGGCCCTGATCCTCGGCGTCGGGGCGCACGTCGACAAGCTGATCCCGTTCTACGCGATCGGTGTATTCACCGGCTTCACGATGGCCGGCCTGGGCATGGCCAAATACCACCAAACGCACCGTGAGCCGGGCTGGCGCTACAAGCTGCTTATCAACCTGACGAGCGGCATCGTCTCCGCCTGCGTCGTACTCATCTTCGCGATTGTGAAGTTCAGCGAGGGCGCCTGGTTAGTCGTAGTGCTGTTCCCGATCCTGTGGTTGGTGCTCATGCGGCTCAACCGGCAGTACCGCGACGAGGCCCGTTCTCTCGACCTGGTCAGTGCCGTACGTACGGACCAGTCCGAGGCACCGCATTACGCGCGGCACACCGTGCTGGTGCTCGTCGATCGGCTCGACCTGGCTGTGCTGAGGGCGTTGCGCTACGCCGGCAGCATCCGCCCCACGGACATTCGTGTCGTGCACGTCGTGCTCGACCCGGCCGTGACCGAACGGCTGCAAAAGGACTGGATCGAGCGCAACCTCGGCGACCGGTTCCCGCTCACCGTTCTCGATTGCCCCGACCGCCGCCTGGTGCGGTGCGTCGTCGAGCTGGCGTACGACACCGTCATCAGTGACCGCGCCGAGGTCACCGTGCTCCTCCCCCGCCGGACGTTCCGCGGGTTGTCCCAGCGCATCCTGCATGACCGCACGGCCGATCGAATCGCCGAGGCCGTCGGCCGAATCCCGCACGTCGCAGCCACCATCGTCCCTTTCAACACCACGTTGTCGCCCAGAGCGGTCGAGCGGCTCGAAGCCCGCCAGCGAGAGGCAGCCCAAGCACCGGCGATGGTTGCGGTTGGTGGCGCCGAGCCGCGGGCAAGAGCAACGCCCCAGCCGACCCGGGCGCCCTCCGGCGACGGGATCACGCCGATCGGCGAGTTGACCTGGAAAGACAAGGCCACCATCGAGGGCCGCGTCAAGCAGGTGCAGGTCGGCACCCTCGGCGGCAGATCGCTCGAGGTCCACGTCTTTGACGGCACCGGTGGCATGCGGCTCATCTTCTTCGGGCGTACCCAGATCCCCGGCGTGGTCCCGGGTGCCACCATTCGGGCAACCGGGCGAGCCGGCGAATACAAGGGGCACCTCGCCATCGCCAACCCGAAGTATGAGCTTGTGAAGTCCGCGCCGG
>DATFRC010000148.1:0-9096 GCA_035263725.1 Jatrophihabitantaceae bacterium | reverse complement strand
GCCGACGTTGCTGTTCGACACACCGGGCAGCTTCTGGTGGCAGGCGCACTACTCGGGCGGGGGCCGCAACGCCGCGGCGGACAGCGTGTGCACCAGCGAGCCACTCGTGGTTCAGCCGGTGCAGCCGTCCATCGCCACCACGCCGAACCCGACGTCGCTGACGATCGGCAACGGAGCCTCGTTCAACGACACCGCGACGATCAGCAACGGGTACTTCCCGTCCGGCGGGATCGCACCGGGCGACGTGACGTTCAACCTGTACGGTCCGTTCGCCTCGGCGGCGGCGATCACCTGCTCGGGCGCGGCGACCTTCACCAGCACCAACGCCGCGAGCCGGGTCAACGACAGCACCGCATCGGCGACCAGTGGCTCGTTCACACCGACCACCGTGGGCGTGTACCAGTGGACCGCGCACTACGGGGGCAACACGCAGAACCTGTTCGCGGACAGTGGCTGCAACGTCGCCGCCGAGCAGGTGACGGTCAGCCCGGTCACCCCGTCGGTGGCGAGCACGATCCTGCTCAGCGACAGGGCCAAGGTCACCGGCGTGCCGGGTGCCGGCAACCCCGTTGGCACCGTCCAGTTCCAGCTGTTCCCGTCCTCGAACTGCACCGGTACTACGTTGCACGACGAGACGGTGACGATCAGCGCCGCCGGATTGGCGGAGACCACCTCCACGACCGCGGTGCCGGTGGCGGGCACCTACGCCTGGAAGGTGACCTTCACACCAGGCGCCGGCAACCCGAACTACACCGGCGCGGCCACCACTTGCACTGCCGCGCAGTCTGACGAGACCGCAACTATCAGCTACGCGGGCAACTCACCCATCAATTGATCCACGCGCGTCGGGATCGCTGACGAGACCGGTCCCGATCCCGACGCCCTACCTGTGAGGAGACGAACGTCCCGACCAGGCGGGAATGCCCCGCCGCGCGGCCCGGCCGTGGGTGATCGCCGATCGTTCAGGCGAGAGCCCCACGGCCGGGCCTTGCAGTCCACCGTGGCTTTCCACGTCTACCCCTGACGCGGCGATCCTGACCAAATCTTTCGGTCGGATGACTGAAGCCGGTGCGCGTCGGCGCGGCTAACCTCTGAGGAGAGCGATCGCCTCCGGAGGGGAGCGCCGCATGACCGACGACTACCTCGGTGGGCGCAACACCACGAGCAGGCAGCCATGACCGTGGAGGCGCTTCCTGGGTCGGCATTCCCACTCGGCGCAAGTCCCGGACACGGCGGCACGAACTTCGCGGTCACGTCCGGCGGCGACGCAGTGCTGCTCTGCCTGTTCGATGCCGACGGCGCGGAGACCGAGATCCGGCTGCGGGAACGCGACGGCGACGTATGGCACGGGTTCGTGCCGGGCGTGGGGCCAGGTCAGGCCTATGGCTACCGCGTGCTCGGGCCCTACGAGCCCCGCCAGGGACTGCGCTACAACCCGGCGAAGTTGCTGCTCGACCCTTACGCGCGGGCCATCGACGGCGAGGTGCGCTTCGGGCCGGAAGTCAACGGCTACGCAGCCGACAACCCCGACACGGCCAGCGCCGCAGATTCCGCGGGGCACGTCCCGCGAAGCCTTGTCGTGGACACCGCCTACGACTGGGCCGGTCGCCCGCGACCCGCCAACGGCTACGCCGACACGATCATCTACGAGCTCCATGTCAAGGGCTTCACGGCGGCGCATCCCGGAGTGCCCGAGGACCTTCGTGGCACGTACGCCGGGCTGGCGCAGGACGCCGCGATCGCACATCTCGTCGATCTCGGTGTGACCGCGGTCGAACTGCTCCCGGTGCATCACAGCGTCCCTGAGCAGCGGCTCGTCGAGAACGGATTGACCAACTATTGGGGCTACAACACGATCGGCTACTTCGCGCCACACGCCCGCTACTCCGCCGCCGTCCGGGCCGGAGAGGCCGGTGGGCAGGTCCCCGAATTCCAGGCAATGGTGGCTGCACTGCACGCGGCCGGCCTCGAAGTGATCCTCGACGTCGTGTTCAACCACACCGCCGAGGGCAACCACCTCGGCCCGACGCTCTGCCACCGGGGACTGGACAATCCCGCCTACTACTCGCTGAACCCCGCTGACCTGCGCTATTACCTGGACACGACCGGGACCGGAAACTCGCTGAATGCCGGCAACCCGGTGAGCCTTCAGCTGATCATGGATTCGCTGCGCTACTGGCTGACCGAGATGGGTGTCGACGGGTTCCGCTTCGATCTGGCACCGACGCTCGCGCGCCAGGAGGGCGGGTTCGACAAATTGTCGGCGTTCTTCGATCTGGTGGCGCAGGACCCGGTGGTCTCGCGGGCCAAGCTGCTTGCCGAGCCGTGGGACGTCGGGCGGCTGGACAGCTACGACGTGGGGCGCTTCCCGCCACTGTGGAGCGAGTGGAACGGCCGCTACCGGGACGTGATGCGCGACTTCTGGCGCAGCCACGACGGCCTGATCGGCGAGTTCGCGTCGCGCCTGAGCGGCTCGTCGGACCTGTACGCCGCGGCGGGACGGCGTCCGACCGCATCGGTCAACTTCATCACGGTCCACGACGGGTTCACCCTGACCGACCTGGTCTCGTACAACTCGAAGCACAACGAGGCCAACGGCGAGGCCAACCGCGACGGCACCGGCGACAACCGTTCATGGAACTGTGGAGCCGAGGGCCCCACCGCCGATCCCGCCGTTGTGGACCTGCGCGCTCGGCAGCGCCGCGCAATGCTCACGACACTGTTGCTGTCATTCGGCGTGCCCATGCTGGACGGCGGCGACGAGTTCGGCAGAACCCAGCAGGGCAACAACAACGCCTACTGCCAGGACAACGCAATCAGCTGGTTCGACTGGTCCTCCGTCGACGACGAGATGCTCGGCTTCACCAGACGCCTGATCGGCTTGCGGCGGGAGCATCCCGTGTTCCGGCGGCGTCGGTTCCTCACCGGCGTGGAAGCGACGGAGTTGCGGTGGTACACGCCGGCGGGCGCCGAAATGACCAGCGATGACTGGGCAGACCCCAGTGCCCACAGCATTGCTGTATACCTCGACGGAGCCGACGATCCTGACCTTGCCGCCGACGGCACTCCCCTACAGGACAATGACTTCCTGATGCTGATCAACGCCTGGTGGGAACCGCTGGACTTCTCCGTGCCGCCGACACCCACCCTGGCATGGCAGCTCGAAATAGACACCTACGAACCGTCCGGCCTAGTGACGGCCGCGAATCTCGAGGCCGGGAATGCCGTGACGGTTCGCCCGCGTTCGATCGTCCTGCTGCGGGGAAGCCGGAGCTAGCCGCAATGTGCCGGACGAACGAAGCCCCGGCCGAATTGGTGCGCACCTGACCGTTGTCGCCGATGCGGTAATCGCACGCGCTGAGGCTGACGACCTCGCGCTACAGCAGAGCTGAGACTTGGTTCGGCCCGCCGCCCGCCGGGCCACGCGCCTAGCCGGCTTGCGATTGAGCCTGGTCCCGGGCGAGTTGGCGGCGCGTGGCGCGCTCCACGAGTACCGGGACGAAGTCGCGGATCGGGCTGTCGTTGAACTTGTCGTACTGTCCGTGGACTGCCCGATCGATGTCCTCAGCCGACAGTTCCGGGAACTGCTGTGTCAGTCGCGCGACAACTTGACGGATTGCCGCTTGCTCGGGGCCGGTTCGGCCCGAGTTCGCTGGCTGTGCCATGGTCACGTTCCTTCCTGGTCGCGTGTTCGCTGCTGGGACAGGTGCCAGGTCGGTCGTATCGCACTCTGAGATGGTTGCGTTGTCAAGCGTTTGCCGGCACCACAGCCGCCAGCGCCAAGATCATCGGGCTGTCGTACGCCGTCACTTGTTCTCGCTGCCCAGTGAGGTCACGCGTTGATGGACCTCGTGAAGCTTGTCCGCCATGGCCGCCTGCCGTGCAAGGTGCTCGCGGTGCAGGCGCGCGATGGCGTCGGCGGTCGGCCGCCTTCCCTGAAAGTCGGGGTGGTGGCGGTAGCAGAGCATGAACTGGCCACCCGCGGCAGGGTGATTGCCGACGCGCCAGCACCCGGGCTGATGACAGTTGTACTTCCTCACCAGTTGGTAGACGCCTGTGGCGATCGTGCCGATGATGGCGAACTCGGCAAGGTCGGATCCAAAGCCCGACCAGAACCCGTAGTACGGGCCGGACTCGTTGACCGTGCCGGTGCGGACAGCCAGCCAGTGGTTGACCACATGCGCGTTCAGCACCCAAACCACAACTAATACCGCAATTACCGCTAACAGTATATAGGCCGTCATGAGACTCCGTCGCATTTCGTTCTCCTTCCCCGCCGCGCAAACGGGCTCGGCGTCTTGGCAATACGCAAGCGCCCAACCTGCTCCTCCACGCTCGGCGTCGGGGCCGATCGGGGGGTCGAAGGGAGTCGTCACCGCGAGTCGCCTCGAGCCCGTGCCGAACACTAGCCCGGCTGCGCTAGCCCCGCCGTGGCCGCCGCTGCACGTGCCCTGCCCGTGAGAGCGCACAACGCGGGCTGCCATTTCAGTGCGGTCGGCACGATGCGCGCAGCTGCACGCGATGACTACAAGTGACAGAGGCGACGGAGGAGCAAGCTGTGAACGCGCCACCGGAGTGCCTTGGCAACCGCGGCGGGCCGGCGCGCAAGAGGAGCGCTTGACACTGCCATCAAACTAGAGCTCGCCACGATGCCAGAAAGCCGGTGCCAAGGATGATCCCGCTCTCCGACGGTATCCCCGCGCGACGCTTCCCGGTCGTGAACGTTGCGCTGATCGTCGCGAACTTCGCCGTCTGGATCTTCTACGAGCTGCCGCATCTGAACTCGTCCGTCGACCACGCGTCCTTCTACCCCTGCTCGGTCGATGGCACCTGCCATGCGCCCTTGCCCTGGGCCGTCAGTTGGATCACCGCCATGTTCCTGCACGGTGGCTGGGACCACATCCTGGGAAACATGCTCTTCCTGGCGATCTTCGGGAAGAACGTGGAGGACGCTTTCGGGCGGCTCGGCTACCTCTTGTTCTACTTCGCGGGCGGGTTCGTGGCAATCATGACGCAGACCGTGATGACCTTGCTGGCAGGCAACAGTGCCGCAGAGCAGGTCCCAACGCTAGGGGCGAGCGGCGCCATCGCAGCGGTCCTCGGCGCCTACTTCGTGATCTACCCGAGCTCCCGGATTTTGACGCTGATAGTGGTCTTCCCGATCAGGATCTCCGCCTGGGTCTTCCTCGGCGCGTGGTTCGTCTATCAGCTCGTCGAGGCAAACTTCGGGTTCTTCAGCGCCGGCGCGAACGGCGGCGGAGTCGCCTTCTTCGCCCACGTCGGGGGCTTCGCCTTCGGCGCCCTGGTCGCCTGGCTACTCGCCCGCTCGGGACGGCTCGCGCTGAACCAGGGTGCGCGCACCGAGGGGGCCGCCGCCTGAGGCGAGCATTCCCCATGCGTCGTGGCTAGCGGGGCAAGCCTGCGACCAGATTGACGGTCGTTGCGAGGATCATCGAGCCGAAGACGAACGACAGCAGTCCGTGTCGTAATGCTGCCGCCCGGATCTGAGTGCTCTGCAGGTTGGTATCCGAGACCTGGTAAGTCATGCCGAGCGTGAATGCCAAGTAGGCGAAGTCGGCGAACCTGGGCCGGTCCTTCTGGTTGAAATCGATGCCCCCGACGGAGCCCGAGTAATACAGCACCGCATATCGCAGCATGTACAGAATATGGATCAGGGCCCACGAGATTGCCACACTGGCAACGGCCAGCGCGGCCAGCAGTGCCTGCCGTGACCCACGCGCCGAGTTGGCTTGCACGAGCACATAGCCAACGGCTGCAAGACTCGCCACATTCGCCAGGAGAATGAGAAGGTCTGCCGTCGTGGGCGAGGGATCGTCACGCGCCGCCATCTCCGCCGTCTGATCCGCATCGCGATGCCTGACGTGCGCCCACGTCATGAGGCAGAACGTCAACGCCGCCGCGCACCAGCCCACCACCGGCGCGTAGCCCCATCCGATGAGCATGCCGGCGACAACCGCGATGGGTATGCCGACGGCCAGCATCAACATGACCAGACGCCGTTCCCTGCGCGCACGATCAACCGCGGGTGGGGCGATCGGCGCGGGCGTGCTCACGAATCGCAGTCAACCAGCGAGCATGGGCAACGCGACGGCGCCGCGCCGCGCCGGTATCCGTGCCCTGACTGATCAGGCCGCGACCGCGACCACGATCGGCACATCCGCGGTGAAGTCGCCGAACCAGGCCACGGATTCCTGCACCATGCGCCACTGGAAGTCGTATGTGCCCGGAGCCGTCGGTGCCGTGATCGGGAAGCTGAACGTGATCTCGTCGCCGGGCGCGACATCGTGCGGCATGTCGACCCGGCTCAACCCCCACGTCGAATTGTCCTGCGGGTTCTGGGCACCGAGCCGGAACGGATTCGAACCGGCCGCCGTCCAGGTCGTGCCGCCGAGGTTCTGCATCGTCACCTGCACCTGCACGATCTGTCCCGGCTGCAGCGGCGACGGCACCCAGGACGACACGTACAGGGCGTTGGATGGCAACGGCGTCGTGGGCTCGAGCGCGGCCGGGTTGTTGAAGCCGTACTTCGTGCGGAAGAAGCCACGGATGTTCCCGTCGATGTTGACGTTGTGCGTGATCGGCGAGGTGTGCGTCGGATTCGACAGGTCCAGCGACAGCCGCACGTCGTCCGCATCCGGTGGTGCCGTGTTCGGGTCGTACAGGTGCAGCGTCAGGCGGTTGGCGTCGTCGATCTCGTAGCCGTAGGCGAGCACCTGGTGGTTGTGCCCCATCTGGCTGGCGTCCGGGGTTTCGACGGTGACCAACCCGAGCGGTGAAAGCGTGCCGCCGTCGATATCGGCCTTGATCTTCGGCCACTCCTCCATGATCGTCTTCCAGGAAACGCCCCGACGGGTGGCGAACCAGATGCCGGTGTCGTGGTCCGGCGTGATCATCCACTGGTAGTAGGTGAGGACGCCGGCCGGGATGTCGAAACTCGCGAACAGTCGCGAAACGATGTAGTTGAACAATGCCGAGCCGTGCGGGGGTTGCTGGGTGTCCGGGATCGGCGGCAGGCCCGCAGTGAACACGTCGATCACCGTGTACACCATGCCGCCGCACAGGCCGTTGCTCGCGTCGCCGATCGGCACCTTGCCGAGTGGTCCGGCGTCGATGACGATGTCCGGCTCGCTCGGCCACGAGTTGATGAAGTGCAGTCCGTCGACGCTCGCCGTGAACCCGGGTACCGAGTTGCTGCTAGCCATGGCTCCTCCTTGACCGGCTGACCACAAGGAGGTCGCCGGCGCTCGCCTGATACCGATCGCCTTGATCATCTCCGGTGAAACCGCCGGTCTCGCGGTTCCCACGGAGACGATCAAGACCAGTTATCGTGCACCTGCACGGCGGCGCGACGCGGCGTTCGGCAACACTACGTTTCGTCGTACACTGTGGGTATGGTGCAACCGACCACCGCAGCGGCCCGCCGTCCGGACCCGCGGGTGGAGCGGTCCCGGCAGGCGATCCTGGACGCTACTCGCGAGCTGCTCGCCGACGGCGACGTCGGCTCGCTGACTGTAGAGGCGGTCGCCAGCCGCTCCGGGGTGGCCAAGACGACCATCTACCGGCGCTGGCGCGACAAGTGGGAACTGGCGCTGGACGCCGTGATGATCGACATGATCCCCCGCTTCGAGAAGCCTGTCGACGTCGGCGACACCCGCAAGGAACTGCTCACCTTCATCAACCAGGTGGTCAGGATGCAAGCCTCGGCGCCGTTCGGCCCGGCGATGCAGGGACTGGTCTCGCAGATCGCTACTGATCCCGAACTCGCCCGCGTCTACCGTGACCAGGTGGTCCAGCCGCGCATGGATCAGCTGGCCCCGGTGATCGAGCGGGGCATCGCCCGCGGCGATCTGCGCTCCGACACCGACGTCCGCCTCGTTCACGAACTGCTGGTCGGGCCGATCTTCTACCGCCTGCTGTTCAGCGGTGCTCCCCTGACCCGCAATCTCGGCCCCCGCATCGTCGACGCCATCCTCGCCGGATTCACTCCCCGGTGAGGCCGACGATCCAGTACTGCGCCACGGCGAGCTATTGAAAGCGAGTTGTCCGTGTGTCGCGTCGTTATGACGACGCGACACACGGACAACGTCGAGGGTGTTGCGTTGCCAGCGCTAGCCGGCGCTATTGGAGAAGGTGTCGGAGGCTCCGGTAGTGGCGATCGGCTTGGACATTCCGAAGAACGCCTTGAACGTCGTGCCCGACGCCGTTAGGCCGGAGTAGTCGCCCAGGAAGAAGCCGCCGGCATTCGGCGCGGTGAGGTAGTCGAACGAACCGCTTGTGCTCAGCCTCGTCTCACCGCCGGCCGCCCAGCTGGCCGGGTTGGTGCAGTCGCTGGTGGCAGCGTGGCAGTGGGCGATGAAGGCGTCGGTCAGCCCCGGTTGCGCCGCAGTGGCGTGCTCCAGGTCGTAGTACAGGAGACCGACGGTCCCGTCGGCGGCGACGTGGATCTGCGGCACGAAGGCCTGCGTGTTGCCGGGCGACTGGTCGATGCGGATCACCGGGCTCCAGGTCAGACCGCCGTCGGTCGACTGGGAGAAGGCGATCTTGGAGGACCCGGTGAAGCGGGAGTCCTGCCAGACCGCGTAAATGTTCCCGTTGACCGGGTTGACCGCGAACTCGGGGAGGAAGTCGCTCGAGCGCACCGCGTGGCCGGCGATGGATACCGACGCGACGTGCTGCACGTCGATCGGGATGGCGCCGGACCAGGTGTTGCCGCCGTCGGTCGACCGGATCACAGAGGCGGTGAACGTAGCGCCCTTGCCGCACCTTGACGGCGTGAACGGGCACTTACCGCCCTGGTTGGTGATCAGGCTCATGCCGTCGATCAGCACGCCCCTGGCGGGTCCGGTCGTCGGCACGACGATCTGGTTGCCGATGGTCTGGTCGTTCTGGCCGGGGTCGAAGATGGCGTGGCCCTGGCTCCAGGTAACGCCCTTGTCGGTGGTGCGGGAGAACATGGCCGGACCGCGGAAGGCGAAGGCGTGCACCGTCGCGCTCGGGTTGGCGTTCGTCTGCGGTGATTCGAGCCGGTCCCAGACGGCGTAGGCGTTGTTCGCCACGAGCGGGTCGCCGGTTACG
>DATFRC010000147.1:0-65966 GCA_035263725.1 Jatrophihabitantaceae bacterium | reverse complement strand
GTGGTCCGGGCGGCAATGAATGCCGCAGCCAAGTCTTGTGTTTCAGTCAGGTTGACGTGGTGCAGCGCCGGTCTGGTTCTCGTGGTACGGAAAGAGAAACGGATCGCGGGATCCACCAGGGCGAGCAGCATCGGCGGTTGGGCAGTCATCAGTCGGTCCACGAGGCGGGGTGTGCCGTGACGTCAGTGTGCTGCCGACCCGGCTGTGGCCGCATCCCCCGATACCATCCGCCGCACCTCTACCTTGCTGTCGCGCACTCTCACCTCAAGCGCGGGCTGGGGATGGGCGGTGGGGCCGCTGAGGGCAGCACCGTCGGAGAGGCGATAACGGCTCGAGTGCCAAGGGCAGACGACACAGCCGTCCTCGATCCTGCCTTCGTGGAGCGGACCGCCTTGATGCGCGCATCGCTCGAGGAGCGCATACAACGATCCACCCTCGCGGACCAGGACAATCTCGACGTCGGCGGTCTTCACCAGCAGCGGCTCCGCTTCCTTCACGCTCGCTTCGTCGGCGACCGGCGTCCACTCCTCGGGCGCCTCCAGAAAGGCCGTGTGATCCACGCCGACGCCACGTCTGAACGACAGGTGGCCGCCGAGAAAGGCGCCGATGCTGACGGTGCCGTAGCCGGCCAGCGCCAGCGCTCGCCCGAAGAACCGGTGACCCGTTTTGCGCGCAAGCCACGATGCCCCGAACAACCCCGTGGCGACGACGTTCGTCGTGCCGTGCACCAGACCGAGGCGCCGGTCTTGCCCCTCGAGCGTCGCCCAGTCGTTGAGCCCTGCGGCTGCAGTGGGAATCGCCGACAGCACGCCTAGTGCGACGAGCCGGTCCGCGCCCGGGCCGCTGCGCTGGCCTCCGAACCAATCCAGGGCCACGGCACTCGTCCAGGCTCCGATCGCGACGTCGGTGAGCGGCGGATGGAGCGGGTGGCCGAGCGCGGTACCGCTCAACACCTCGTTCACGGGTGCTCCGTCGGGAGCCGCTCGCTCGACTGCCTCGGCGAGGTCCGCGGCGACCTGATCGAGGGAATCAAGATGCTCTGCCTGAAGTGGCAGTTCCCGCAAGGGTCGCAGTCCGTCCCGCATGCTTTGAGTCATCTGAGCTCCCTTCGCACCGGATGAGGCGAATGTGTGGCCGAGGATCTGCGTACGACTCGGGATAGCACGCCACCGGCGGGATGCATACCGCAGCGTGGGGACTGGTTTGGCCGGCGAGCCTTTCGCACGGTTCCTTGCCGTGCTGCGGCGGGACCGGACTGAGCCAGCGCCCGGTCCCGCCCGTTCGGGTGTGGACGGAGCGCTCAGTTGGTGCCGAGCGCCTTGCGCAGCACGTGGATTGCCTGCTCGATCGCGCCGGTGGCGGCCGCTGTCGGGCGCAGTGGGTTGAGCATCATGAAATCGTGGTGGATGTCGTTGTAGCGGACGCTTGTGGTACGCACGCCGGCCTCGACCAGCTTGCGTGCGTAGGCCTCCCCCTCGTCGCGGAGGACGTCGTTCTCGTCGACGATCACGAAGGCTTCGGGCAGCCCGGCGAGTTCGTCGGTGCTCGCCCGCAGCGGCGATGCCGTGATCTCGGTCCGCGCAGCTTCGTCGGGCAGATACGCGTCCCAGAACCAGGCCATGTTCTTGGCGGTGAGAAACGGACCGCCGGCGAACTCGTGGTAGCTGTCCGTGTCCTGGCCGGCGTCGGTGACCGGGTAGTACATGGACTGGTGCACGAACGTGACGTCGCCGCGCTGCTTGGCCAGAATCGCCAGCGCGGCGGTCATGTCGCCGCCGACCGAGTCTCCGGCCACGGCCAGCCGCGTCGCGTCGAGGCCCTCTGCCGAACCCTGCTGGATGATCCACTGTGCGGTCGCGTAGCCCTGCTCGATCGCGACCGGGTAGTGGGCCTCGGGTGATCGGGTGTATTCGACGAACACGACAGCCGCGTTGACGCCGACGGCCAGCTCGCGAACGAGCCGGTCGTGAGTTCCGGCGTTGCCGAGAATCCAGCCGCCGCCGTGCATGTACAGGATGGTAGGCAGCGTGCCGGGAGCATCGACGGGCTTCACGATGCGCACCCGCACCTCGCCGACCTGCGCAGGAACGCTGATCCACTTGTCGGCCACTTTGGGTTTGCTGATCGGGGCCGCTTGGACGTCGTCGAGCACCTTGCGGGCCCCGTCCGGGCCCAGTTCGTAAAGGAACGGGGGTTTCGAGCTCGCGTCGGCGAATTCCTGCGCCTCCGGCTCGAGCAAGTGCTTGCTCATAAGGAATTCCGTCCTTTCGCCGTGGAATTGCTACCCGGTCGCCTTCGCGGCTCGCTCGATGAGCCGCGTCACCGTCTTCGGGTCGGAGATCAGCCCCAGGTGGCCGGCGTTGAAGTAGGAAATGGTCGCGCCGGCGTGCTCGGCCATGCCTTGTTCGGCGGCCGGCGGGATGATGTGGTCCTGCGTGCCGATCAGCGCCCAGGACGGGATCGTGCGCCAGGCGGGGACTCCGGACGGCTCGGCCTGGGCCAAGGTGGCCGGCCGCTGGGTGGCGGCCAAGATCCGCGCCTCACTTTCTGGCAACCCGTTGGCGAAGTCCTTGAGGAAGGTCGAGGTCTTCAGGTAGAGGTCGGTGCTCGGCGTGGGCGGCAACGTCGCCGGCACGAAGTTGAAGATCGTCGTCGGATCGGCCGAGAGAGCCGAGTCCGGACCCGCCAGATCGAGCGTGTTCTGACCTTGGTCCGGGATAAAAGCGTCGACGTAGACCAGCGCGCGGACGTTGGGATCACCGGTCGCCGCGTTCGTGATCACCGCGCCGCCATAGGAGTGGGCGACGAGCACGATCGGGCCGGTGAGCGTATCCAGGTAGGTGCGTATGTACGCCGCGTCCCCGGACAGCGACCGCAACGGGTTCGGCGGCGCGACGACCGTGTAGCCGTCGTCCTGCAGCCGCGCGATGACGCCGCTCCAGCCAGAGGCGTCGGCCCAGTCACCGTGCACGAGCACCACGGTCGGCTTTGCCGGGGCGGAGCCTGACCCGTGCGCGAGCGTTCCCGGCGCGCGGACGACGGCGAGACCGGTGAGCAGGACGGCGACGGCAGCAGCTGCGGCCAATCGCCGTCTCGGTGATCTGGGCAGTGCTGCGGTCAGGCGTGTCATAGCTGATCCCCTTCCTCGGAGGCGGCGGGAGGTGTCGCGGGCGCGTCCGGCGCCGATGCGTACGGCTTAGACCGAGCGGCGCCACGTTCTGTGACGGATTCGGTGAAGGACCTAGGGACGAAGCTGCTTGCGTGACGTGATGCCCAACTTGGTAAAGATCTTGCGGAGGTGCCAGTCGACGGTGTGCGGGCTGAGGAACAACTGCGCCCCGATCTCCGGGTTCGTCAGCCCGTCGCCGGCGAGACGCGCGATATGAGCTTCCTGAGGCGTCAGGGTCGTGGGCGCCGCGATCGCGCGTTTGGGCACCGTGGCTCCCGTAGCCGAAAGCTCGCGGCGCGCGCGTTCGGCGAACGCCTCGGCACCGAAGTGGCTCAGCATCTCGTGAGCGGTGGCCAGTTGATCCCGGGCGTCGACGCGACGGTTCTCCCGTCGCAGCCATTCGCCGTACAAGAGGTGGGCGCGGGCCAGCTCCATCCGAATCCGAGATCTGCTGAGGTGTTCGATCGCTTGGCGGTACCGGGTTTCCGCGGTGGAGCCGGTCTCCAGCAGCGCACCGGACCGGGCGAGCATGCCGAGACTCCAGTCGGTGCCGGCGGCCCGCGTCTTCGCCTCGAGCCGCTCGTATGCGTTCGCCGCGACCTCAGGCTGACCGCTGCGAACGGCCGACTCGATCAGCTCGGTCAGTGACCAGGAGATAACGACGGATTCAAGCGGATGCTCTGCCGCGGAACGAGCCGCGGCGACGGCCTCCTGGTACCTACTGAGGCCGTTCAGCAGTACCGACCGCGCCCAGTAGGTGATCATGACCCCGGTGGCTTCGCCGCGGGTCGTCACGTCGGCGAGGCTCGCCTCGATAATCGGGTTGGCCTGGGCCTCGTCGCCGCGCCAGGCCGCGAGCGCGAGCGCGCCGTAGGGCGCAAGCTCGCTCCCGGTCGCCTCCGCGATCGCTTGGATCTCCTCTACCACCGACGCGGCTGCGGCACGCTCTCCGGCGAAGAGGTGCACATAGACGAGTGAGTTCAGTGTGAGCGGGAGCTCGCCGAGAGCACCCACCCGGCGGGCCGTCTGGACGTGCCGCTCCGTCAGGATCGCCCAGCCCTCGTCGTCCCACAGCTTTGCGGCGGTGATCGCCGCCAGCCAGAGCGAGAGCAGGTCGCTCGCGTCTGACGTGTCGTCTTTCCGGAAAGCCTGTAGCGCCTCGCGGGTTGACGGGAGGGCTGCCTCGTACCCGTCGGCGTACATGACAGCCACGCTGTCCAGCAGGAGATCAGCGGGCCGTGGCGGCTCCGGTCTCGGCGCCGCGCGCATCGCACGCGCCACCTCGACCACGCCGGTTCCGTCGGCGAGCCCTCCGGCCAGAATCGCGGCCGCCATCGCGTCCCGGTACGTAGTACGCGCGATCCGGCTGTTCAGCGGTTCGAGCCGGCGGGCGGCATCAAGGAGCCGCTGCGGCGCGGTCATGTCGTGGCCGGAGGCGAAGTTGATCTGGGCACGCAGCAGGTCTACCCGCGCTCGGTGGAACTCGTCGGCGGGTCCGTCCTCGGCGATGAGCAGCAGTTTCAGCGCCGGCTCGAACGCGCCGGCCTGGACCTCTGCCTGGGCTGCGGCCAGTGCGCGGGTTGCCCGCATTGCCGGGTCGGGAGTCAGTTCGGTCGCTTGCCGCAGGAACTCGGCGGCGGCCGCCACACCACCGCGGCGCTGCGCGCGCCCAGCCGAGCTGACCAGCTCGGCGGCAACCTCTTCGTCGGCATCGGTGGCCGCATGCGCCCGGTGCCAGGCACGCCGGTCGGGGTCAACAGCCGGATCGGTCGCCTCGGCGAGGGCCCGATGCACGTCGCGGCGGTCCACCGGCGTCGTACCCCGATAGATCGCCGAGCGCACCAACGGATGACGGAACCGAACCCGGCTGCCCAGCTCGACGAGCCCGGCCTCTTCCGCGGGCGCGACCGCGCTGATCGGGAGGTCCAGCAGTCGCAGTGCGCGGCGCAACAGCCCCACATCCCCGAGGGGTTCGGCGGCAGCGGTGAGCAGCACCCGCTGTGTCTGCGCCGGAAGGGACTGCACCCGACGGGCGAAGGTTCGCTCGATCTGGCCGGCCAGCGGCTGGGCGTCCGGCCGCCCGAACCCACCGGCCAGCTCCGCCGCTGTCAACCCCCGCGGCAACTCCAGCAGCGCCAAGGGATTGCCCCGCGTTTCGGCCACGATCCGATCCCGCACCCGTTCATCGAGCCGGCCCGGAACCACCGAGTCGAGCAGCGCCCGGGCGTCGTCGTTCGCCAAGCCGTCGACGACCAGCTCCGGCAAGCCTCGCCACGCCGGCCCGGTTATCGGCTCGCGCACCGAGAACACGACGCCGATCTGCTCGGCGAACAGCCGCCGCGCGACGAACGTCAACGTCTGCGCCGAAACTTGATCGAGCCACTGGGCGTCATCAATCACGCACAGCAGCGGCCCGTCTTCCGACACCGCCGCCAGCAAGCCCAGGGCGGCCACTCCGACCAAGAACCGGTCGGGCGGACTCCCCGCGCTATGGCCGAACGCGACAGCCAAGGCGTCGCGCTGCGGACCCGGCAGGCGATCGCGGAGATCCAGCATCGGCGCGCACAACTGATGTAGACCGGCGAACGCGAGTTCCATCTCGGACTCGACGCCTGCCGCGCGGGCAACCCGGCAACCGGCCGAATGCGCCACAAGGTAGTCGACCAACGCCGACTTCCCGACTCCGGACTCGCCACGGATCAGCAAAGCTTGCCCGCTGCCGGCGCGCACTGCAGCGGCCAGCTCGTCCAGGACCGCGCACTCCGAACGCCGGCCGTGGAGCTGGTGCGCCACCGCTTCCGTCGTCATGGCTCCACCTCCAAAACGAGGCTAGAGCCATGCACAGTTTCTTAACAGAAGTTGCCCAGCATCCAAGACCGCCGGCAAGCTCGCCGGTGCTTGCCTTGCGGCTAGCTACTCACTCGTCATCAGGTCGCGGACCCGCATCTCGTCGACATCCATACCGTCGGCCTTGGCTTCGTCAACCTCGGCCTCGGTGATCATCCCGACCTGCCGCGTGCCCTCCTCGTCCTCCAGAACGACCAGGGCCGGCGCGCCCTCATGCTTCATCAGATATGCGGCCGCGGCCAGATGCGCGTCCTCCTGCACCGTGGGCGGTGCCACGTTGGACGGTTGATTCGTGTTCATCGGTGCTCCTTGCGGGTAGCTGATCGCACTCCGTGCTGCGCGGGCGGCTCGGGCGTCAGTCGATGTCCTGTCGGCGGACGGACGGGGGATCGAGCTCCAGAGCCTCGACAGCGCCGAGCAGATTGCGCAGGCCCACCTCCTCGCGCTCGATGTCGGCCGGGTCGAACAGCCACTCGGCAGGCGAGCCGCCGAGGTCCGATGACTCGCTCGACTCCGCCAGTACTAGTTCCTCGTGGACTTCGATCTCGAGCTGGTGCAGGGACGGGCTCTCGTCGGTTGGCATGGTCGTCTTCACCTCGCTGCGGTGCTCCGGGTTTCGGTTGACTACAGGGCTCAGGTGGTCGAACTGGCGACCGGGTAGGCACGGCTGCGGCCGTGCCAATCGGCGTACCTGGTCTCGCCCAGAATTGCCTCGCCGAGCGGAACCAGAGATCGTTCGCTCAGCTCGCTGCCGAAGTAGCGCGCGTGCTGGTCGGTGATCACCTCGCGCGGATCGTGTTGGGCGGCCAGGATCTTGCGGAAGAACTCGTCCATGCGAGACCGCTCAGGCCCCGCCACGTCAACGAGCGCGTTCAGCGGTGCAGCCACAGCGATGCGGCAGACCACCTGAGCAACGTCATCGCCCGCGACGGGCTGGAACAGCACCGGCGCCATACGTACCGTATTGCCCTGCGTGGCGCCGTCCGCGATACCGGCGATGAACTCGAAGAACTGGGTCGCGTGTACGAGCGAGAACGGGAGGGAGGAGTTCTCGATCAGCTGCTCCTGCGCAGCCTTCGCGCGAAGGTAGCCGCTGTCCGGGAGTCGCTCGGTCCCGACCACCGACAACGCGACGTAATGACTGACGCCCGCCGTCGCGGCTGCGGCAAGCAGGTTCCGGGTGGAGGTCTCGAAGAACTCCATCACCGCGGTGTCCTCCCACGACGGCGAGTTCGACACGTCGATCACCACGGCCGCACCGGCCAGGGCATCCGCCAGCCCCTCGCCGGTCAGTGTGTTGACCCCAGTATTCGGCGCCGCGGCCAGAGCTTCGTGGCCATGCTCGCCGAGCGTCGTCACCACCTTCGAGCCGATCAGACCGGTACCACCTATGACCACGACCTTCATGGGTGTCCTCTCCGTTCGCCGAACCATCCGGTCACCAACTCAGACCAGGCAGCGCTCCTCCGATGTGACAGCCCGGGGATCAGTTGTCACGGCTCCTTTCGGCTCGCGTTTGTCACGACGTCCGCGGCGAGCAGTTGCTCCAGGTCGGCGAGGTTGCCGACACGGGCTGCAGCCCGAAACGCCCGTACCAGGCGACGATGCACAATCGGGTTCACCGGCCGGCGACGCCCGGTGCAGAGGCGTTTGTGGGCGCGCCGCACGAGCTGCCTGGCATGGGCGTTCGTGAGAACGAGGACCTCGGCTATGTGCTGGTAGGGGTAGCCGAACCCCTCCCGGAGAACATAGGCGGCCCGCTCCGGCGGAGTCAGGTTCGCCAGGAGCAGCAGTACGGCGTGTTCGACCTCGTCGCCCAGTTCAGCTCGCACCTCTGGGCCGACCGTGGGGTCCGCCCGTTCCAGCAGCCAGGATTCGGCGTACGTTTCGTGCCGACTTCGCGCGGACTGTGCCACATTGAGTGCCAATCGAGTGGTCGTCGTCGCAAGGAACGCCGTTGGATTCCGGACGAGCGAGCGGTCGGTCCGCTGCCAGCGAAGCCAAGCCTCTTGCACGACGTCCTCGGTCTCGCCGGCGCTTCCGAGAATCCGGTAGGCGATCTCGATCAGCCGTGGTCGAACACTGACGAATACCTCGGCGGCCTGATCGGACTTAGTCGCGCCCGGCAACCTCTCGTCAGCCGTCGCAGCGTCGCATGTCTCCGTCTCCAGCAGTCCGGCGTCCACGTTCGGCTCCCGGCGTCATCCTCGTTGGTTTCGGCGATGTCGCTGCGACGACGGTCGCGCCTTAGGCCGACTGATCGCGCCCTGGGAAGTCCGTGGTGAGTGCGTGGTCTGCGTGGAGGTGGCCGCCTCGCGTGCGAGTGACTATGCGGATCGCGCTGGGATGGCGACGCGCAGCACGGTGCTGCCCGGCCGCGAGTCGACGCTGATCGTGCCGCCATGGCGCTCGACCACGATCCGCCGCGCGATGTCCAGGCCGAGCCCGGCGCCCTTTCCGACGTCCTTGGTCGTATAGAACGCGTCGAACGCCCGGGCCACGACCTCCGGCGACATGCCGGGGCCGGTGTCGCCGATCTCGACCACGACCTGGTCGCCGTCCACCCGCGTCGCCACGCGCAGCGTGCCGCCGGTGTCGTGCATAGCGTCGGCGGCGTTGTCGATCAGGTTCGTCCACACCTGGTTGAGCTCGCCGGCGTATGCGTCGATGCGGGGGACGTCCGCCCCGTACTCGCGTACAACCTTGATGCCCTCGCGCAGCTTGTGCCCGAGCATCACGAGGGTGCTGTCGAGCCCCTCAGTCACGTCGACCAGTTGCATTGAGGCGCGGTCCATCTGCGAGTAGGACCGCACGGCCGCGACGAGCTCGGAGATGCGCCGCGTCGACTCCCTCACGTCCGACAGCAGCGCCGCGGCCGACAACGTGCTCGCCACCCACTCCAGCCCAGGCCCCAAGGCGCGCCCGGGCAGGATCGCTGCGGCCCGCTCGCACGACGCGACGTCGAGCCCGCCCCCGACCAGCTGCGTCGCGAGCGCCCATTCGCGGGCGACGCCGTGGCGCGCCAGCCAGGACGCCAGCGCCTGCTCGTGGTCGGCGCGGCTGAGTGGATCCGGGTCGGCGGCCGCCGGATCGATCCCGCGTCGCAGCGTGTCCAGCGCGGCGAACTGGTCCGCGGAGATCCGCTCGTCGGCGAGCAGCCGAAGCGACCCGAGAAGCGTCTCCATCTCTGCCCCCAGCGCCGCCACCGCGCGGGTCGCGGCCGATGCCGGGTTGTTGATTTCGTGCGCAAGGCCGGCGGCGAGCGTGCCGAGCGTGACCAGTGAGCCGCGCTGGCGGGCGGTCGACTCGATGGACCGCGCCGTGTGGTAAAGCCCCTCGATGAGATGTTCGCCGAGCGGAAACCAGGCGCTGGTCCGCTCGCGCAGCACCTTGGCCGGCACCCGCAGCACCCGCCCGGGTGTACGGCCCCGGCCGGTCGCAAGGTAGACGCCGTGCTCGTCCCAGGCCCGGAAGCCACCGGCCCAGCGTCCGGGCACGTCCATCCGCGCAACGACGGTGTCTTCCCGGCCGATGTGACGGATCAGGTCGATTGTGCCGTCGACCAGCACCCACCAGAAGTCGGCGGGCTCGCCCTCGCGGAACATGTCGACGCCGGGCTCGATGGAAACCTCGGCGCCGCCGGCAGCCAGCTCGTCCAACTGGTCGTCGGTGAGACCGTCGAAGACGGCCAGCCCGCGCAGCTCGGCCGCTCGCATCAGACCGTCGCCAGGTAGCGGTGCACGAGGTAGATCGACATCGCGCCCTCGCCGACCGCTGACGCGACCCGCTTCATCGAGTCGAGCCGCACGTCGCCCGCGGCAAACACGCCCGGCACGCTCGTCTCCAGCGTGAAGGGCGGTCGCGCCAACGGCCATCGCTTGCTCTGCGCCAGGTCGGAGCCCGTGACGACATAGCCCTTCTCGTCACGGACCACGTCGGCGCCGAGCCACTCGGTGCGCGGTGACGCCCCGATGAACACGAACAGCCATTGCGTGGCGAGCTCTTCGCTGATGCCGGACTCGCGGTCTGCGACCGTGATCGCCTCCAGGTGCCCGTTGCCACGGCCGGCCACGACCTGACTGGAATAGCGCACCACGATGTTCGGCGTGGACGTGATGCGCTCCGTGAGGTACTGCGACATCGTGTCGGTCAGCGCCGGTCCGCGGACCACCAGCACGACGCGCTTCGCGAACCGCGAGACGTTCAGGGCTGCCTGGCCGGCGGAGTTGGCCGCACCGACGACGAAGACCTCGTCGCCCTGGCATTGGCTCGCCTCGCCGGCGCTCGCGCCGTAGTACACGCCGCGGCCGGTGAACTCCTCGAGCCCGGCCGCGTCCAATCGCCGGTACGAGACGCCGGTCGCAACAACGAGCGAGCGGGCCTCGATCTCGCCCGTCCCGTCGAAGCGCACGGCACGTACCGGGCCGCGCGTCTCGAATCCGACGACGTCACGGGCGAGCACCATCTCCGCACCGAATCGGGACGCCTGTGCCAGCGCGCGGTGAGTCAGGTCGGCGCCGCTCAGGCCCTTGGGGAACCCGAGGTAGTTCTCAATGGCCGCGCTCAGCCCGGCCTGCCCGCCGGGTGCCTCGCGCTCCACGATGACGGTGCGCAGCCCCTCGGACGCCGCGTACACCGCCGCGGCGAGGCCCGCCGGCCCGCCGCCGACGATGCAGACGTCGTAGAGCGGCTGCTGTGCGGTGGTCCGAAGCCCGAGCGCGCTAGCGATCTCCAGCGTCGACGGCGCGCGCAGCGTGTCGCCGTCCGGGACGAGCACCAGCGGCAGGTCGGCCGGCTGCGCCCCGGCGAGGTCGCGCAGCCGCCCGCCTTCGGCGTCACGTTCGACGTCGTACCAGCGGTACGGCACGTGGTTGCGGGCCAGGAACAGCTTGGCGGCGTGGGCGCGGTCCGACCACCGGTGCCCGACAACACGCACGTCGGACGCCCGCTCCGGATTGGCCTGCTGCCAGTCGCTGAGCAGGTCGTCGACGACCGGATACAGGCGCTCCTCGGGCGGGTCCCATGGCTTGAGCAGGTAGTAGTCCAGGCCGATGTCGTTGATCGCCTGGATTGCGACGTCGGTGTCGGCGTACGCCGTCAGCAGCAACATTTTCGCGCCGGGAGAGTGAGCGCGCGCCTGCCCGAGCATCTCGATGCCGGTCATTCCCGGCATCCGCTGGTCGGCGGCGATGAGCGCCACCGGGTCGTCGCGCAACGCCAGCCGCGCCAGCACGGACAGCGCCTCCGGCCCGGATGCCGCCCGCACGACCCGGTAGTCGGTGCCGTATCTGGCGGCCAGGTCGCGGGTGATCGCCGCGGAGACGAGCGGGTCGTCGTCGACCGTCACAATCGTCGGTCTGCTCACCTGCTGCACCATCCCCCCGGGTAGCGACAGTCGCCCAAGCATATGCAGGCGCCGGCCGTGGCCGCTGGTTCAGGTGCGGGCGGCAATATCCTGCACACCCGGGGACCGGTAGGCCGGTTGATCGACTCGGCCGGTCGAGCGTTTCTCCTGTTGTCCCCCTACGGCTGCCTCGCAGCCAGGACCCTGACCTTAGGCTGTAGCCGTGTCTGACCGGTTGATCTTTCAACTTGGCACCAACAATTGGCAGCGTGACGGCGAGTTCGCGCCCGGCTCCGGCATTCTCCACGAGTCGCACCATCGGGCGTACAACGCCTTGCCGGGCGTCCGGTGCTACTCGATGTATCCGTCCCGGCGCCAGCGATTCGAGGAAGAGGACGTTCACGTCTTCCCTCTCGAACACGACATCCCGATCTGCGAGTCCGTGTCTCCGGTGAGCAGCTACCGCTGGCACTCGATGAGCGAGGCCGAGGTGGATGCCTACCGGCTCCGGCTGACCGACGCCGTCGCGGGATGGATCGACGAGATCGAGGCGCGTACGGGCGATCAGTTCAGCCTCGCGATCGCGCATCACGCGTTCATGAACACCGTGGTGCTGCGCGACGTCAACCGGCGCAGGCTCGCGGACGGCCGACCGCGGATGACGCTGCTGTGCTTCACGCACGGCACGGAGCTCAAGATGTTCAACAACGAGCGGCGCGGCGAGCAGCCGGACGAATTCCCGCTGCGGTTCTTGCCTTTCATGCAGCGCGAGAGGATCTTCGACTTTGCCGATCCGGAGCACGCCGTCGACGCGGCCGCGGCGATCTCCGCCGAGCAGGTGAATGCGCTGCTCGACGTCTTTCCCGAGTTCCCGCGCGAGCGGGTCGTGCTGTCCCCGAACGGTTACAACCAGGATGTCTTCCGCCCGCTACCCGTCGGCACCGATCGAGCGGCGGTGCTGGCCGAGTTTGTGACGCAGCCCCTTCACGGCAGCGACCGCGATCCCGAAGCGGTTGCGCCGTCGGACGGGTTCGACGCCGTCGTCGCATTCTGCGGCAAGTTCGCCGACTGGAAACGGCTGGACGCGCTGCTCCGCGCCGCGGCGATCTACGAACAGCAGGAACGTCGAATCCTCACTCTTGTGATCGGCTCCGGACCACCCGAAGCCCAGCGCGCAATGCATGAGCTGACCACCGAGCTCGGGTTACGCCACACCTACTTCCTCGGGCCGCGCCCTCAGGACGAGCTCGCAGTGCTATTCGGGTGCGCCGACATCGGCTGCTTCCCCTCCTACCGCGAACCGTTCGGACTCGTCTTCGTCGAGTGCATGGCCTGCGGCACGCCGGTGATCGGCGCCGACTCAGGTGGACCACGCGACTTCGTCACCTCGGAGGTCGGCACCCTGGTCCCGGAGACGGACGATCGGACGGCGCTCGCCGCGGCACTTGCCGAAGCGATCAACGGTGCCCTGGACGCCGACTGGAAATCCACCCGCGGACCCTCGGCCGCGCGTTACGCACGCGACCGATTCAGCGTGACCGGCCAGGTCTCTCACCTGCTCGCCGAGGTCGACCGACTGACCACCTGACCGGAACGTTGGCAAGGCCTCCCCGCTCCCAGGCCTCGCCTATCCCCTTGCGCGCCGCCAGCTAGACCTGCTCGCCACCCACGCGCCAATCCAGTCGTGTGGCGCCGCCACCGGCCTGTGTCACACGTGCGGGGACGTAGTCACCCGTCAGCATGCCCACCGTGGCCGGAAGGGCGGCCGGGTCAGCGACGGAGACCGTGATGCTGCGAGCAGGCCGCCCCGCCGCCGCCTCAGGTGCGCGAATCAGGATTGCGTCGACCCGTACCCGGGTTCGCGCCGCGAGAAGGGCGAGCAGCGTCGCCGCGCGTATGTCGAGCTGGCCTTGGTGCAATGCCGTCCGGGCACTAGCCGTAGTTGTCACTCTAGGGTTATGCAGCAGTGCTGCGTCAGCGAGTGCGCGCTCGTCCGTGGCGCGTGCCATACGGACGGACAGGGCAGCTTGCGCGGCAGGCAGGAGCATCCGCACCTCGATACGCGCACCGCCGGTGCCGAACCTCGCCACAGGGAACGAGGCCCTGTGCCGCACCGCTGACGCGAGGCCGCCGGCGATTGCAACTCGGATGTCCGGCGTCGACACGACGAATTGATTCTTGTCCACCCAGCCGTCAGATCGGCAGTTGCTCACCGCGGTGAACCCGGATTGGGCGAGTTGGGCTGCCAGGGCCACGTCGGCGCACAGCGGCGCGTTGGCTGCGACGTTGGCCGTAACCCACGTTTCGGCTTGCTGCATCGGCGTACTGACCGACCGAGCATGCGCGGAGGACGGCGCTGCACTGCCGACGTGCTGGGACCCACCGTGTCGGGTCACGAGGTATGCGGTGATGCCGGCGGCGGTTAGGCCAGCCACGGCCAGCAGTACTGCGACGATGGACCGTGACGGTTGTGGCTCGCCGCCGGCCTGCTGCGTCCGTTCAACGGCAGGCGGAATCGAGGACTCAGCACGGGCATGGTCAGGCGGCTCCCGTTGTATCTGCCCTCTTGAACCGGCCAGATGCAGCGTGATGCGCGGCTGGCGGGATGGGCGCACACCGGGCTGGTTGTCGCTAGCCATCAGCGCCCCCTACTACCGGCGGTGCACGTAGGTGTGCGGAGACCACGAGGTTGTCCAGATAGGTGTGGGCGTGCCAATCGAAGTCCCCTGTGCAGGTGACCAGCCGCAGTGTCGGGAAAGGGGTCGGGCCGTACACGGCTGCAGTAGGGAAGGCGTCCTTGGGATATACAGCGAGGCTGTCGACGACGAATGTCAATATCCGCCCGTCACGGCTCTGGATTACCGCAAGCTCGCCTGGACGCAGCCGGCGAAGTCGGTAGAACACCGCCGGGCCGGAGATCGAGTCGACATGCCCGGCGATCACCGCCGGCCCCAGGTCGCCGGGAATGACACCGCCTGCGTACCAGCCCGCGACCTGCCACGCGCTCGGCGGCTGCAGGGTGCCGTCGGCGAGAAGCCCCAGCGGCTGCACGGGGGTATTCACGCCGATCGCCGAGATGCGTAGCCGCACCGGTGCACTAGGTGGTCGCGCCACCTCACCCAGTGCCCGAGCTTCCGGCGTGCTCGTTCGGTGGACCATCGAGCGTTGGAAGGCCTGGTAGCCGACGCCAGTAACGGCCGCCGCGACCGACCCAGCCAACAGGATCGCCAGAAACACCCCATTCGCCACGAGGCGCCTCACTAGGCACTCTCTCGCTTGGGCACGCTTCGCCGCCGCGCGGCCACGAGGGCATGTAGCGCCGCCCAGAGCGCGAACAGCCCGAGCAGCTCCAGCACTCCCATCACAGCGGCCGACGGCCCGCCCTGACGGTCGGCCGGTGACGCGGCCATCCCGCCGCCACCCGCCGGTACCGGCCCTCCGGGGCGACGCCCGGCGCCGACCGCGTCGGTGATCGCGCGTAGCGCCAGCCCGCCCGACGACGTATCAGCAACGACCAGCGTGGTCAGGCTGCCTGACGGAATCGCCACGTCGCCGACCGTGCGCTGTATGGGGCGAGGTGGCGCAGCCCTGCCCGCAGCCGTCGTCACGGTCACCCGCGAGCTCCCCGCGCGCACCGTTCGGTAGCCCGTCAGCGTGGCAAACGGTGCGGCGTTCGCCAGAACCGGGCCCGATGCGAGGGTCACCGTAGCGCGCGGCGCCATGGCGGCGGCCAGCACGAGCCGGACCCGCCCGAAGCCGGGCGGCGGAGTGGCGAGATCGTCATGTATGAGTAGTGCCTGCACGGTGCCCGCATGCACGAAGACACCCACCGTGTACGCAGCCCCAGGTTGTACGCGCATCGTCAGCAGCTCCGAAACCGGCAGCGCAGCGTGCACGGTGACGACGTACAGTCCCGGCGCCAGCGGCGCGTAGCCGCCCGCGGTAGGCGCAGACCCCGGCGGCACGGACATGGTCAGACCGCCTCCGGCGTAGCCGGCGACCTGAGCAGTAACCGCCGGCCCTTCCGCGGTGAACCGGACCACGCGTACAGCGGCGTCCGTAACCGCGGCGTGTGCCGGCTGGCTATCGGCTCGGTTGACGGCCGGGATCGCACTGAGCAGGAATGCAGCGGCGGTGGCCGCCGCTGCGCGCCGATCCATATTGCGCCCCGATCCCGGCCAGGCAACGCCAATGCGGTGACGGAACCCCTCGGCCGCTCGTACCACAGGCTTCAACGACCGGGTCCGACGGCCAGATACGCGCCATCCGTTCATCGGGAGGCGTACGGACGCGTCGGCGCCCGGACGAACCTACGGTTCGGTAACCTGCTCCGGGTGACGACCCCGGGCGCGATCAGCGCGTCGGCCACGGCGACGCTTGCCGACGCGGTCGCCGAGCTGAGGCCGCGGCTGCGCGGCTGGCTGCACGCCTGTGCCGCTGCCGCCTCGATCGTCACCGGCGTTGTGCTCGTCGCGATGGCAGCAACCGTGCGCGGCCAGTCAGGCGGCGCCACAACCGGTGTTTACGCCGGCACGGTGACGCTGCTGTTCGGCACCTCCGCGCTCTATCACCGGCGGCACTGGGGGCCCCGCGGCCGAGCGATCATGAAACGTCTCGACCATTCGATGATCTTCGTGTTCATCGCCGGCACCTACACCCCGATCGCAGCCCTCACCCTGTCCCGCACCGCGGCGCTCGCCGTGCTCGCCGTGGTCTGGACCGGCGCGCTGTTCGGCGTGGTCTTGCAGACGGCATGGCCGCAAGCGCCCCACTGGGTGGCGGTGCCCTGCTACATCGCGTTGGGCTGGGTGGCGATCTTCGTCTTCCCCGACCTGCTACGCAGCGCTGGTGTCACCACATTTGCGCTCATCGCAGTCGGAGGCGTCGTCTACACCCTCGGGGCGCTCGTCTACGCATGGAAGCGGCCGAACCCGTGGCCGGGCACCTTCGGCTTTCACGAGGTCTTCCACGCCTGCACGCTTCTCGCCGCACTCTGTCACTACGTCGCCATCTGGCTGACCGTCCTCCGCTGAGCGCCAATGCACCCGGGCGACCGACGGGGGCCGCGCCGGGGAGCCGCCTCGACCCTGCTAACGTAGTTACAGGTTGTCAGCAGTTCCTTCTTCGGCCCGATGCGCGACGCAGGATTTGTTGCAGTTGCGTTTGTCGCCTTTCGGTTCATCGAGAGCCGTCACCCGCAAAGACCCGACCACGCACAAGGTGTGCGCGGCCAGCACGGCTCCAACGAAGGAGAGCATGACCATGGCACAGGGCACTGTTAAGTGGTTCAACAGCGAGAAAGGCTTCGGCTTCATTACCCCGGATGACGGCAGCAAGGACGTGTTCGTCCACTACTCCGCCATCAGCGGCAGCGGGTACAAGAGCCTGGAGGACAACCAGCGCGTCGAGTTCAACACCACCCAGGGCCAGAAGGGCCCGCAGGCGGAAGACGTCCGCCCCATCTGAGCTAGACCCGGTTGTTGCGCCACGCCGCAGACCGTCCTGCGAGGGTGGCGAGTGCGGCGGTCAGGTCGACTTCGATCAGTTGGCCGCTGTAGCCCAGTTGAGCCACGCCTAGCAGCGTGCTGGCGCTGGTGAAGGCGGGCGCCAGTGGTGACGCCGTCAGCTGCCGCCAGGCATCACCGAGCACGCTGGTCTCGGCGCTCACGACGTAGATGACCGAGCGCACGACCTGCTCAGGCGTGGCCGCGACTGCGGTCAGGGCAGCGAGGGCGTTGGCCACGACTTGGTCGATCTGAGCGCCCAGGTCGCCGGGACCGACCAGCGTGCCGTCGCGGTCGAGGGGGCACTGGCCGGCCAGGTACGCCGTGCGCCCCGCCCCGACGACGGTGATGTGGTGGTATCCCGGCGTAGCGTGCAGGTGCTCGGGATTGATCCGAGTGATCTTTGTTGTCATGCCGTCAAGTGTCGACGGCGCCGGCCTTCATCACAGGCGTCGCTGCCCGACGCCGAGGGTGCGGATTTCCGCGAGGCTGGGACGGGTTCCGAAATACGCGGAGTTCGTGATCAGGAGTTCGTGGCGACGATCCGGCCGCGGATCGAAGGCGACGTCCGAGGGGTTGTCCAAGCCATCGCTCGAGTTAGCCAGTGTGGTGACGATGCCGCCCGGCGTGATGTGCAGGAGTTGGCTGGACGGGTTGTCGGTGACATACAGGTCACCGTTGGCGGCGAAGGTGAAGTCATCGGCCTCGACGCCGTGGAATCGGACCGTCATGGGTCCGGCGCTGCCATCTGCGCCGATGGGAATGGTGAGGATCGTCCGGCCGGCCGTGTTGGATACATAGAGCGTCCTGCCGCGCACCTTGACTCCGTTCGCGCCGGGTAGCACGAAACCCTGGAAGCTCTCACCGGTGGGCGCCAACAGTGCGCCAGCGGCCCAGACGGTGGCCCTGGCCGCGCCCGGTGCGACCCGCCAAATGCGGCCGAGATCGGAGTCGGCGATGTAGAGGTTGCTGCGTTCATCGAAGGTCATGCCGTTGGGGAAGGAATCGGTGGGCAGCGGCACGACCCGGGCCGGATCGTCGAAGCGGTCCCTAGGGATGCGCCAAACGCCCGCCGCAGCGGGGTCTGCGGACCGAACAGCGACATACAAGAAGTTGGTATCGCGAGAATCGATCGCGAGCCCGACGGTGATCCCGCCCGCAGTGGGGATATCGAGCGTTGACTGCTGCCCAGCGGGCGTGATCCGGTAGATCTCGCTCGCGAAGGACAGGCTGACATAGGCAGTGCCATCGCTCACGACGGCCACGCTTTCCGGGGTCTGCCCGGCCGCTCGGTCGAACGAGACCAGGGTCTGGGCCTCAACGGCGGCCGCTCTGGCCGTGATCACCAGGGGCAGGACGGCAACGGCGATCAGTGGCAAGGCAAAGCGGACAACGCTGCGCCGCGCCGGTCGATGCGGTCGGTTCGTCATCGAGGGCTCTCCCCTCTCGCTGGGCTGTGGTGGTGTGCGGCAGTCGGTTCGATCGCCGGCACCTGACTCACGGCGGCTTCAGGCGCTTGCATTGGCGGCAGCGATCTCGGCGATGCGGCGGTCCTGCGTAGCCGTCATCGCGCCGGCGACACCGATCGCGCCGGCCACTTTCGAATCGACGACTACAGGTAGCCCGCCCGCGATCAGCGCCAAGCCGGGTCGCGTCGCGAACTCGGCCACCGCCGCCGCATCGGACTCAATCGCGGCGTAGAAGTCATCCGGCGGCATGCCGATCGCTGCCGCGGCGTACGCCTTGTTGACCGCGGTCTGCACGCTGACCAACGGGGCCCCGTCCATCCGCGCGACATGCTTGAGCACGCCCGACTCATCGACGATGACGACGGTCACCGGCACATCCATCGATCTCGCCTCGGTGATCGCCGTGTCGACCATCGACCGAGCCATGGCATCAGACAGAGTCGGACGGGTGGTTGGCGAGGTGGCCATAGCTCGACCCTTCTGATCGGACGGCTACGGAGCGCTCCAAGCATGGTGACCGCCAGCCGGGAAAGTCCAAGACCAGTTGGTGCTCGACCAATAGGCTGCGCCTATGGACAGGCTGGACCTTCGCCTGCTCGAGTACTTCGTGACCGTCGCCGAGGAACTTCACTTCGGCCGCGCCGCCGAGCGCCTGCACATCGCCCAACCTTCGCTGAGTCAACAGATACGGCGGCTGGAGAGCCAGCTCGGCGTCGCCTTGTTCGACCGTGACAGCCGGCACGTCGAACTGACCCAAGCTGGTCAGGCGCTACTCGTCGAAGGCCGCAAGATGCTCCAGCAAGAGCAGTACATGATCCGAGTCACCCGCGTGGCCGGTTCGGCACAGTTGGCCATCGGTTTCTACGGGTCGGCAGCCAACAAGCTGCTGCCCGAGGTGCTGGACGTGTTCAGCAACCGATATCCATCGGTCGGGGTCTCAGTTCGCGAACTGTTGTTCGGCAGCATCGATGACGTCCTCGCCGGCAAAGTCGATCTCGCCTTCACCCGACTCTTGCCGGGACAGACCGAACTCGAGGTCGAGATCCTCACCTACGAGAAGCGCCTGGCCGTTCTGCCGATCACACATACCCTTGCCGCCCGCGAGTCGCTGACGTTCGCCGACCTCAAGCACGAAAGCTTCATCATCAACCCGGCCATCCCGAACGATCCGAAACCAGCACGCTGGCTTGCCGAACAGCGCCGGCACGGACTGCCCGGACGAATCGCAGCCCGCGCCACCAGCGTCCAAGAGATCCTCACGCTCGTGGCCGCCGGGCGGGGAATCGCGCTCGTGCCCGAAGCCGTCGCCACGCAGCAACTGCGAGCCAACATCGTCTATCTCCCCGTCGCCGATGCCGAGCCCGCGGTCGTGTCACTGGCTCGACGCCCTGGACTGACGAGCCCCACCGTCGAGTCATTCGTCTCGGCAGCACGCGACGTAGCGGATGCCGCCAAAACGTGAACACGCGTACCCAGGAGCCGCAGCGTTCCGTATCCAGCAACTAGGCAGTGGCACCTTCGGCCAGCGTGGAACGGAGCTGTCTGCGCGATCGGATCCCGAGCTTGGTGAACACCTTGCGCAGGTGCCACTCGACCGTGTGCGGGCTGATGAACAGCTGGGCACCGATTTCGTGGTTCGTGAGCCCACTGCCCGCGAGACGCGCGATATGTGCTTCCTGGGGCGTGAGAATGTCGTCCGTTGCGACGGCGCGTTTGCGGATCGTCGCGCCTGTGGCGAGCAGTTCGCGTCCAGCACGCTGTGCGAACGCCTCCGCCCCCATCTGAGTCAGCATCTCGTGGGCGATGCCCAACTGAACTCGGGCGTCGACGCGGCGGTTCTCGCGGCGCAGCCACTCGCCGTACACGAGACGGGTCCGGGCGAGCTCCATCCGGACGTCTGCATCGCCAAGCAACTCGATGGCCTCACCATACAAAGCGTCCGCGAGCGGCCCGTCGCTCACCAAAGCACGAACCTTGGCCGAGGTGCCGCGAGCCCACGGGGTGCGGGCGGCCTGGGCCATGTCACTGATTGTCTGAACCGCCTCGGCTGCGTAATCCGATCTGCCGAGACGTGCCGCTGCCTCCACGAGCTCGACCATCGACTGGATGGAGAGGCCCATTTCCCGTGGGTTCTCGCAGCCGCGCTCGGCGGCCGCGTAGGCCTCCTCGTACCGGCCGAGGCTGTTGTAGAGCACCGCCGCCGCCCATTGCGTGGCGGTGAGCACCTTGCCTTCTCCTCGCAGCAGGAGGTCCTGGGTGATCGCTTCGATTGCCGCCTGCGTCGCGGACTCCCGGCCGCGCTGCGCCTCGAGCACCAGGGCTGCGTAATGCGCGAAGAAGCTACTGCCGGTCGCCTCGCCGATCGCGACCGCCTCCGCAACAAGCGACGCGGCGCCGGCGAGGTCGCCTGCGAAGGCCCGGTTCGACATGCGCAGCAGCAGCGCCGACGGCAGCACGGAGAGCGCTCCCGTCTCGCGGGCCAAGCTGACCATTTGCGCCGACAGCACCGACCAGCTGTCGAAGTCCCACGCGTCGTGAGCCATACGGCACGCGAGCTGGAGCCAGCCGAGACCGACTTCCCGCGCGACGCCGTCGGGGCGGAAGGCGTCCAACGCCTGCAGCAGCATCGGCGCGCCCGCGGCGTATCCCTCGGTAATCACTCGCGCCAAGCCGTCCAGCAGCAGCACATCGCGCGTCACAACGGCGGGCCTCGGTCCGGCCAGCACGGCCTCCGCCACCTCGACCGGGCCGCCGCCCTGTACTCGACCGGCGGTCAGAGCCGCGTAGATCGCATCCCGGTAAGTCTCACGGGCCAGCCGGGCGTCGAGGAGTTCGAGGCGCTTGGCGGCTTCGAGCAGCAGCGGTAAGCCGGCGCTCGCGCTGCGCGACACGAACAAGATCCGACCGCGCAACAAGGTCAGTTGCGCAGCGTGGAGCTCGTCGGGTGAATCCAACTCCGCCGCGTTCGCCAGCTCGATTGCCGAGTCGAACGCGCCGGCCTGGTACTTCGCCTGAGCCGCCGCCAGCGCTCGGGCAGCGCGACGCGCCGGGTCGGGTGTTAACTCCGCGGCTCGCTCGAGGAAGGCCGCAGCCGCGGCGACCCCGCCACGCGCCTGCGCCCGATCGGCCGAGCGATCCAACTCGGCGGCCACTGTCTCGTCAGGTCCCGAGGTCGCACGCGCGAGATGCCATGCGCGACGATCAGGATCGAGCTTCGCATCGGTCGCGTCGGCCAACGCGCGGTGGATCTCCCGAAGGGCCCGCGGGCCCGCGGCCCGGTAGGACGCGGAACGAACCAGCGGATGCCGGAACCGCACCCGCGGTCCGAAGGTGATCAGCCCCGCCGCCTCGGCCGGTGCCGCCGCCTCGTCCACCGCAATTCCCAGGCGGTGAGCGGCGCGCCGCAGCAAGGTCATGTCGCCGACCGGCTCGGCCGCAGCCGTAGTGAGCAGGCGTTGCGTCATGGGCGGTAGGGACTGGACGCGTCGGAGAAAGTCCAGCTCCATCTGGCCGGAGACGGGTCGCGCGTCGGGACGCCCGAACCCGCCGGCCAGCTCCGCGGCGGTGAGGCCCCGGGGCAGCTCAAGGAGGGCCAGTGGGTTGCCGCGCGCCTCGGACAGGATCCGGTCTCGGATCCGTTCGTCGAGCGGCCCAGGAGTCGCGGAGTCGAGTAGCGCACGGGCGTCGTGGTCGCGCAGACCCACCACTTCTAGCCCTGGCAATCCCTTCAGCGCATGGTTGGCGACCGGGTCACGCATTGCGAACACCAGCGCCACCCGCTCCGCGAGCAAGCGTCGAGCAACGAAGGCGAGTATCTGCGCCGAGACGTCGTCGAGCCACTGAGCGTCGTCGACGAGGCAGACTAGCGGCGCCTCGTCGGCGACGTCGGCGAGCAGGCTGAGCACTGCGAGCCCGACCAGAAAGCGGTCCGGCGGCCGTCCTGCGCTCAGCCCGAATGCCGTCCCGAGCGCGTCACGTTGCGGGCCGGGCAGGCGATCAAGACGATCGATCTTGGAGGCGCACAGCTGATGCAGGCCGGCGAACGCGAGCTCCATCTCGGACTCCGCGCCACCCGCGCGCATGACCCGACACCCGGAGGCGCGCTGCGCCACGTAGTCCAGCAAGGCCGTTTTGCCGATCCCCGCCTCGCCACGCACGACCAGAACCTGGCTCTCACCTGCCCGCGTTGCAGCCAGCAGCCGATCGAGCAGATCGCATTGGCCACCGCGGCCATACAGGCCAGACCCACGATCACTACTCGACATACACCACCCGCCTGCTCCGGCTGAGCGTAAAGACGGCCAATCGCACTGGCAACGGCACGCCTAGCCGGCCACGTCGGGCCCATCGGCGATGTCATCGCTCGCGATGAATGGAGCGATCAAACTGCGACGCTACGCACCCGGGTCCTGAAGGTGGTGTTGCTGCTTCTCCCGAGATTGGGGCGCGCACCCCGTCTCGGGCGTCGCTGGGCCGCTGGCGGAAACTCCGCCAGCGGCGCAGCGGTTGCTCGTTAGGCCGACAGCCCGATCGGCTGTACCTGCCCTGGTCGCGAGCCGACGTCGGTCAGGCCGGTTGTGAACAGCACCCGATCGAGCCGGGCCAGACGTAGCAGCCGCATCAGGCGCGGCGTCACGTCGGTGAGCACGAGCATGCCTTGCGCGGCCAGCAGGCGCTGATGGGCGGTGACCAGCACGTCGAGGCAGGTGCAGTCGAGGAACGACACCGCGCCGACGTCGAGGCGCACAAAGCGGCGTCCGGCCTTTTCGTGCTCCTCCAGCAGCTCGCCGAGAACGTCAGCGTTGGCGAGATCCCACTCGCCGACGGCGCGGACCAGGGCGTGGCTCCGGTCCTGGCGCACCGTGGTCAGGGATGCGTGCGCGGACGTACTCGTGTCACTTGCGGTGTAGATACGTGGCAGCATGTGGAACTCCCAAGCCCTCCCGGGCGGAGGATGTGGCTGCTGTCGAGCCTGTGCCGCCTCGCATTGCGGCCTGACGTTGTGGTCGGACCAGCAGGGCCGGATGTGCTACCCGGTTGCGCGAGCGACGATCCTCTCAATCAGTTGTCTACCATGGACAGACAGGTCTGTCTATGGGTAGGTTCGAATCGAGACGATGACTGTCAGCAACACCGAGGTGACGCGGCGCCGATCAGCGCGCGAGGAGATCCTTGCCACTGCGTATGAGCTGTTCACGCAGCGAGGTATCCGCGCGGTCGGCGTTGATGAGGTGATTGCCAAATCCGGAGTCGCCAAGGCCACGCTGTACAAGCACTTCCGGTCCAAGAACGATCTGGCGCGGGCCTTCCTCGACCAACGCGAGCAGCGCTGGAGCCGTGACTTCATCGAAGCCGGATCCGCCAAGCGAGCCGATGACCCAGAGGGTCAACTGCTTGCGATCTTCGACATGCTCGACGAGTGGTACCTGCGCAACGACTCGTTCCGCGAACGCTCCTTCATGAGCGTGCTATTGGAGATGGGCACCGGCCATCCGGTAGGCCAAGCCTGCGTGCAGCACCTGGCGAACCTGCGCACCATGGTCGCCGCGCGGGCCGCCGCCGCGGGCCTTGCCGAGCCTGAGGATTTCGCGCTGTCGTTCCACATCCTGATGGAAGGCTCGATCATCTTGGCCAGCGAGGGCGACCGCCGGGCGGCCCTGCGGGCTAAGGAGATGGCGCGCACGCTCATCGACAAGCACCGCCCGCCTGGCAAGGTCAAACCGCGGCGGCCGCCGGCTCGCTACGCCCCGGCAAACCACCGCACTCCTGAACAGAAGCTCCAGTCGTGACGGTCGTCACCGATCGGGTCACCGTCCGGACGCTACCCTCGGTGCTTTGCTCTGACGACCGCACCCGATCGGGGTAGCTGTGCATTTTGATCGGCGTTATCTCGCTGGACTGCTTCTCGTACCTGCCGTGATGCTCGCGGCCTGCAGCTCCAAGTCCAATCCGACGTCTAGTTCATCGCTGTCGGCGTCGTCCGCCGCCGGCAAGAACACCACGACTGCCGTCGGGATCGAGGTCGCCGGCGCGTTCGGTACCAAGCCGACGCTGACGGTTCCCGCCAAGCCCGCGCCCACCACACTCACGCAACAGGTGCTCACGTCCGGCACCGGTGCCACCGTGGCGAAGGGCGACACGCTTGTCGCAAACTATGTCGGCGAGACGTGGGCCCCCAAGGGCGGCAAGGCCAACGTCTTCGACAGTTCGTTCTCCCGCGGTGAGCCCGCGGCATTCGTGATCGGTGCCGGCCAGGTGATCCCGGGGTGGGACAGGACGCTCGTCGGCAAGAAGCTCGGTAGCCGGCTGCTGCTGACCGTGCCGCCCGCCGACGGCTACGGCCCGAACGGGCAGTCCAAAGCCGGGATCAGCGGCACAGACACCCTGGTCTTCGTCGTCGACCTCATCAAGACCTACAAGCCGAACGCGTCAGCCCCGGGGACGGTCGTCCACGACATCCCGAGCAGCGGCCTGCCCAAGATCACAAACGTGCCCGGCAAGAAGCCGGATGTCACCAGCACCGCCGGCGTCAAAGCACCGACCAAGCCGACTTCGACGCTGCTCGTCCGTGGCAGCGGTCCGAAGATCAACAGTGCCAAGACCCTGGTCCTGCAACTCGTGCAAACCGACCTCGCGACGGGCAAGCACAGCCAAACAACCTGGGGTCAGGCCCCACAAACCGTCGCCGCCCAAAGCGTCTTGAGCGTCGCCGACAAGCTCACCGGCCAGAACGTCGGCAGCCGTGCAGTCGTCCTGCTCCCTGCCACCGCCGCAGTGCCGTCCAGCTCACCCCAGGGCGGGCACCCAGCCACACCGCCGGAAATCCTCATCATCGACGTCGTCGGCGAATTCTGACCGTTCGGCTCGGCCCGCCGTCAGCGGACCAGCACCGCGCCCTCTAGTGCGATCGGGCCGACTTGGCGCGCGACTGTCGCGGGACGGCCGACGTCCGGCGCGACCGCTTGCCCGGTCGGCGTGTCCGACGCGTCGACGTCGGATGCGCGGGCTGCGCCGGCCGCAGCTGTGCCGCGTCGCGGACCGCTGCAGCGCGGTTGGCGCCCGAGGCCGCAACGATTCGCAGTGCCGGATGGCCGACCCGCACGGTCAACTGGTCCGGCTGCACCGCGGCCGCAGCATGGATGCGGGCAACGCTTCGGGCCTGGTGCGCTTCCACGAGTGAGATGACGGTGCCACTCGCGCCGGCGCGGGCAGTGCGTCCCGAGCGATGCAGGTAGTGCTTGTGATCGGACGGTGGATCGAAGTGCACGACCAGGTCGAGGTCGTCGATGTGCAATCCGCGCGCCGCGACATCGGTGGCCACCAGGGCCCGGACCCGGCCGGATGCGAAGCCGTCGAGCGCGCGTGTGCGCTGGTTCTGGTTGAGGTTGCCGTGGATCGCGGCGGCGTCGACGCCGCGGCTGACGAGTTGCCGGGCGAGGCGGTCGGCGCCGTGCTTGGTACGCACGAAGAAGAGTGTTCGCTCAGGGCGGGCCGCCATCTCCGCCGCAACGTCGACCTTGTCACCGTGGTCGAGCAGAAATACTCGGTGCTGCATCGAGGTCACCGAAGCGGACGCCGAGGCGACCGCGTGCACGGCCGGCCTGCTCAGGTATCGCTGCGCAAGGCGATCGACCTCACCGTCGAGCGTGGCGGAGAACATCAAGCACTGCCGGTCCGCAGGCGTTGCGTCGAGGATTCGCCTGACGTCCGGCAGGAATCCGAGGTCAGCCATGTGGTCGGCCTCATCGATCACTGCAACCGACACTCCGTCGAGGAGCGCGACCTGACGATCCATCAGGTCCAGCAGCCGCCCGGGCGTCGCCACCACGACGTCGACGCCGCGACGCAGATTCTCAATCTGGCGTCCCATCGGGGCACCCCCGAAGACGGTCGCCACCCGCAGCCGGTCCACCCGAGCCAGCGGCTCGAGCTCGGCGGCAACCTGCTGGGCGAGCTCCCTGGTCGGCACGAGCACCAGGCCGCGGGGCGAGCGCGCGTTGCGCGGCCGCTCGGTTGTGCCCAGCCGGGTGAGCAAACCCAACCCGAACGCCAACGTCTTCCCCGAGCCGGTTTGCGCTCGGCCGAGCACATCGCGACCGGCGAGCGCATCCGGCAGGGTGCGCGCCTGGATCTCGGACGGCGTGTTGATCCCGCGCTCGGCCAGTACAGCAATCATTGGTGCCGGAACGCCTAGTTCGGCGAAAGACTGAGGTATCGGCGTCGGGCGGGCTTGCGAATCGGCAAGGGCGGCGTCCAAAGCGCTACCCGCCTGGGGACGCCGGCTTCCACGCCCCTTCGGCGGCGCAGCATTGTTCGGACAGGACATATCGAGACTCCTCAAGTAGGGCCACGCCGTACCAGAGCCAGCCCACTCGAGGACAACCACACTACGTGCGACCACGCGGGCAGCTAGCCCGCAGAAGATGCGGCAACCGCCGCACTGATCAGGATACAGGGCTTTCGGTCCGCACCGGAGCCGGCGCCGGATCCGCATGCTCCCCACCCTCGGCGTCCCGGTCGATAACCCCCATGCCGCCGCTGTGTAGGTCACCTCGGCTGGCGTGGGCTGCGGCCTCGGACTGCGGTCCGGATCCGCGGGTGCTATTCGAACCAGTACTCGAGGTGAACCTGGGCGCCCTCGCCGAGGTTCGCGCGGAAACCTCCGGTGCCGCGCAGTCCGCTCAGCTCGCCGGTGCCTGATCCGGGGATGACGAACCAGTCGCCGCTGACGATGTCGTCCAGCACCGTTCCGGCATCCTGCAGCAGGAACGTCCCGCGCCGCCCGGCGACCGTGCCGGTGACTCGTTCGATTCCAACGAAGCTGGCCGAGCCGTCGGCCCGCGCCGCCTGCAAGAACTCGACAACACCCTCACCGGAGATGTCGCCGCTGAAACTCTCCTCGACGTGGATTCTGCTCAGCGCCAGCCCTCCGACAGCTTCGTCGTAAGCGGCGGGCTCGTACGCGTGGACCGTGATCACGGCATCTGCGTGGGTGGTCTTCTGGTTGGCGGAAGTCACTTCTCGTACCTTCCCTTCTGCACTGGGCTGCCCCTCCGACGCGCGGTTCGGCTTTACGTCGCCGCACAATAAACTGCCGGCGGTCAACCACGGCGCGAAGGTAGCAACGACATCCGACAATGAAGTCGCTGGGAGAGCGATGGACTCGGCGGACTGCAACATGCCCGGCGGTGCTCAGGAGTGCACGGGCCCGCTGCGGTCGCGCAGAGACACCGGTGCGCGCCCGGACCGTTCGGCGAGCATTTCCGCCAGCACTGAGATTGCGATCTCTGCCGGAGTGCGGGCGTTCAAATCTAGGCCGGCCGGCCCATGAACCCCGGACAGGTCGGTTACGCCGCGTGCGGCCAGCCATTCGGCCCGGGCCTGCTGAGTGTGTCGGGACCCGAGTGCGCCGACGTAGCCGGCCCTGCCGGCCAGCGCAGCGGTGAGCGCGGGGCCGTCGACCTCTCGATCGTGACTGAGCACGACCATGCCGTCGCAGCCGGCCAGGCGCCCCGCGGCGGCTGCCGCCTCCCGAGCGGAGTCGACGATCGTGGCGGTCCAACCGAGTAAACCGGCCGCGGCCGCGAGCGCGTCGGCGATAGCTCCCGAACCCACGACAACCAACTCCGGCCGCGGCCACACCGCGGTGACCGCCGCTCGCCCCTCGTCGACAATCGCACCCTCGCTGGTGCCCTTGCCGAAAACCCGTGCGACGCCGGGATGCGCCTGGTCGGCAGCCGCGATTGTCGCCGCGGCGTACACCTCGGTCGGCCCGGCTTCGTCGCCGTTCAGCTCGGTAATGAGGCACATCGGCTCGCGCTCGGCTAGCAGTTGCCACGCCTGCGCCGGAACCTCGTCGAACGGCTGGAGCAGCAGCTGCGCCACGCCGCCGCAGGACATGCCCACCCGGCCGGCCTGCTTGTCGCCTATGCGCAGCGTCAGCAGCCGGCCCTGCTCGACCGGTGCGAGCTGTGCGTCGGCAACGCCGGATAGCACGGTGCCCGCGATCGGCTCATCCGGGGTCAGCGCCGCGAGCGCGGTGCCCTGCTGACCGCTGATCCCGCCTAGCCCGACCACCCGCACCAGCGTCACGGGCCGCCGCGAGTCCCGCCACGTGCGGATCTGCCGGAGCACCTCATCGCCAGCATCCATCGACGCACGATAACTCATCAATTGCAACGCGACTGTTCGTCGGCAGACTCATGAACACACCGTCCACAGTGGACAGTTAAATGATCAGGTTGCTTCGACCAGCCGCCGCACTTCTGCAGCCGTTGCGCACCAGAGCGCTCGCGCGGCGAGGTCGGCGGCTTGTCCTCTGTCGACACGGCGTACCGCCGCCTTCACCGTCGCGACGCTCGGTCCGGCGACGCTCAGGGAGTCGACGCCGAGTCCGACGAATACCGGCGTCGCAGCTGGGTCGGCGGCAGCTTCTCCGCAGATGGACACCGACGCCGGTCCGGCGTTGCGGCACAGCGTGTCGATGAGCCGCAGGACGCCGGGGTCAAGCGGATCGGCGAGGGTGGCGAGTGCCGGGTTGCCCCGCTCGGCGGCCAGGGCGTATTGCGTCAGATCGTTCGTCCCCACGCTGAAGAAGTCGACGTGCGGCGCGAACGCCGCAGCCTTCAACGCCGCGGACGGGACCTCGATCATCATGCCGACACGCAGGCCATCAGGCCGTGTGCCGCCACATGCGTCGTCGAGCACGCCGAGCGCGGCCTGCAGCTCGTCGATGCTGCTGACCATCGGGAACATCAGCCTGATCGTCGCATCGGCCGCGACCGCACAGATGGCCTGCAGCTGCTCTCGTAGCAGATCGGGCTGGCGCAGCGTCAGCCGAATGCCCCGTACGCCGAGGTATGGATTGGCCTCGTGCTCGGCCAGCAGGAACGGGAGCGGCTTGTCGGCGCCGGCGTCCAGCGTGCGGAACACGACGGGGCGACCACCGAACGCGTCGGCGATGGCGCGGTAAACCGCCTCTTGCTCCTCCACGGTGGGCGGCGCAGCGCGGGACTGGAATAGAAACTCGGTGCGGACGAGGCCGGCGCCGTCGGCATGTGCGTCGGCGGCCGCCTTCGCGTCGTCGACGGATCCGACGTTGGCGAACACTGCAATCGTCGTGCCGTCAGTGGTGACGGCCGGGGCGGCTGCGGCGGCGTGTGCGATCGCCAGCGCGTGCGTCCGCTCGGCCAGGCGGTGCGCGTAGTCCGCGCGGACGTCGCTCGCCGGGTTGACGATCAGCGTGGCGGTGTCGGCGTCGACTACGAGGGGCGTGCCGTCGGCGATGCGGAGAAGATCAGTTCCTGCGGCCACGAGCAGCGGGATGCCCTTGGCCCGGGCGAGAATCGCCGCGTGCGAGGTGGGACTGCCGAACGCCAGTACGACGGCTGCGGTCACGCCCGGATCGAGCTCGGCGGCCTCCACCGGGGTGAGGTCGGTCGCAACCAGGACACCGGGCTCCGGACTGAAGCTCTTTGCTGCACCGAGCAGATAGCGCAGCACGTGATCACCTACGGCCCGCACGTCCGCGGCTCGCGCGCGTAGATAGGGGTCGTCGAGCGCCGCGAACTCCTGCTCGATGTGCGCGACGGCCTCGTGCCAGGCGCGGGCGGGGCCGGCGCCGCCGTCGATGCGTGACCGCACGTCGGCGAGCAAGGCAGCGTCGTCGAGCAGCATGAGGTGCGCGTCGAAGATCGCGGCGTCACCTTCGCCCGACTCACGGCTGACGCGGGCCCGGGTGCGGGCGAGGTCGCGGCGAGCGGCGGCGATGGCCTCACGCAGCCGGCGCCAGTGCGCGACGGTGTTGCCCGGCTCGCGATCGGGGACAGTGGGCGTCCGGGTGTCAGCCCGGCGAGCCGGCCCGATGGCAATGCCCGGCGCCGCCGCGAGCGGCCCGGCCGTGCTCACCGGCTGCAATGGCACGGCATCGCCGGCCTCGTCGAAGCGTCGCGCGGCCAGGGCCAGAATCTGTTCGAGCGCCTCGGTGGCCTGGCTGCCTGTCACGGCCACCTCGATTTCGTGCCCCGGCAGCGCGCCGAGCGTGGCCACGCGACTCAGGCTGGACGCCGGGACGGGGCCGGTCCCGGTGCTGCGATTGGTGAGCTGTACCCGAGCATCGAGCGTGCGGACCTGGGCCACCAACCGGGCGGCCGGACGGGCGTGCAGCCCATGCGGGTTGGCAACGACGAATACGCCGCGGACGGCCGGCTCGTCGACCGGCGACGGCGCCAGATCGGCAGCGGGTGCCAGGTGCGCCTGCTTGCCGGCCAAGGATGTCGCGGCCTCGGCGGCGACCTCCTGGGCGGATGCCCCGGCGGCCGCCGTGACCGCCGCGGCGACGAGCCCCTCGACGAGCGGTGCCGGACTGACGATTACCCGCTCCCGGACGGTGTCGTCGAGCAGGTCTAGTGCAAGTTCGGCGCTGAGCACGGCGCTGCCGAGGTCGAGCAACACGACGACCCCGTCCGGCCCGTCGACCTGCTCGATGGCCTCCTTGACCTGGACGGCATCCGTCCCGAGCGTCGTGTCGTCGAGACCGGCGGCGACTGCTATCTCGGGACGCGTGCCGTGCAGCATCTGGCTGGCCAGCTCCACCGCGGATCGCGCCAGCGCCCGGCTGTGCGACACGACGACGATGCCGACCATCACGTCATCGCCGACGCCGCTGCCCGGATCAGCAAAGCTGCCGATGTGGCGCCCGGGTCCTGGTGCCCGACACTGCGCTCACCGAGGTAGCTGGCCCGCCCCTTGCGGGCCAGCATCTCGATCGTGGCGTCACGGCCCTTGTCGGCGGCGTCGGCCGCGGCCTGAAGGGTGCCGCCGGTCTCGATCACCTCGACCGCGGGCGCGAGCGCGTCGAACATCGTCTTGTCGTCGTGCTCGGCCTTGCCACGCGCGACCACGCCGTCCAGACCGGCGCGCATCGCGGCAGCGAGCCCGGCTGCGGAAAGCGACGTGACCTCGCCGGCCGCGACCCCGAACCGCAGCCAGAACGTGCCGTACAGGGGGCCACTTGCCCCGCCGACGGTGCGCACGAGCGTCATGCCGGCCTGCTTGCACACCGCGCCGATGGTGTCGCCGTCAAGGTTCTCGACGACGGCCGTCATACCGCGATCCATGTTGGTGCCGTGGTCGGCGTCGCCGATCGCTGCGTCCAACTCGGTCAACTCATCACGGTGCTCGGCGACCAGGCGGGCGAACTCGCTCAGCCAGCTTTTGAGCTCGTCAAGTGTCATCAGACTCCCCAGCGCAGGGCGGGCGTGTTGACCGGAGCGTCCCACAGCCGCAGCAGTTCGTCGTTGACGCGCAGCAGGGTTAGCGAGCAGCCGGCCATCTCCAGCGACGTGATGTACGAGCCGACCAGGCTGCGCGCCACCGTCACACCGTGCCGGTCGAGGATGCGCGCGATCTCGCCGTACATCAGGTACAGCTCGATTAGCGGCGTGCCGCCCAGTCCGTTTACGAATGCGATCACGGCGTCTCCGTGGCTGAACGGCAAGTCGGCCAGCACCGGCTCGGCGAGCAGCGCCGCGACCTCCTTCGCCGGTGCGAGCGGCACGCGGCTACGGCCTGGCTCGCCATGGATGCCGACGCCGATCTCCATGTCGTTTTCGCCGAGCTCGAACGTCGGTTTGCCGTTCGCGGGCACGGTGCACGACGTCAGCGCGACGCCCATGCTGCGGCCGTTGGCATTCACCTCGCGGGCGACGTCAGCCACTTCCTTGAGCGGGCGGCCCTGCTCGGCGGCGGCGCCGGCGATCTTCTCCAGCAGCACGGTGACGCCGACGCCGCGGCGGCCCGCCGTCCACGTACTGTCCTGTACCGCGACGTCGTCGTTGGTGACGACGGACGCGACCTCGACGCCGGTGCCGGCAGCGGCGAGTTCGGCGGCCATGTCGAAGTTCATGACGTCGCCGGTGTAGTTCTTCACGATGTGCAGCACGCCGGATCCACCGTCGACGGCCTTCGTCGCTTCGAACATCTGGTCCGGTACGGGCGACGTGAACACCTCGCCGCAGCAGGCGGCATCGAGCATGCCGAGCCCGACCAGCCCGGCGTGCATCGGTTCGTGCCCGGAGCCGCCGCCGGAGATCAGCCCGACCTTGCCGGGTTGGGGCGTGTCGCCGCGGTAGACGATCTTGTTCTGGTGGTCGACCCGCAGCTCGGGGTGCGCGGCCTCGACACCTAGCAGCGCCTCGGTGACGACGCTCGCCGGGTCGTTGATGAGCTTCTTCATGTCAGCGCTCCGCAGGGACGAGATCGGCGACGGTATCGGGGGCGCGCACGTCGGCGGGCGTGCGCGATACGGCGACGTACGCCCAGGCGGCGACCGCGCCGGCGAGCAGCTCGGCGGCGAGATACACGGGCAGCTGCACCCAGTGCACGGTGCCGCCCCACAGCTGCTGGATCAGCATGGGACCAAATGTGCGCGCCGGGTTGATGGACGCGCCAGTGGTCGGCGCCACCGGGATGATGGCGGCGAACACGACCAGGCCGATCGCCACGCCGGCGAACCCCGCGGCGGCCTTGCGATGGATCACACCGAAGATCGTGAACACCAGGATGAACGTCCCGACGAACTCGGCGGCGAACGCCTGCGGCCAGTGCACCGATCCGCTGTAGCTGGCCACGCCCAGCCCGACGTCGGATGCCTTTTTGCCCAGCACGGCGATGATCGCGAGCGCACCGATGATCGCGCCGGTGACCTGGGCCGCGATGTAGTAGGGCACCCGACGCCACGGGAACTTGCCGGTGGCCGCCAGCCCGATCGTCACGGCCGGGTTGATGTGATTGCCCGACACATGGCCCAGCGCGTACACGGTGGCGAGCACAACCGTGCCGAACGCGAACGAGATCATGCCAAGATCCGCCATGGTGAACGGCGCCTTGCCGTTGACGATCAAGGTGGCGGGCACCGAGCCCACCCCGATGAACACCAGGAACGCCGTGCCGAGCACCTCGGCTGCCAATTTCTGCCTGATCGACGGTTCGTCCATTGCCCTGCACGCTCCTTGTCGGCTCTCTCTGGGCTGATGGGGCTCGACACTGCGTTGTGGTCGACTATCATTCGACAATGTCGAACGATGTGCGGAAGTTACGCCCGTGCTTCAATCACGTCAAGAGTTCTTCCGAGATTGGACGGAGGACTGGGGTGATCCAGTCAATAGACCGCGCCATCCGGGTACTGCTCGCCCTGCAGGGTGAGCGTCGCCTGGGCATCGCGGACCTCGCGGTACGGCTCGAGCTCGCTCCGTCCACCGTTCACGGCATCGTCAAAACGCTGGCCGCCCATCACCTCGTCGTCCAGGATCCCGGTTCGGGGCGTTATCAGCTCGGCCCGGCCGTCCTGCGCCTGGGCAACGTTTACCTCGACACGCTCGAACTGCGCTCGCGCACAGTGCGATGGTCCGAGGAGCTGGCACGCCGTACCGGCATGGCGGTGCGCACCGGCGTGCTGGCGGGCGACGACGTCGTGATCATCCATCACGAGCCGCGCCCGGACGGCAGCCGGCAGATGCCCGAGACCGGCATCGTCATCCCTGCGCACGCCAGCGCCTTGGGCAAAGCGCAACTCGCATTCCTGCCGGACGAGGCCGAGCGGGTGCTTGCCACGGCGCATCGCAGTATGACGGGAGACACGATCACTGATCCCGACGTGTTGCGCAGGCAGTTCGACGCCATCGCCCGGACCGCGCTGGCGGAGGAGACTGACGAAGCCCTGCTGGGCGAGTCCAGCGTCGCCGCTCCGATCTTCGACGCCGACAGTGCGGCGATCGGGGCGATTGGTGTGGTACTGCCGACGACCGACTGGCCGCTGAGCCAGCCCCAGCAGGATGCCCTGCGTGAGGCCGCTCGCAACGTCTCCCGCGAACTTGGTGCCGCCCGCTGGCCAGCCGCCCCACCGGGCGACAGGTAAGGCGCGTGGCGGTCAGCCAGCCGGATGGTCGAACCGGATCGGGGTTCGCAGCAGGTCGCTCACGTCCGCTCCGGGAGGAAAATCGCGCGGAGTCGCCGCGCGCTGGAACAGCCGTGCCCCGGCTACGCCACCTATGGTCGCGCTCTTCCCGGTGACCTCGACCCAGCAGCCTTCGTGCAGGGCAAGGACAGGGACGTCGTTGTCCTCGAGGAACTCGGCGATCCGCTGATCGCGAGTCTCGCCCAGGTGCCCGGCCAGGGTTTCCCTAGCTGGATAGTGCGGATTGATTTGAAACGGGATAAGCCCCAGGGCGGCCAGGCTCGGCGGCTCCACGATCGGCATGTCGTTGGTGGTACGGATGCTCGGGCACGCGATATTCGTGCCGGCGCTAGAGCCGATATAGGGCACCCCTTCACCAACTCGGCGCCGGATCACGTGCAACAGATCGAGGCGGTACACCGCGGCGAGCAACCGAAAGGCGTTTCCGCCGCCCACGAGCACCGCCTCGGCCGATCGCATGAATGCTCGGGGCGAAGCAGATCGGTGAACACTGTCGACGTCGACCCCGATCGGTTCGAGCGCGTCCGCCATAACTGCCGTGTGCCGATCCCAGTCGCGCTGTGCGTATGGCACGAAGGCAACCTGGCGCACACCGGCAAGTGCCTCGGCCAGGACGGTCAGCGCGTGCTGTAGATACCGGCCGCCGCCCGGCGGGTAGCCGTTCGAAAGCAGAAGCAATCGCACGCGACCCAGTCTGCGGGGTGCGGGCCTCGCCTTACTCCGGAGGGTGAACCATAGTTCGACCTGTGCCGACGGCGTCGGACTTCGAACGCTAGCTGCGAGGGGTCACGCACAGCGTGACCCCTCCCGGTGCTTCGTCGCAGCCTGGAACAAGGTCATGAACCTCGATCCGTACGACCTCGCCCGAGATCGGTAACCCCTATCTGGCAGCGACGTCAACGTGGGAAATAGTCCGATACACAGTCCGGCTGAGGACCGCTAGATCATGCGTCGGCTTCGGGCAGCGTCTCGGACAGTTCGATCATGTTGCCCCATGGGTCTCGGAAGAACGCCAGGCGCCGGCTGATGTCCTCGACTTCGAACGGCTCACCGATGAGCTTGACGCCGCGGCGGATCAGCTCGGCCCGAGCGGCGTCGACGTTGTCGACATGGAGGCAGAGGTGCTGGTAGCCGCCGTACTCCAGGCTCATCCCGAGGTCATCCAAGATGGGGTTGAGGTGCGGAACCGGCCCGGCCAGCAGTTCCAGGTGGAAGTCGTCATCGGCGGGCGGGCTGAGATAGGCCAGTTGTAGGCCGCGGTAAGGCCATTCCTGTAGGACGCGGAAGTCCAGCTTCTCGGTGTACCAATTCTTGGCCGCCTCATACTCGGGGACGCGGATACCGATGTGGTGTCCGCCCAAGGACGCGAAAGGGCTGGCGGGATTCTTGGCGGGGCTGGTCGGCATCGGCATGAGCTGTTCCTCGATTCGACCGGGGGCCGCGGCCCCCGGTTCGCTGTGCTCGTCTCGGTTGAGGCGACGAATCGAGTCAATGACGCCAGGGCGTTTGGCAACATCGGTTCGTACGCCCCGCTGACCCCAGGTCTCGCTAACCTGGTTCTGGCGGAACCACCTTCGATCTGTCGTCGGTGCCGGCCGCGATTCATACTTCAAGGCATGGACCGATCGACGGAGTTGCGGGACTTCCTCCGCAGCCGACGAGCGCGGTTGGAGCCGGACGATGTCGGGTTGCCGTGGCGTGTCGGAAGCCGTCGGGTCACCGGCCTGCGTCGTGAGGAACTCGCGCTGGCCGCGGGGGTGAGCGTCGATTACTACACCCGGCTCGAACAGGGCCGGGCCAAGAATGTCTCCGATCAGGTGCTCCACGCCTTGGCCGACGCGCTGAGACTTGATGACCTGGAGCGAGCGCACCTGCACAACCTGGCCCGTCCGGTCGACGGGCGCCGGGCTAGCGGGGCCTCGCGCGCCGCGCCCCTGAAGGCGTCGGCGGCTACGCGCGCGATGGTGGAGGCGCTCGATCCAACCCCGGCGTTGCTGCACGGGCCGATGCTGGAGATTCTCGCCGTCAACCGGATGGGCGCGATCCTGTTCGACGACTTCGCCTCGATGCCGCGCCGCGACCGAAACCTGGCCCGCTGGACTTTTCTGAACCCGCGGGCCCGCGAGGTCTACCCGCAATGGGATGTCGTCGCCGCGCAGATGGTTGCCATCTTGCGCCGAGCCGCGGGCGTACGTGGCGACAGCCCGGCGCTGAATGAGCTGGTCGGTGAACTCAGCATCGCCTCGCCGCAGTTCGCACGATGGTGGGCCGACCACAAACTCTTTCAGCACACGCACGGACCTAAAACCGTCCATCACGACCTGGTCGGTGACCTCGAGCTCCAATACCAGTCCCTCTTGCTGCCCCAGGAACCCGACCAGTACGTGGTCATCTACACTGCCTTGCCCGGCTCGCCAACGGCCGAGAAACTGGCACTCTTGTCGAATTGGAATCCTGTCCGCGCCGAAGAACGGTCAGCCGACGGGGACCTGCCGAGTTGACTCTCCACAGTGATCCAACCTCCTCGGCCACCGTGATGGGAGCCAGTGAAGGACTGGTGGACGAGCGCGTGCAGGAGCCGACGTGTGCGTCGACTTGGTATGCCGTGAGCGGCGGCCCGATCACGGATGAGCTGCTCGAGTGGCCTCCTGACCTGTTCGCCCTGGCCAACGTCGTGCTGGCGAGGGCGGAGGCGTTTCGCTTCGCCCTCTCTCCGGTCGACGCGTGGCCCCCTCGCCGGCATCACGACTGGGCGCACGCGGTCGAAGAAGCGGGCAGCCAATTGAGCATCTGGGTCGAGGATCGAACCGCCGCGATGCCCGAGCTGCTCGTCGAGGAATGGGGCGTCTTCAGGGAGCGCGCCGAAACGCCTCTCGAGGAGCTGGCGATGGGGCGAGACTCGCGACTGTGCGAGGCACTGCTGACCTTGCATGCCATCGCCGACGAGGCCTGCGCCGGGCTCGGAGTCGCCCTGGACACCTCCAACGCCGACGCATGTGTCTATCGCGCGCGGGGCCGCGAACTGCTGGCCAGAACGGGATCGCTGGCTCGCCTCGACGCCCGGTTGCTGCGGGTGCTGCCGAAAGTCCGTACTCCCCCCACGGGACGACCGGCGTTCTCACGCTACGTCTGCGTGCAAGGTCCGGGCATTGAAGCTCGGTGGCACAAAATCCCGGTGCGCCATCGCGGTACGGACCTTCGGTCTGAGTACGCCACGCTGCTGCTGCTGCCGTGGCCGCTGCGGGTGCGAGCATCCGACTTTCACCCGGTCGAGGGCTCCCTGCAGAGGCTGACGAACGACCCGTTGGGGTTTTTCGAGTTTGCCCCGGCCGAAGGCCTTGACCTGGACCTCCTGGACCGGGTGCTGGTCGCCGCCCGCCAGGAAGCCGGCAGCGTCGATGTGGTCGTGCTCCCCGAGAGCGCGGTCGACGAGCAGGAGATCGACGACCTCGAAACGCTACTGCAGAGCCACGGCGTGGCCATCCTCAACACCGGGGTCCGCGGGCGCTCAGCACAGCCGGGGCGCTTCCCCGGCAACTGGCTGCATATCGGCATCAACCCGAGACTCGAGAAGGGCGGTCCGCAACCAATCGGGGATCCGGAATCGTGGTTTCACATCCGCCAGAACAAGCACCACAGATGGTCCCTGGACGAAGCCCAGATCACCCAGTACCACCTCGGAGGCGTCCTTCATCCCCATGCCCGATGGTGGGAAGCGATGGAGGTACCCCGCAGGGCGATGCAGTTCGTGGAACTCGCCGAACTCACCCAAGCCTCGCTCGTCTGCGAGGACCTTGCCCAGAATGACGACATCGCCCAGCTCATCCGGTCGGTGGGCCCGACAGTCGTGATATGCGGTCTACTCGACGGGCCGCAACTCACCTCCCGCTGGGCCGCCCGCTACGCGAGCGTCCTGGCCGACGACCCGGGCTCGGCCGTGCTGACGCTGGCCTCCCTCGGCATGGTGCAGCGCTCACGACCACAGGGCCGGGAGCCCTCCCGGGTCATCGCATTGTGGAAGGATTCCAGTTCGGGAGTGCGCGAGATTCCGCTCGAGCCCGGCGCAACCGGTGTCCTGCTCACGGTCACCATGGATCGTGCGACTCGGCGAAGCGCCGACGGCCGCTGGCCGGTCGAGAACGGCACATCCTGTTGTAATGCGGCCGTCTATCAAGTTCGCGCGTCAAGCGTCGGCTCAGAACCACCCCCGCCACGCCGCACAACGTCGACGGCACACCTTCTGGAAATCGAGGAGCTCACAATTCTCACCGCGTGGGCAGAAGGTGTCTCTGAAGCCGCCGCCTACGCACCCGAGCGCATCGACGCTGTGGTAGCCGAGGCACACCCAGACGCTGCGTGGCGAGCCGCGTTCGGGCTCCCGCAGCCTTCTCCCCGACTCCGCGACGCGATGGCATCCCTCGGCCGGTTAGTTCGCGCCGCGGCGGTCCCACCCGGCACACCAATATTCGACGGAATGCTCACCGCACTCAGCAAAGCTCAACCCGACGAAGCAAGGCTCGACGGATTGGTTCGGCAGTCGTTGCTCGCGGTGCTCGAAGAACGACGAACACGGCAGTCAACCGAGGTGCGCACCGCCCGCTAACGTCAAAGGGCGGGCCTGATCATCATTCCGTATCGCCGGCGAGCACCACGGCGATCGCCGCCCGCAGGCGCGCTTAACCGCACGAAAGAACTGGCCCCGGAAGACCGCGGCATCGCGCCTAGCTTGACCGCAGCGGCCGCAGCCAGGGATTGACACTGAACCACCCGCGAGTTCACGCAGGGGCCACGCTGTGTTCGTTCTATAGTCATCTCTCCTGCGACGTTGGGAGAGTCGGGCCGTGGAGCCGGGTGAGTTGCTGTTCGGCGCGGCCACCGACCCAGATCAGGTGTCGGCGGCACTGGCGTCGCGCTATGAGCTGCAGATCGAGCCGCCGACCAGCGCGCACTGGACGTGTCTGGACACCGCCGACTGGCGGCTGCACAACGCTGGCATGACACTGCGCGACGCGCGGCGGGGCCGGGGCCGGCGGTTGCTGCTCTCCCACGGTGCCCCGGAGCTGCTGTCCGCGCCCGCGCCCGCGCGGCACTGGCCGCGCCGCGTCGAGACGCTGCCCGCCTCACCGGTGCGCGAACGCATCGCGCCCGCGGTGGGCGTACGGGCGCTACTGCCACTGGCCGAGGTGGACGTGCGGTCACTCGAGCTGCGGGTGCTCGACGACGAGGCGAAGACGCGGGTACGGGTACGGGTCGACCAGCAGCGGCTGGCCGGCCACCAGCACGCTGCGCTGCCGCTGCGTGTGGTCGTCGCGCCGCTGCGCGGCTACGAGCGCGACGCGCAGCGGTGCGCGGAGCTGCTCGGCGCAACCGTGACCCCGATCGGCGACACGAACACCGCCGTCTCGACGGCGTTCGCCGCGGCCGGCTTCACGCCGGGCCAGCCCACGGTCCCGGCCGTGCAGCTCGATCCCGGCGCACCGACCGTCGAGTCGCTGGCCGCGGTGCTGCGCCGGTGGATCGACATCATCGACAGCGTCCGTCCGGGAGTGCTGGCCGACATCGACATTGAGTATCTGCACGACATGCGCACCGCTATCCGCGCCACCCGCTCGATGCTGCGTATCGGTGGCGACCTGCTGCCGCCGATGCACGCGGCCCGATTCGCCGAGGAGTTCGCCTGGCTCGGGCGGCTGACCACCCCGATGCGCGACCTCGACGTGTGGCTGCTCGAGTTCGCCGCCCTCGGAGGCACAAAGGTGCGCGCGGAGCTGGCGGATCTGACGCCCTTGCACGAGCACCTGGGCACCCAGCGCCGGCGCGCGCTGCGAGACCTGCGCGCCGGGCTGACATCGCCGCGGGGCAGCGCGCTCAGTGGCGAATGGCGCACCGCCCTCAGGCAGATCGCCGGCTCCGACCTGCCCGGGCCGAGCACCCGCGTGGTCGCCGCCGAGCACGCACGCGTCGCCTACCGGCGCATTGTCAGGGCCGCCGTGCGGGTGACCGACCAAACCCACCCCGACGAGCTGCACCTGCTGCGCCGCCGGTGCAAGCGGATGCGCTACCTGCTCGACGGGTACGCCTCCGTCTATCCGCGCGGCCCGCACCGCGACGTGCTCGCCGCGCTCAAGCAGCTGCAAGACTGCCTCGGCGACATCCAGGACGTCGACGTCCAGCGGCGCTCGTTGGCCGAGCTGGCCAGCACGCTTCAACGGCGCGGCGCATCGGCCGACACGATCCTCGCCATCGGCGCAATGCGCGAGCGCATCCTGCAGCGCGACGCCGCAGCCCGGCGCACGATGGCACACCGGCTCGCCCGCTTCTGTGGCCCTGTCACCCGCGACCACGTCGTGCAACTCCAGGCGGCACCTGAATGAATACCGTCGCGGTCTACAACATCAAAGGCGGCGTCGGGAAGACGTCCACGGCGGTGAACCTGGCCTACCTCGCCGCGTGCGAAGGCCGCCGCACGCTGCTGTGGGATCTCGACCCGCAGGCCGCCGCCACCTACATCTTCCGGGTCCGGCCGCGGGTGAAGGGCGGCGGCGAGCGCATCGTCCGCGCCCGCAGGCCGATCGACGCGGCGATCAAGGGCACCGATTTCGACCGGCTCGACCTGCTGCCGGCCGACTTCACCTACCGCCACATGGACCTCATGCTCGACCGCACCAAGCGGCCGACGCAGCGCCTGCACCGGGTGCTCGAACCGCTTTCCGACGAGTACGACCTCGTCATCCTCGACTGCCCGCCAAGCGTCTCGCTGGTGTCCGAGAACGTGCTGCGGGTGGCCGACACCGTGCTCAGCCCGCTGATTCCGACGGTGCTCTCAGTGCGCACCCTCGACCAACTCACCGACTTCGTGGCCACGGTGAAGAAGCGACCCAGGCTGTTGGGGTTCTTCTCGATGGTCGATCGCCGCAAGCGACTGCACCGCGACCTCGTCGAGCAACTGCCGGCCCAGCGCTCCGACATCGCCACTACGGCCATCCCGGGGCTATCGCTGATCGAGCAGATGGCCGTCCAGCGCGCCCCGGTGCCGCACTACGCGCCGCGCAGCCTCGCGTCGCGCTGCTACCAGCGGCTCTACGTCGAAGCGCTCGACGGCCGGCCCCGGATCGACTCAGCCGAGCCTGGCAACGACCACTAGTGCCGCGGAGGCGCCGAGCACCAGGGCGCAGGGGCGCGAGGTTGATCCGGAGTAGCCAGCACCGGACTCGCCGAGTTCGACCGCTTCCGCCACCTCTACAACCACCAGCGCCCGCACCGCGAACTCCACCACCAGACCCCAGCCACCACCTACGCCGCGCTATCCAAGGCCGAACCGACCGGACCCCACACCCCCAGCCACTACCGGCTCTGCTACGACACCGTCGACACCAACGGCAAGATGGGCCTGCGCCCCGCCGGTCGCATGCACCACCTCGGCATCGGCGCCACCCACACCGGCAAACGCATCTTGGCCATCACCAACGACACGACCGTAACCGTCATCGAACTCGACACCGGCGAAGTCCTCTCCGGGACGCGATCGAGCCCAAGAGAACCTCCTGGCGCAACCAACAACGAAGCCCAGGCCGATCGCCCACGCCGCAATAAGCAACCCATCTCGCGACTCACGCGTCGCCCATGACGCGACTCATCACAGGGCGCGCCCGGAGGGATTCGAACCCCCAACCTCTTGATCCGTAGTCAAGTGCTCTATCCGTTGAGCTACGGGCGCGAGTGCCGACCGACGAGTCTACAGGGACGGCCGGCGCCGTCCTGTGCGGGACGAAAGGCGTGGCGGAGGCTCCGGGATTCGAACCCGGGATGGGCGGTTAACCCAAACCGCATTAGCAGTGCGGCGCCATAGACCAGACTAGGCGAAGCCTCCAAGCGACACGGCGACACGGCCGCCGCCGACCCATCAGGGTACAGGCTGCTACGCCCGCCCGAGCAGCCGCTTGAGCAGATGCGGCCGCACCAGGAAGGCCTCTGCCTCCAGGGCGGCGATCGCGATGCGGGGTAGGTCGCGCGTAGCCGGATAGGACAGGAACCGCGGCTGCCAGGCCGGCCGGAACTTCACGTTGAAACGGTACAGCGACTCGATCTGCCACCACCGGGATAGGAAGAGCAGCACACCGCGCCACGCGCGCAGCACCGGCCCGGCACCGATCTTCTCGCCGCGCTCGATCGCGTCCCGGAACACAGCGAAATTCAGCGAGACACGCCGCACGCCGAGCGACGGGCAGGCCTCGACAACGCGGGCGATCATGAACTCGTTCAGGCCGTTGTCGGCGGATCGGTCGCGCCGCATCAGGTCGAGCGACAGCCCGTCCAGGCCCCAAGGGACGAAGTGCAGCATGCCGCGCAACACACCGTCCTGATGTGCGGTGGCGATGACGCAGTCCGCGTCGGTCGCATCGCCCAGGCGGGACAGCGCCATCGAGAATCCACGTTCGACGGCGGCCCCCCGCCAGGCCGCGGCCACCCGCAACAGTTCGCTGAACTCGTCGGGATCGATGTCCCGGGCGCGCCGCACCTGCACGTCGTAGCCTGCCCGGCACACCCGGGTGCAGGCCTGCCGTACGCCCCGCATCGCGCGTCCCTCAAGGCTGAAATCAGGGACGTCGACGATCGCCTCGTCGCCCAGCTCGATCGCTGCGAGCCCGCACTCGCGGCGGAACACGATCGCGCCGAGCTCGCTGCACCCGATGACGGCAGGCGTCCAGCCGTACTCGTCGACCAGGCGACGGTAGGCGTGCATTGCGCCCGGCCAGGCCTCCGGGTCGCCGATCGGGTCGCCGCTGACCAACGCGACGCCCTGCACCACGCGGTACGTGATCGCCGCCTTGCCGGTCGGTGACCACACGACGGACTTGTCGCGGCGCAACGCGAAGTAGCCGAGCGAGTCGCGGCCACCCTGCCGGTCCAGGAGCGAGCGCAGCCGCGTCTCGTTCTCCGCCGTCAGCCGGCACGGCGGCTCGGACGGTCGCAGCACCAGCCAGGCGACGGCGAGCACCGTGAGGAGCCCGAAGCCCAGCAGGGTGCCGTGGAAGACGTCGCTGAACCTCTCTCCGGTAATGCCCACCGGACCGTTGAGGCCCACCATTCCGTAGCCGACCTCTTCCAGGCGCGCCCAGAAGGACGGATTGCCGACCACGCGGTCGCTATCTAAATAGAGCATCGCCATGCCGTACAGGACGGCGACGGCGACGAACTGCAGGAACACCCGTGCCGCGAACCATCGCGACGCCGGGTCGGCCTTGGCCCGGAACTGAGACCGCGCCGTTAGCAGCATGATCAGCAACAGCAACGGCGTCAGCACCTCGAGCAGCCGGTGCCCCTTGAGGAGGTGCGCGACGATCAAGATCGCGGTGACAGCCACCGAGGCAAGCCAGCCGGCGCGCTTGCGCTTGCGGAGGCTGGCCGCCAGGCGCAGCAACAGCAGGCCGGCCACCGCGCTCACGGCTACCGCCGCCGCGGTCGCCGGTATGCCGAGCGGGTCGGTCATCGCGTGTACGCGGCCCCGCTCGGCAGGACGCAGTGCGCCGACCAGGGTCAGCAGTCCGACAATTGCCGCGAACGCCGAGATGACGCGCGGCGAGAACGAGACATATCCGGTACGGACCCGTGCAAACGCGGTTGGTGGTGCCGACGCTCGTTCATGCTGTGCTGTGGGCAGCACTATGGCCAGACTCCCTCGTTGTGGACCGGCCGACCATGATGCCCTATCGCGTATAGCGGCCGGCACCGCGTCACGGTCAGGCAGGGCGCAACAGCGGCATGACGATGTTGTCGACGATCCGCTCGATGTGCTCGTCGGATACCGGCAGCCCCTGAACGACGAGCCGGGTCAGCAGCATGGCGGGAAGTACCTCGGCGACAAGCTCGTCGGCGGCCTCCGGCCGCACCTCCCCACGCGCGACGCCGCGCTGCAACAAGCCGAGCAGCGCTTCCCGCTTCGGGCACCCCACCCGCGCGTCGAGGGCGGCGGCAAGCTCGGCGTCGCGACTGCTCTCGGCTCCCACTGCGCGCAGGGCCTCCCCCACCCCACCCCTGACCAGCGCGCATATGCGGCGGCCGACGTGCACGAGTGCGTCGCGAGTGGTGGTCGCAGCCGTCGTCGCCCCCACCAGGTCGAACGCTTCTCCCGCCTTCGCGCAGAAAGCGGCGACGACGAGATCCTGCTTGGTGGGCCAGCGCCGATAAATGCTGGCCTTGCCGGTGTGTGCGCGGGTGGCCACCGACTCGATAGTGAAAGCGGCGTATCCGATCTGGGCCAGCTCGTCGACGACAGCGTCGTAAATCGCGTCCTCGAGCGCTTCGCCACGGCGGCGGTGCCGGATGGCATCAGTGCTCACGCGTTGAGCGAAATCGACTGGCGCCGCAGTCATCTTTGTCAGACCCTTCGTCCAGAATGCCTGTGAGGAGACTGAGGCTCTAAGCGTAACCCGTTGCGACTCTCGTCACTGACTGGCTAGCTTAGCTAAGAAACGCTCGCGTCTCCTACCGTTACGACGAGATATTCGAACGGAGTATGCCCGTGTCCGGGACAGCCGTCACTACGTCGACCGGCGCGCGTCGTCACACGCATCCTGCCTTGATCTTGTTGCTCATCGCCGGCGCGCAGCTGATGGTCGTGCTCGATGCCACGATTGTGAACATTTCGCTGCCGTCGATGGGCGAGTACTTCCACAAGAGCCAGACGGACATGACGTGGGCGATCAACGCCTACGCCCTTGCGTTCGGCGGCTTGCTGCTGCTGGGCGGGCGAGCGGGCGACATCCTGGGCCGGCGCCGTATGTTCATCATCGGCCTGGGGCTGTTCTCGTTCGGCAGTCTGCTCGGTGGCCTGTCCACCACGTTCGGGCTCCTGCTCGGGGGACGCGTCGTGCAGGGCATCGGCGGCGCGATCGCGTCACCGACCGCACTGTCGCTGGTCACTGTCTCGTTCAAGGAGGGCAAGGAGCGCAACCGCGCGTTCGCGGTGTACGCCGCGGTATCTGGCGCGGGTGGTGCTCTCGGCCTGCTGCTGGGCGGCATCCTGACCGAGTACGCCACCTGGCGGTGGGTGCTGTTCGTCAACGTGCCCATCGGCGTGCTGCTGATGATCGGCGCGTACTTCTACCTGCCGCACAGCGAGCGGCTCAAGGGCGGCTTCGACTTCCTCGGCGCCCTGTTGTCGGTGGGCGGCATGGTCACCCTCGTATACGCGTTCATCCATGCGGCGCGCGACGGCTGGTCCAACGCGCTGACCTACGTCCTGTTCCCGCTGGCGGGCCTGCTGCTGACCGCGTTCGTCCTCGTCGAGGCGTATGTCGCCGAGCACCCGATGATGCCGATGCGGCTATTCCACAATCGCAGCAGGGCCGGCGCCTATCTGGTCATGCTGATGGCCGGTGCCGGGCTCTTCGGCATGTTCTACTTCCTGACCTTCTTCTTCCAGCAGGTCATGGGGTACAGCGCCCTGCGCTCCGGCGTGGCCTATCTGCCGTTCCCGTTCGTGATCGCGATCGGTTCCCAGATCGTGGCGCAGTTGCTGCCGCGAGTCGGGCCCAAGCTGCTCATAGTGAGCGGCAGTTCGCTGATGACACTCTCGCTGCTGTGGCTGGGGCAGGTCGATACCACCACCACTTACTGGGGCGTCATTCTTCCCGGCATGATCGTGCTCGCCATGGGAATGAGCATGCTGTTCGTGCCGCTGACGACCACCGCGGTCTCGAAGGTCGCCAATACCGACGCGGGTATCGCGTCAGCGCTGCTGAATGTCGGCCAGCAGGTCGGTGGCTCGCTCGGGCTGTCGGTGCTGGCCACCGTGTTCGCAACTGCGTCGCGTGACGCAGCCAAGACGCAGGCCTCCGAGCTTGCCAAGACCAGCCCAGCGTCTCTCCAGCACCTGCAACAGCTGAGCGTCGAGCACGCGGGCGGACCCAAGGCGCCTGCCGAGGCCTGGCAGGACCCGGCAGCGGTCCACGCGGTGCACGCCATCCAGGCACACGGCTCGGCGATGAGCTTCCTGGCAGCAGCGGTCTTCGGAGCAGTCGCGATCGTCGTTGCGCTGCTGATGATCAACATCCGGAGGGCCGACCTGGCGCCGGCGCGCCAGACCGACGACGCACTCGCGGCGGCAACCGCGTAAACACACTCGAGCCGGGGTTCAGCACTCGATTACGTTGACGGCCAGGCCACCGCGCGCGGTCTCCTTGTACTTGATCTTCATGTCGGCGCCCGTCTCACGCATCGTCTTGATCACCTTGTCCAGGCTCACGATGTGCCGGCCGTCGCCGCGCAACGCGATGCGGGCAGCGTTGATAGCCTTGACCGCAGCCATCGCGTTGCGTTCGATGCACGGCACCTGGACGAGACCGCCGACCGGGTCGCAGGTCAACCCGAGGTTGTGCTCCATGCCGATCTCGGCGGCGTTCTCAACCTGAGCGGGCGTGCCACCGAGCACCTCGCACAGCGCACCGGCCGCCATCGAGCAGGCTGAGCCGACCTCGCCTTGGCAACCCACCTCGGCGCCGGAGATCGACGCGTTTTCCTTGTACAGCACGCCGATCGCAGCGGCGGCGAGCAGGAAGCACACCACGCCGTCGTCCGTCGCGCCGGGCACGAATTTGATGTAGTAGTGCAGCACTGCGGGCAGCACCCCGGCGGCCCCGTTGGTCGGCGCCGTGACGATCCGCCCGCCGGCAGCGTTCTCCTCATTGACGGCGAGCGCGAACAGATCCACCCAGTCCATGACGCGCAGCGGATCAGTGCTGTACGGCTCGCCGCAAAGGCGCCGGTACAGCTCGGGGGCACGTCGGGGCACACGAAGCCCGCCCGGCAGCGTCCCTTCGCTGCTGCAACCGGAGTCGACGCACTGCTGCATCACCGTCCAGATCGCAAGCAGCCCGTCGCGTACCTCGGCCTCGCTGCGCCACGACAGCTCGTTGGCCAGCATTACTGCGCTGAGCGGCAACCCCGAAGCGTCGCAGTGCGCCAGCAACTCGGCCCCCGTGCTGAACGGGTACCGCACCGGGGTGTCGTCGGGCTTGATCCGGTCGGCGCCCGCGGCCGCCTCGTCCACCACGAAGCCACCGCCGACGGAGTAGTACGTGCGCTCACGCACCTCGGCTCCGGCGGCGTCGTACGCGAAGAAGCGCATGCCGTTGGGGTGATACGGCAACGACGTTCGGCGATGCAGCACGACCTCGACTGCAACGTCCCGCTTGCCGAGCAGGCTTACCCGCTCGGATCCGACGGTCCGTGCCGTGTCGACGGTCTCCGGGCGCTCGCCCTCGAGGCCGAGCAGCACGGCCCGTTCGCTGCCGTGCCCGTGACCGGTGGCCCCGAGCGAGCCGAACAGTTCGACCCGAACCGCGCTCACCCGGTCCAGCAGTCCGTCGTCGGCGAGGCCGACTGCGAACCGCAGCGCGGCCCGCATCGGGCCGACGGTGTGCGAGGACGACGGCCCGATGCCGATAGAGAACAGATCGAAGACGCTTATGGCCACGCTCTCGATTGTGCCGCTAACGGCGTCTCGGGGTTTACCGCGCGGCGCCGTGGTCCGGGACACTGGGCGGTATGGCCGTCATCCGCCGTACGCCGCTGCACGCGGGCACGGTTGTCGGCACCCATGACCTGACCCCGCGAATGCGGCGCATCACCCTAGCCGCACCGACCCTCGAGCGCCCCCGCCCGGCGCAGGACATCGAGATCGTCTTGGCGGACGGCACCGGCCGCAAGCTCAAGCGCCGCTACACGATCACGCGGTACCGGGACGGACGCTTCGACGTCGACGCTCTGCTGCACGGCGATGCGCCGGGCGCGACGTGGGCGGCGAGAGCGGCGCCGGGCGACGACGTGCAGTTCTTCGGTCCGCGGGGGCGGCTGGAGCTACGAGATGCCGACTGGCACCTGTTCATCGGCGACGAGTCGGCGCTGCCGGCGATCGCCGAGCTTGCCATTGCAGTCCGTACCCCGGCGTATGCGCTGCTCGAAGTTGGCGACGAGAAGGACGAATTGCCAGTCGCCGCCGAGGTGCGCTGGCTGCACCGTGCCGGCGCCCCGCCGGGCGGCGCGGACCTGCTCGCGACCGCGGTCGAGGCGTTCGCGTCGCCGCCGGGCAGCGGGCACGCTTACGCGATGGGCGAATCCCGCGTCGTCGCGGCACTGCGTCCCGGGCTGCACGCGTTGGGCATTCCTAACGAGCAGCTGTACGTCAAGGGCTACTGGAACGTCGGACGGGTCGCGGTGAGCTCGCGCACCTCGGCGTAGCGCTCGCGCACCGCCGGCGCAGGATCCGCGTCGAACGTCGTCGCCACGTCTAGCTGCCAGTGCGGACGCTCGCCGGTGAGCACCCAGGCCGCCTGCCGGGCAGCGCCGTCGGCAACGTACTCACGCGGCTCGGGCACCGTGACCGGTCGGGCGAAGATCGTCGGGGCGATGTGGCGCACCGCGTCGGATCGCGCGCCACCCCCGATCAGGAAGATCCGCTCGACGGGAACGCCCTGCGCGACCAGCGCGTCCAGCCCGTCGGCGAGCCCGCACAACAGCCCTTCGACGGCGGCCCGGGCGAGATGTGCCGGCGTGGAATTGGCGAGCTGCAAGCCGTGCAGGGCGCCGGTCGAGTCGGGCCGGTCCGGCGTTCGCTCGCCCTCGAGGTACGGGACGAGGGTGAGCCCGCCTGCGCCTGGCGGGGCTTGCAGGGCCAGCTCGGCCAGCCGCACGTGATCGACGCCCAGGATCGACGCGGCGGCGTCCAGCACGCGGGCCGCGTTCAGCGTCGCGATTAGCGGCAGGAAGTCGCCGGTAGCGGACGCGAACCCCGCGACAATGCCGCTCGCGTCCGCGGTCGGCGTGGCGCTCGTCGCGAACACCGTGCCGGACGTCCCGACGGAGACGATCACGTCACCGGGGCGGGCGTCGAGACCCAGGGCGGCGGCAGCGTTGTCGCCGGCGCCGGGTCCGAGCACAGCGCCGCGTGCCGTTCGACCGGCAGGCTCGTCCGCCTTCAGGACGCGCGGCACAGCGACATCGTGGCCGAGCGCGCGGCGCAGCAGGTCGGGCCGGTACTCGCCGGTTGCCGGCGACCAGTACCCGGTGCCACTGGCGTCGCTGCGATCGGTGGCGAACTCGGCTCCGAGCCGCCGCGTGAGCCAGTCGTGCGGCAGGCACACCGCCGCCGTTCGGGCGGCGTGCCGCGGCTCGTGGTCCGCCAGCCAGCGCAGCTTCGTCACTGTGAACGAGGCGACGGGTACCAGGCCGACCGCCTCCGCCCAGGCGGCGGGTCCGCCGAGCTCGGCGGTCAGGTCGGCAGCAGCGCCCGCTGAGCGGGTGTCGTTCCACAGCAAGGCTTTCCGGATGACGGCACCTGCCTCGTCCAGGCACACCATGCCGTGCTGCTGCCCCGCGACAGAGATCGCGGCCACGTCGTCCACACCACCCGCGCCCCGGATCGCCGCGTTCAACGCGACCCACCATGCGGCGGGGTCGACCTCGGTGCCATTCGGATGCGCGGCGCGTCCCTGCCGGATGAGCACCCCGGTTGCCGCGTCGCGCACGACAACCTTGCAGGCCTGGGTCGACGAGTCGACGCCAACGACGAGTGCCATGGCTCTAAGTTACGGGCATGACCCCGGATGACATGCTCACCTTCATGCCGTTCGCACGAGCCACCGGCGTTGAGTTGGTCATCGCACGAAAGGACGAAGTGGTCGGCCGGCTCGCTTGGGCGGCCGAGCGCACGACGGCCGGCGGCGTGCTGCACGGCGGCGCGATCATGACCCTGGCGGACAGCACCGGAGCCGTCTGCGCCTTCCTCAACCTTCCCGACGGTGCGCGTACCTCGACGATCTCATCAAGCACGGTATTCACCGGAGCGGTGCGCTCCGGCGTCGTGACCGCCACGTCGACGCCGCTGCACGTCGGGCACACCACGATCGCCGTGCGCACCGACCTGTCCGACGACGCCGGGCGCTTCGTCGCCCACGTGACGCAGATCCAGGCCGTACTGACGAACGCGAACTAACTCCCGTGTCGGGGAAGCTCTGGAGTTCACGCCCCGCTCGTGATGCCATCAGGGTATGAACGATCCTCGCGCCGGTACCCCGGCCACGCCCGCCGACCTGGTCGACGTCCCCAAACTCGTCACCGCGTATTACACGATCCATCCCGACCCGGCGTACCCGGAGCAGCGGGTCGCGTTCGGCACGTCGGGGCACCGCGGCTCGGCCTTCACCGCGACATTCAACGAGGACCACATCCTGGCGACCAGCCAGGCGATCTGCGACTACCGGGCGGCGCACGGGATCACCGGCCCGCTGTTTCTGGGCGCCGATACGCATGCGCTTTCCGAGCCTGCCCGAGTCAGCGCACTCGAGGTGTTCGCCGCCAACGACGTCACCGTGCTCGCCGACACGCGCGGCGGCTACACGCCGACGCCCGCTGTCTCGCGGGCGATCCTGGCACATCCTGGCTCGGACGGCGTTGTCGTGACGCCATCGCACAATCCCCCGCCCGACGGAGGCTTCAAGTACAACCCGCCCGATGGCGGACCCGCCGGCACGGAGATCACCGGATGGATCCAAGACCGCGCCAACGCCCTGTTGGTCGCGCGACTTTCCGGTGTGCGCCGAACGTCGCGGCCCATGGCCGAGAAGTACGACTTCCTTGATGAATATGTAGCCCAGCTGCCGACCGTCGTCGACATGGATGCGATCCGCGGCATAAGCGTCGGCGCCGACCCGCTCGGCGGTGCCAGTGTCGCCTACTGGGCCGAGATCGCCTCGCGGTACGGCCTTGACCTCACCGTGGTGAATCAGCTGGTCGATCCGACGTTCCGGTTCATGACGCTCGACTGGGACGGCAAGATCCGCATGGACTGTTCATCGCCGTTCGCGATGGCCTCACTCATCGCACGGCAGGGGGAATTCGCCATCGCGACCGGTAACGACACGGATGCCGACCGACACGGCATCGTCACAGCCGACAGCGGGCTGATGAACCCGAATCACTACCTCGCCGTCGCGATCGACTACTTGTTCACGCACCGCCCGGCGTGGCCGCCCGCCGCCGCGGTGGGCAAGACTCTCGTCAGTTCGGCGTTGATCGACCGCGTGACGACGGGCCTAGGCCGGCGGCTGTTCGAGGTGCCCGTCGGTTTCAAATGGTTCGTGCCCGGCCTGCTCGTCGGCGACGTCGCGTTCGGCGGCGAGGAGAGCGCCGGCGCGTCGTTCCTGCGCCGCGACGGCTCACCGTGGACAACCGACAAAGACGGCATCATCCTGGCGCTGCTGGCTTCGGAGATGACGGCGATCACCAGCCGGTCGCCTTCCCAGCGATACCGCGAGCTCACCGTCCGGTACGGCGATCCGGCCTACGCGCGCATCGATGCGCCGGCGACGCGCGAGCAGAAGGCGGCGTTGGCCCGGCTCGACCACCTCGATGCCACTGAACTCGCCGGCGAGAAGATCACGGCGACGCTCACCACCGCGCCCGGCAATCAGGCGCCCATCGGCGGGCTCAAGGTGGTGAGCGAATCGGGGTGGTTCGCCGCGCGTCCGTCCGGCACGGAGGACGTCTACAAGCTCTATGCCGAGTCGTTCCGCGGACCCGAGCACCTCGCGCAGATACAGGACGAGGCAAAGATGATCATCGCCAACGCCATCTGACGTCCAACGCACGGTCTCGCTATCCGCGGCAGGCCGTCGGCGATGGCAATTTGACGACGCCGGTGCCCCGCACCGCGTAGATGACGCCAGGCACGGACACCACCGGAGCGTCGGTCTCGGAGTAGGTGCCCGACGCCAAGCCGGTGCTCCCGTCCATGCAGACGAGCGAGGCGCTATCCGCGTACTCGACCCAGAACACCGATCCGCCGGTCCATCCGATCGCGCCGCGGTCCGCTTGTGGGTCCCCGGGCTCGAGGAGAGTGACGTCCAGCGTCTGCGGGTCGAGGCTGCCGATCCGCGATCCGGACGGCTGCCCGAAGCCCACCAGCCAGATGTGGTCGTCGTCCGTTACCACGATCGACTTCGCGCGAACGCTGGTCAGCTTGCGCACCTTCTGGGCGGTGTCCTCTCCCACCCTGATCAGGTCGTAGGACTTCGAGACCGCGAGCAGCCGGAACCTCGGCGGGTCGGCCGCGATCGCCTGCACGGGGCCGGTGTATCCCTGCAATTGGGTCGCTGTCCCCCCCGGCCAGCCGCGGTATATGCCGCGGTCGGTGGCCATGAAGAGCTGATCTTCGAGCGCCGCCGCGGCGACGACCGTGGCCGACACTTGCAACTGCCCGACGGCGGCCATTGTCGGGCCGGCATAGATCGACACGTCGCTGATTCCACGGTGCGGCACGATCACCCACACAAGATCGCCGGGCGGGTCGGCGACGACCAGCTTCGCGCCGACCGGCGCGCGCACCCGGGCTCTGATCGAACGGTCCGGGTCCACGGAGACGAGCCGCTCCGGCGGTGACGTGAGAACGTAGAGCTCGCCGGCGTGGTTGATCGCGAAGTCCTGGACCGACAGGTCGGCAAGGCCCTCCGGCGCCGGACTGATCACGCTCGGGGTCGGGCTCGGGCTGGGCGCGGCGGTCGGATGCCCGTCGTTCTTCAACACGAGAGCGGTGAGCCCGCTAGCAACGGCTACGGCGATCACGGCCAGAACCAGCCAGCGCGGCAGCCTTGGTCCGGCGGCGATGAGTTCCTCGTCGCCTTCGGGGTCTGCCGTCACCGGGACGACAACCGGCGGCTCGTCGCGGTCCACGTTCTCGTCCCTAGAGTGCGCGTTGCATCTCGTCCAGTATGAACACGGTCTGCGTGGAGATCACGTCAGGCATTGCCTGGAACGTGTTCAGCACCAGATCACGCAGGCTTGCGGCGTCGTGGGTGCGGACGAGCAGCACCAGGTCGTTGTCGCCGGAGACCAGCGCGCCGTGCCACACCTCGGGGATCTCGGCGATGCGGCGCCGCACGTCCTTCCACGAGTGCTGGCTGATCTTGAGGTGGACGTACGCCGAGATGTCGAACCCGTAGCGTTCGGGGTCGACCACCGCTGTGTACCCGGTGATCACGCCCTGGCGCTGCAGCCGCTCGACGCGAGCGTAGGCGCCGGCGCGGGAGATGTGCAGCTTGGCCGCCAGCGCGCGCATCGACATCCGGCCGTCTGCGCGCAGCTCGGCGATGATGCGCCGATCCGTCTCGTCCAGCGCGGCCGATCGTCCATCAGCGGAACGGTTCTCGCCCGTCCATCCGGTCATGTGGCTCGACACTAGCTGTCTGGCGGCCAAACGTCTCGACTCAGCGCCCAATTCTGGAGGAATGGCCCGCGGCGACGAACAATCAGCCCATGTCCACCGTCGCGACGCCGCGCCAGAAGCTCAGCCGCAACCTGCTGCCGGACGCCGAGCCGCTGCAGCTCCTCACAGCGTCCGGCGAGGCCGTACCAGGCGGGCACCTGCCGGACGATCGCGTGCTGCTCGACGTCTATCGGCGCATGGTCATCGGCCGCCGCTTCGACGCGCAGGCGACGGCATTGACCAAGCAGGGTCGGCTCGCCGTCTACCCGTCCTCGCACGGCCAGGAGGCCTGCGAGGTCGCCGCGGTCGCCGCGTTGCAGGCTCAGGACTGGCTGTTTCCGACGTATCGCGACTGCGTTGCGCTCGTCGCACGCGGCGTCGATCCGGTCGAGACGCTCAGCCTGCTGCGCGGCGACTGGCACCTCGGCTACGACCCGCACGCGCACCACGTCGCGCCGCAGTGCACGCCGCTCGCGACCAACACGCTGCACGCCGTGGGCCTCGCCCGCGCGGCCGCGATCAAGGGTGAGGACACGGTCGCGCTCGTGTTCGTCGGCGACGGCGCAACCAGCGAGGGAGACACGCACGAGGCGCTGAACTTCGCCGCCTTGTGGCGCGCGCCAGTCGTGTTCCTCGTCCAGAACAACGGCTACGCGATCAGCGTGCCTCTGTCCAAGCAAAGCGCGGCGCCGTCGCTGGCGCACAAGGGTGTCGGGTACGGCGTCACGTCGATGTTGATCGACGGCAACGACCCGGCCATGGTGTACACCGCAACGCAGTCGGCGCTGGAGGCCGCGCGGGCCGGCGAGGGACCCACACTGATCGAAGCCCGCACGTACCGCATCGAGGCACACACCAACGCCGACGACGCCACCCGCTACCGCAGCGAAGACGAAGTACTCTCCTGGCTCGCCCGAGACCCGATCGACCGCCTGGACCGCTACCTGAGCGCGAGATCGGTGCTCGATACAGGTGCGCGTGCGCGGATTGTGGAGGAGGCCGAGGCGTTCGCGGCGTCGCTGCGGGATCGGATGAACGCCGACCCGACGCTCGATCCGGCAGCACTGTTCCAGCACGTGTACGCGACGCCCACGCCGGCTTTGCGGCGGCAAGCCGCGAAGGTAACGCAATGACGGCTATCGCCGCCGAGCCCGTCACGATGGCACGAGCGCTCAACCGCGCTCTCGCCGACGCGCTCGCCGCCGACGATCGAGTGCTCGTTTTCGGCGAGGACGTCGGGACTTTGGGCGGCGTCTTCCGGGTGACCGACGGACTGGCCGCGCGGTTCGGAGAGGCCCGCGTCTTCGACACGCCGCTGGCCGAGGCCGGCATCGTCGGCACCGCGATCGGCATGGCGATGAACGGGCTACGCCCGGTCGTCGAGATGCAGTTCGACGCATTCGCATATCCGGCGTTCGAGCAGATCACGAGCCATCTCGCCAAGTTGCACAACCGCACGCGGGGCCGGATGGAACTGCCCGTCGTCGTGCGCATCCCTTATGGCGGTGGCATTGGTGGCGTCGAGCATCACAGCGACTCGTCCGAGGCGTACTTCGCCCATACGCCTGGGCTGCGGGTCGTCACGCCCGGAACGCCGTCCGACGCGTACAGCCTGCTGCGCGCGGCAATCGAGTGTCCCGACCCGGTGATCTTCTTCGAGCCCAAGCGCCTCTACTGGGCGAAGGATGCCTCGCCGCTGACGACCGGCACGCCCCTGGACACCGCCGTCGTGCGGCGTGCCGGCTCGGACGTCACTCTCATCGCGTACGGCCCGACGGTGCCCACCGCCCTGGAGAGTGCCGCGGCGGCCGATGTAAGTGTCGAGGTGATCGACCTGCGCTCGCTTGCTCCGTTCGACGACGCAACGGTATGCGCGTCGGTGCGGCGCACCGGCCGGGCCGTGGTGGTGCACGAGGCGCCTGCCTTCCTCGGATACGGCGCCGAGGTAGCGGCGCGGGTGACCGAGCAGTGCTTCCACTACCTGCACGCGCCGGTGGCTCGCGTGACCGGTTTTGACATTCCGTACCCGCCGCCCATGCTGGAGGAGCACCACCTGCCCAACGTTGACCGCATCCTGGACGCGATCGAGCGTTTGCAGTGGGACGACACGGTGGTGCTGCCCGATGCCTGACGCACAGTTCGCGCTGCCTGACCTCGGGGAGGGCCTTACCGAGGCGACCATCGTCGAATGGCTGGTCGGCGTGGGCGACCCGATTCGGGTCGACCAGCCCGTCGTTGAGGTGGAGACCGCCAAGGCACGCGTCGAGGTGCCGGCGCCGTTCGCCGGGGTGATCGCCGCACTGAACGCCGAGGTGGGCGACACGATCCCGGTCGGCTCTGCTCTGCTTACCGTCACGCAACAGCAGGGCACGCTCGCCGAGCCGGGCCTGGCGAGCGCCCCGGCGGACGAGTCGGGCCGCGTGCTCGTGGGCTACGGCACGTCGACGCAGACGCGGCGTCCCCGCCGCTCCCGCACGACCGCATCCGTGCCCGCGACCCCGCCGCCGGATGGCACCAGCGGCAACCGTCCGGTCATCTCCCCGCTGGTGCGGCGGCTTGCCCGCGAGCACCACATCGACGTGGCCCGACTGTCAGGCAGCGGGCCACACGGCACGGTGCTGCGGCGCGATGTCGAGGCCGTCCTCTCGGCGAAGCGCGTACCGCTCAGCGGCATGCGCAAATCGGCAGCTGAGCTGTACACCCGGTCGCGGCGGGAGATCCCTGAGGCCACTGTGTGGGTCGACGTAGACGCCACCGGGCTCCTCGAGGCGCGCACGGCGCTGAACGCGGCCCGCCCGAACGAGCCGGTGAGCCTGCTCGGGCTGCTGGCCCGCTTCGCGGTGCTGGGACTGCGACGATTCCCGCAGCTCAACGCCCGGATCGAGGACGACGACCTGGTGCTGCTGGACGAGGTGCACCTAGGCTTCGCCGCGCAGACCGATCACGGGCTGATTGTCCCGGTCGTCAGGAATGCGCATACGATGTCCACCCGAGAGCTGGCCGGGGCGATCGGCGCGCAAACCGCCGATGCCCGTTCGGGGGCGATCGCCCCGGCCACCTTACGCGGCGGGACTTTCACTGTGAACAACTACGGCGTGTTCGGCGTAGACGGCTCCGCGGCGATCATCAACCACCCCGAGGTCGCCATCCTCGGCATGGGCCGCGTTATCGACCGGCCTTGGGCGGTCGACGGGCAACTCGCCGTCCGCAAGGTCACGCAGTTGACGCTCGCCTTTGATCATCGTGCCTGCGACGGGGCGGTCGCCGGCGGGTTCCTGCGTTTCGTGGCCGACTGTGTGGAATCACCGGTCACCGCACTTGGCGATCTCTGAGGCGGTCTCGCGATCTCCGAACACAACGAAACCGGCGCTCAGCGAGCGCCGGTCCAGGGCATACAGAGGCAACGGCCGCCGTGGCGGTTCGCCCACGGACGCGAGTACTCCGCGATCCTCCGGGGGGTAAGGGACGACGACAGCTCTCGAGCGTCCGCAGGTCCCACCACGGCGGCCTTCGACCTCGTCCGTAGGCACCGGACGGGCATCGCCGACGGATGCGATGCCAACCGAACCAATCAGACGGGGCCGTGCCCTGCTGTCGCGGTCGCCAGGACTACGACCGCAACGTCCATTCAGTTATTGCCGACTGACACTAACCCTGCTTACCACCAGTCAGCGGGCTGGGGCTGGGCCACACCAGACTGCGCGGGTGCCGGCGTGTCAGCATTTGCCGACGTTACCGCGGTCCCTACCAGTCCAAAGAACACCCCCGCCAGGACGGCCAGCGCTAGCCGACGCATGCGTGGTGTAATCAAATCGACCCCTTTCACGAGGTTTGGGACCGCGTCGTCCCAACCAAACTCCTCCACGGGCTCTGGCATACGCCACGCCACCCATAGGATCGGTCGCGCACGGTCGCCAACACAAACTGTCCTGCTGGCAGCTAGCTGCCTGTCACCAACTGCGATGCGGATGGCCACATGACCGAAGAGGGCGAACTCGGCAATCTTGACGTCGAGCTGTACCGAGCGCTGCTGAATGAGCCGGGTAGCACGCTCAGTGACGTCGCCCCCGGCGTCGGCGTGAGCTCCGATGAGCTCGACAAACCCGCAGTAACACTGCTCGAGATCGGGCTGATCACCACCGAGAACGGCGCGCACTTCACGGCCGTGAACCCGTCCCTCGCGGAGATGGCAAGTCTGGGCGCCGAGGAACTAGAGCTGAACGCGCGCCGGGTCGCCGTCGAGGCTCGTCGTGCGGCGATCCGGCAGGTCATGCCTGACTGGGCCCGCGCCGTCCGCGACCAGAACCCGCAGCCGAGCGTCGAGGTAGTCACCGATCCGGAGGCTGCAAGAAACGTCCTGATGTACTTCGCCGAGCACTGCGAGCAGGAGGTGCTCTCAGTCGCGCCGGGTCGGGGTCCGGCCCGCATCGACCCGCGCACTAGGACCGCCAACCTCTACTCGCTCGGCCGCGGCGTCGCCACCCGCCTGCTGTACCAGCACGTGGCACTGCGCGACCGAGCCACCCGCGCCTACCTGCGCGAGCTGGCCGAGAACGGCGCGCGGATCAGGCTCGCTCCGGCCGTGCCCGGGCGCAGCCTCATCATCGACCGCGAGGTCGCGCTACTGCCCACCCCGTCCGGCGAGCCGGGACTCACTCAGTTCGCGGTTGTACGCGAACCGCGCGTGGTCGCGTGGCTGGTGGCGACGTTCGAGCAGTTGTGGGCGGAGGCGTCGCCGCTCGACGAGGTGTTCGACCATCAGCATCCAGAACCAGAGGTCGATGAGACCAGGCTCGCGATCTTGCGTTTGATGGCCGACGGCGAGAAGGACGAGGCGATCTCCCGCAGGCTGTCGATCTCAGTGCGGACCTGCCGGCGGCACATCGCCGACTACATGGCCCAGGTGGGCGCCACCTCGCGGTTCCAAGCCGGCGTTATCGCGTCCCGCAATGGGCACCTGGACACACCGCCCCCCGTCGCCTAGATCTCGAATACCACTTCGTCAGGGCCTTTGTCCGGACGTAGGCCGCGCCACGAGGGATGCCGCAACCGGGTGTCGCCGGTCCATTCGCTGAACGACACCTCGCCGACGAGCTGAGGCCTCACCCACTGCGCGTCACGCGCGTCGGTCCGCGGCACGTCGGGCGAGAACGGCGAGGTCTTGCGGGCGATGCGACGCAGCCGCTCGGCGAGATCACGCAGCATCGCGTCGGTGAATCCGGTGCCGACCTGTCCCACGTAACGCAGCCCGTCGGGCGTCGGTACTCCGAGCAGCAGCGCGCCGACGGTGCCCTCGCGGCGTCCCTTACCCGGGCTCCACCCGCCGATGACGACCTCCTGGGTGTGGAAGTTCTTGACCTTCACCCAGTCCGGCGAGCGACGTCCCGGCAGGTAGCGGGAGGTCGACCGCTTCGCCACGACCCCTTCCAGTTGTCGCTCTTTGCTCGCCTCGACAGCGTGCGGCCCGTCGCCCGCGAAGGCGGGCGGCGTCTGCCACGATGCGCCGTCCAGCTCGAGACCTTCGAGCAGTTCCCGCCGCTGCGTGTAGGGCAGGTCGAAGAGATTGCGGCCGTCCAGATGTAGCAGATCGAAGATCAGGTACACGGCCGGGTCGCTCTCGGCCAAGCGGCGGGCCGTTGCCGCTGACGCCACGTGCATGCGCTGCTGCAGCAGCTTGAAGCTGGGCCGGCCGGCCGCGTCGAAGCTGACGATCTCCCCGTCGAGCAGGGCTTGCGTCTCGCCAAGTTGCTCAGCAAGGTTGTGCAATTCCGGGTAGCTCACCGTCTCGTCGATGTCGTTACGCGACATGAATCGCGCGCGACCGTCCTGGATGTAGGCGAGCCCCCGTACCCCGTCCCACTTCATCTCGTAGGACCAGTTGGCGTCGTCCTTCGGTAGCTGGCCCAGCGTCGCGAGCATCGGCCGGACGTGCTCGGGCAACTTGGTCAAGCCGGATCCTCCTTTGCCGGACAGTCTCGCATCGCGGCCTGGACCCCGCACTGTCCGGGCGCGATCAGTTTCCGCCGTCTTGCTATACAGTCGCAACTTACAGGTTGCTACGACGACAAGAAGGCCCGATCGGAGGTTGACGTGGCATTTCCGGATCGCATCGAACGGACCGTCGAGCTCGCGCATCCACCGGAGACGGTGTGGGCCGCGCTCACGAGTGCAGAAGGACTCGGCACGTGGTTCGGCAACGAGGCGACGATTGACCTGCGTCCGGGTGGCGCAGCGAAGCTGACGTGGACCGACGGCGCCACGGTGAACCTACGCCTGGAGCGGGTCGAGCCGCCGACGGTCTTCGCGTACACCTGGCACATCTACGGGCTGCCCGAGGACGACCCACGCCGTACCTACGTTGAGTTCACCCTCGAGCCCACGAAAACCGGCACCCGGCTGCGCGTGGTCGAGAGCGGATTCGCCCAGTTGCCGGACGACGCCCACCGCACCGCCTACGAGGGCAACTCCAGCGGCTGGATCAAGGAGCTCGGCGAACTGGTCGACTACCTCGATGCCGCCTGATATCGAAGCAATCGCCGAACAGGTCTTCGTCGCGCTGGCTGATCCGACCCGGCGCAGCATCCTGGCCACGCTCGCGTCGGACGGCCCCGCGACGGCCACCGACCTCGCAGGTCGCCTGCCCATTACCAGGCAGGCGATCGCCAAACACCTGTCCTTGCTGGCCGATGCTGGGCTGGTGGCGGCCGAACCGGGCGAGCGGCGTCGGGTGCGCTACCGGCTCCGGTCCGCCCCGATGCAGGTTGCGCAGCAGTTCTTGGCCGCACTCGCGAACGACTGGGACGCCCGGCTCGACGCCTTGCGCGACCGACTGCGCAGCTGACCTCTCGTCAACGTTGCGTGTTCGTCGAGGTCGGGGACGGCGGTGGATGAGTCACCGCCGGACCCGCTTCACGAAAGCTGAGCTGATAGTTCGGTGCGATCAGGGTCAGCGTGCTGCCGCTCGTCTCGGCGCGTACTGATCCCTCGCGCAGCAGCACGGCGTTCATCGCGGCGATGACCGCAAGCCTCGTCGGATCTGTGCCGGCGTAGCCGACGAGTGTGGTGGCGGTATGCGTCACGGCGAACCCGGTTCGGGTAGCCGTGTAGGCGCCCGATAGGGCGTTGACGCTGTCGGAGGCCAGGAACCGGCCGTCGGGCGTCAGCTGGAACGTCGCGACGAGAGAGTCTGGAACATCCAGTTTCCGGCCCGAGGCGGTCACCTGCGTCAGTCGCCACTGGTGGCCGATAACCGCTGCGATTGCCGATGCCGTTGGCGACGGCGCGGATTTTTCCTGCGGCGCGCTTCGGCACGCGCTCGCGCCGGCGATGAGCAATCCTGCTACCGCCAGGATCGCGCCACGCGGCCTGCCTCCATGCCGCGACATGCGCCTAGTGTCGTCCTGTCCTGGCGTCCCACTGATCGAGTCCGACGCTTCGTTACGTTGTCGGCATGGGACTGAAGACGGACAAGCTCGACCGCTTCGCCGCGGTCGCGGCCTCGCACGTGGGCGATGACAAGGTGCCGGGCCTGGTCGCGCTGGTCGCGCAGGGCAACGACGTGCACGTCGAAGCGCTCGGGACGCTCGCAGTCGGTGGCAGACCGGTCGCACGCAACTCGCTGTTTCGGATCGCATCGACGACCAAGCCGATCACGGCATCGGCCACGCTGGCGTTGGCCCGCGAAGGCCTGCTGGAACTCGATGAGCCGGTGGTACGGCTACTGCCCGAGCTGGCGAACCGGCGGGTGTTGCGCCGGATGGACGGCCCGCTCGACGACACGATTGCCGCGATCGCCCCGGTGACTGTGCGGGGGTTGCTGACGTTCACGTTCGGCTTCGGGATGGCGTTGGCGATGTTCATGACGCCTGCGCCGTGGCCGGTGATCGCGGCGGCGACCGACACCGGGCTTGCCACGATCGGCCCGCCGCAGCCGGACGCCTTCGTCGACCCGGATACCTGGATCGCCAGGTTCGGCGAGCTGCCCTTGCTGGCGCAGCCCGGGGAGAAGTGGCTGTACAACACCGGCGCCCTCGTGTTGAGCGTGCTGTGCGCCCGAGCCGCGGGGACGTCGTTCGACGAGGTGCTGCGCACCCGAATCTTCGAGCCACTCGGCATGCGCGACACCCGCTTCTACACCGACGACGCCCCGCGGTTGGCGACCGCCTACCAGCCGACGGCGGACGGCCTGGTGGTCTGGGATCCGCCGGACGGGCAGTGGAGCCGGCCGCCGGCGTTCTACGACGGGGCCGCCGGGCTGCTGTCGACGGCTGACGACCTGCTGGCGTTTGCACGGATGCTGCTGCGCCGCGGCGATCCGGTGCTGACCGCAGACCAGGTGGGCGAGATGAGCCGCGACCACCTGAGCGCCGAGCAGCGGGAGTTCGGTGCGGCGTTCCTCGGCGGGCGTGGCTGGGGCCTCGGGACGTCTGTGGTGCTGGAGGGCCCGTGGGCGGGCGCGATCGGCTGGGACGGTGGGCTCGGCACCTCGTTCCTCGTGCATCCGGACCGCGACCTCGCCGTGATCGTGCTGACTCAGCGGCTGTTCGACACCGCGCAAGCGCCCGCTGTACACACCGATCTGCAAGCCGCCGCCCTTGCCGCGGCCGGGTAACACCGCGGCTGGTCATGCGGCGAAAGGCATTGTGGCGTGTTCAGGTCACGCTGATCGTCATCTCCGGGGGCTGGCGCAGCGTGTTGGTCACGTAGCAGACGCGTTGCGCGAGCGGGATCAGTCGTTCGAGAGTGTCTGGCGCGACCGTCGAGGTGAGCGCGATCGCGACCGTCGCGAATCGAGGACCGTCGTACGTCGCGGTGGCCGTGACCTGCAGGTCGGTGAGGTCGGCGCCGGTCTTGCGCGCCGCATACGCCATGGCGATCGCGAAACAGGACGCGATCGAGGCGAGCAGAACGTCCGTGGGTTGCGGGCCACGGTTGGTACCGCCGACGGATTCGGGTTCGTCGACGATGAGCTGGAAGCCGCCGGCAGCGACGACGGCGCGCAGGTCGCCGTCCCATCGAGCCGATGCCCGGCGCTCTCCGCTCACGGGCTCGCGGACAGGTCGAGCACTGCGGCGCGGAAACACGCCATCGGCGCGGTCACGACTCCCGCACCGATCTGGCCGATACCGGAGTCGGCGTGCAGGATCCCCGTCGTGATCTTGGGGGTGATCCCGAGCTCGACGACTTGGCGGGCGTCGACGCCGAGCGGCGTACCCCGGTAGTCCCAGGTCGGCAACTGGAATCGGCTGCTGCTGCCCGCGCAGATCAAGGCCATGTCCTCGGTCACCTCGATCGCGTCGGAGAGCCGGCCGCCTAGGAAGCCGGCTACGGCGGGCGACCCGGCGGCGGCCGCAGCGCCCAGCCCTACGAGTTCGAGGACGGCGCTGTCGCCGATGTCGGGTGCCGCGCTCTCGGCGTCGTAGCCCGCGTAATACATCGCCGCGCCGACCGGCGGAGCATCAGCGACAAACATTGTGTCGTTGCCGGCAAGGCGGATCCCGAATGCGGTGCCGTTACGACACATCGTCGTCACGATGCTGGATCCGGGTACCTGTTCGGCAGCCATGGTCAACGACCGAGCCGCGGCCATGGCCAGGTTGAGGAAGAACAGATGATTGCCGGACAAGAAGCGCGCCAGCTCGACGCGCCCGGCGTCTGGCAGCGCCGCAAGGTGGGGCAGCAGGTTGCGGATCAGCAGGCTGGTAGTGCCCTGCGTCCGCATGTGTATGTCGTCGCCCATCTGCACGCCCTGGGCGGCGAGCGCGAGCAGGTCGATCGGGCCGGCTGCGTTGACGGCCTCACGCAGCATCGGGCCGGCGACGTCGCGCAGGAACTCCAGGCGCGCGATCGCGGCCGGCGTCTCCCGCCCGAACCAGGCAGTCTCCCCTGGGCCCTGGTTGAACGGCGCGTAGGCGCGCGTGCCGCCCTGGCGGTTCTCGACGACGAACACCGGCGTCGACGGACCCATCGCCGTCGCCATCGGGACGACGGCGCCGTGATCGATTGCCGGCGCCAGCCGCACCTCACCATCACGGAGGAGGCGGTCGGCCTGAGCCACGTCAGCCGCCCAACCCTCCGCGACGGTCGCCGCCCGCATCGAGCGCCGCAGCGGGTCGCAGACCGCGTCCCACGTGATGGGCGGTCCGCAGTGCAGCAACGTCCGGTCGGCAAGTCCGGCCATGACGTCGCCGGCCGTCGCGACGCCAATGAGCATCGGCACGCCCTGGTCGAGCCGGCGGAGCACTTCCGCATTCGCCAGGTCGATCGACTCGGACCGTGAACTGTAGAGCTTCTCGAGTGCGGCCACGACGCCGGCGTCGCCGCCGGCCGGAATGCGCCAGTCAAGCTGCTGCACCGGCTTGCCCTGGTCGCGCACCGCATCGGCGAACAACGGCAGGCCGATGTTGATCACAGCGATCTCGTCGGGGAGGTGAACGGCATCTGGGGTCATGGCTTGTCCGTCTCCTCCGCAGTGGCGCGCGCCTGGTCGAGCAACGCCTCGATCGCGGCCTGCAGGTCGCCGCGACGGGCGCTGACCGCCGCGGCAAGTGCGTCGGCGCGTTCGTGGCAGTGGGCGATCATCGTCGCCACCGCGGCCGGTGCGGCACCGCCGGTGGCGGCGCGTGTCGCGACGATGTTCATCGGGTCGAGAACGCCGGACAGGTCGCGGCCGGCCAGTCCCCAACTCCGTCCGGTCTCGGCAAGCGCCACCTCGTCAAGCAGGTCGCCGGTGATGTCCTTGCCGGCGATACCGCGCCTGCTGGCTTCCCGGACCGTGTTGCCGACGACGACATATGCGCTGCGGTAGTCGACCTCGCACGCCTGGACGATGTACTCGGTGAGGTCGGTCGCCTGGGTGTACCCGGTGTCGAGCTCTTCGCGCATCCGGCTCGCATTGACGCGCAACGTGCGCACCACGCCGGACATGAGCCGGGTGACCCGGATGGCCAGGTCCAACGCCCTGGGCACCTCGCCGTACGCGAAGATCAGGTTGTCGCTGCGCGCCGACGGGCTCTTGGCGACCGCGAGGAAGCCGGTGAGGCGTCCGATCAGCACACCGGATGCGCCGCGCACGATGGCGAGCGAGTACGGGTTGCGCTTCTGTGGCATCAGGATGCTCGATCGGGTGTACGCGTCATCGAGGTCCACGAAGTCGAATTCGCTGCTGGACCAGATTTCGAGGTCCTCGGCGAGCTTGCTCTGCGTCGAGAGCAGGCTCGCCGCGCTCGCCAGGATGTGGATCAGACCGTCGATCTGCCACATCGCGTCGCGGGTGTGCTCGATGACCTCGTCGAAACCGAGGGCACGCGCGATGAAGCCACGGTCGTCGAGCAGCCGGGTGCCGTTGACGCAGCCGGCCCCGCCCGGGCTGCAGTTGACCCAGTCCAGCTCGTCGAGCAAGCGGGCGCCGTCGCGCAGTACCGGATAGGCGAACGACAGGACGTAGTGACCGAACGTCGAGGGCTGAGCCTGCTGCAGGTAGGTCTGGTCGGGCATGAGCGTCGTGGTGTGCCCCGCGGCAAGGTCGGTGGCCTCACGCGCGGATCGCGCGATCTCCCCGACCAGGTCCAGCAGCTGGCTGCGCAGGCACAGCCGCAGCGCAATCCGGGCCGCCTCACGTCGCGGACGCCCGGCGTGCAACCATCCCGCGACATCCCCCAGCCGGTCGACGAAGAATCGCTCACGCGAGTTGTAGGGCTCGCCGAACTCCGGGTTGTAGGGGAAGTCGCCGGCATCGGTCGGGTAGATCTCCAGCAGCAACCCGAGCAGCTGGCGGGCCGCATGTGGCGGGATGATGCCGCGCCGCCGCAGGTCGAGGACGTGCGCCATGTCGGCAATGTTCAGGCCCTCGTGCAGGAACGGGGCGTCGTTGTTCTCCAGCGTGAAGCCGGAGTCGATCAGCTCCGGCGCCGCCGACCCCACCGGCGGGCCACTTCGGCGGGTCATCCGCGGCCTGCTCGCGGTACGGCCGCCGCGTGCCCGCCGGTGTGCCAGAAGACGATCGGGCCGTCGACCCCGGTCCGCACCAGCTCTCGCAGCAACGTCATCGACTTAGCGGTGTACGTGTCGTCCAGCAACAGGCCTTCGTGCCACAGCGCCAGGTCGGCGCTGCGTCGGTCTTCGTCGCCGGCGATGCCGAAGCCTGGACCGAGCCCGCTGCGGATATCGACGTCGGACGGGGTGGGCTCGGCCGACCCCATAAGGCGCGCACAACCCTGCGCCGTGGTCAGAACCTGGGCGCGGGCCTGCTCCACCGGCCTGCTCACCGACGTAGCGATCACCCGAAACGGCAGGCCGAATCGCACCACGCCGGCGACCAACCCGGCCTGGGTGCCACCTGATCCGGTGGCCATGACCACGGTCGCCGGCTGGTCACGGAATTGCCCGGCAAGCTCG
>DATFRC010000146.1:0-9987 GCA_035263725.1 Jatrophihabitantaceae bacterium | reverse complement strand
CGAGGGCGCGTACGTGCGCGCCGACCGGCCACTGGCCGAGAGCTACGACCATCCCGGCACGACCCGGCGGCTGGCCGTCCTCAACGAGGTGGCAACCGAGCTCGGCGTCACCCGCAACCAGGTCGTGCTGGCCTGGCTCATCGGAGGCAGCCCGGCGATCACGCCGATCGTCCGCGTGAGCACGGCGGCGCAGCTTGACGAAGCCCTGGCCGGGGCGCGGCTGATTCTCGACCCCGAGCAGCGGGCCCGAATGGACGCGGCAAACTGAGCGCCATGACACCACTCGTGCTGGGCGCCATGTACTTCGGGACGCGCACCGACGAGCGCACGTCGGTCGAGATCCTCGACCGGTTCGTCGACGCCGGCGGGACCATGATCGACACGTCCGACAACTACTCGTTCTGGTCCGACCCCAGCGGGTTCGGCGGCCAGAGCGAGGCGGTCCTCGGCCGCTGGTTGGCAGCGCGGCCCGGAATGCGCGACCGCGTGTACCTCAGCACCAAGGTCGGGGCCCAGCCGCTCGTCCCGGGCGGTTACCCCGACGTCATCGAAGGGCTCTCGGCTGCGGCGATCAAGGACGCGCTACAGCGCAGCCTCCGGCAGCTCGGCACCGACCGCATCGACCTGTACTGGGCGCACGTCGAGGACCGGTCGGTGCCCGTCGAGGAGACGGTGGCCGCATTCGGGAGTCTCGTCACGGACGGCGTCGTAGGCCGCGTCGGATGCTCGAACTGGCCCACCTGGCGTGTCGAGCAGGCCCGGCAGGCCGCCCGCGGCTGGCCCGGGTTCACGATCCTGCAATTGATGCACTCGTACCTGCAGCCGCGCCCGAGCGCCCCGGTTGCCTTCCAATCGCAGCGCTTCGGCTGGGTCACCGATGAGACGCTCGACTATGCGGCCGCCGTCGGCCTGGACCTGTGGATCTACAGCCCGCTGCTCAAAGGCGGCTACGTGCACCCCGAGCGGCTGACCGATGCATACAACCACGTCGGCAACACGGAGCGGCTGGCCGTCCTCGACGAGGTCGCCGCCGAGCTCGGGGCGACGCGCAACCAGGTCGTGCTGGCGTGGCTGGCGGGTGGCGCGCTGCCGATCACGCCGATGGTCGGCTGCAGCTCGGTGGCACAGCTGGACGAGGCACTTGCCGGGGTGCGGCTGACGCTCTCCCCCGAGCAGCGGGCCCGGATGGACGGGACCGCCTGACCCGCACTACGCGGGACGCCAGCCCGCGTCGCGGCCGAACCACCCGGCCAGGCGGGCATACGCGGGGGCATCGGCCGGCACGGGCACCTCTCGCCCGACCGCCTTGTCCGTGCCACGGTGTTGGGGACGGAGCATGCCCTGCGACCACGCAAGCGCGTGCTCCGCGATCTCCTCATCGAGCCCCACGTCGACGCCGGTGGCCGTGGTGAGGTCCCAGCCGTGGATGGCAAGCTCGGCGATCTGCTGGTCGGCGCGTCCGGCAGGCGCGTCCGGGCGACCCCATGTCGCGAGCAACCCGTGGGCGCCGGCCCGGAACTGCCTCACCCAATCGTCGCCGAGCGGTTCCGGTGGCGCCCCCCAGTCGATCGTCTCGCCCTGCACCACTGTGGTGAAGTTGCGCAGGTCGGCGCCGACGATGTGCTCGACGATGTCACGGACCGTCCACTGTGGACACGGCGTCGGCAGCGTTGCCTGCTCCGGTCGGATCTCAGCGATGATCGACTCGGTCTGGCCGAGCGTGCGTTCGAGCCGGCCCAGCGAGTTCCTCAAGCCGCGGCCTTGGCGAGTCGCTCCCCGATCTCTGCCGTGCTGCCCGGGTTGCGGGAGTCCCGGTTCGCGAGATCGGCGGCCACGGCGGCCTCGACCCGGGCCGCCGCGTCCGACATGCCGAGGTGATCCAGCAGCATAGCTGTAGACAGGACGGCGGCCGTCGGGTCGGCCTTGCCCTTCCCGGCGATGTCGGGCGCCGAGCCATGAACCGGCTCGAACATCGACGGGTTACGCCGCGAGGGGTCGACATTGCCGGACGCGGCCAGCCCGATGCCGCCCGACACGGCAGCCGCCAGGTCGGTGATGATGTCGCCGAAGAGGTTGTCCGTGACGATCACGTCGTAGCGACCCGGATCGGTAACGAGGTAGATCGTCGCGGCATCGACGTGTTGATAGGCCACTGCAACGTCCGGATACTCCGCACCTACTGCGTCCACCGTCCGCTTCCACAGGCCGCCTGCATAGATGAGGACGTTGTTCTTGTGTACCAGGGTCAGATGCTTGCGTGGCCGCGTCCGGGCGCGGTCGAACGCGGCGCGCACGACCCGTTCGACGCCGAACGCGGTGTTGACGCTGACCTCGGTCGCGACTTCGTGCGGCGTGCCCTTCCGCAGCACGCCGCCGTTTCCCACGTAAGGTCCCTCGGTGCCCTCGCGGTACACCACGAAGTCGATCTCTGGCGATCCCGCCAGTGGTGTCGCTACGCCCGGATACAGCTTGGCTGGACGAAGGTTGACGTATTGGTCGAGCTCGAAGCGCAGTCGGAGTAACAACCCTCGCTCCAGGACACCCGCGGGTACCGAGGGATCTCCGACCGCTCCCAGCAGGATCGCGTCGTGCCTGCGTAGCTCTGAAAGCACCGAGTCGGGAAGCGTTTCGCCGGTGCGATGCCAGCGTGCGGCACCTAGGTCGTAACGATCCACCTCGACGTCAGGAACCACGGCGGTCAGCACGCGCAACGCCTGCTCGGTGACCTCGACGCCGATGCCGTCACCGGGAATGACCGCCAATTTCATCGGGCGGCGGTTCCCTCGGTGTAATCGTCATCCGTGGTCACCCAGCTCATCAGCCCGCGCAGCCCCTTGCCGACCTCTTCGATCGGGTGCTGTTCGGCCTGCGCGCGCAGTGCTGTGAATTCCGGAGCGCCGGCATCCTGGTCGGCGATGAACCGCGCCGCAAACGAGCCGTCGCGGATCTCGCTCAGGATGCGCTGCATGTTGTCCTTGACGTGCTGGTCGATGACCCGCGGCCCGGACACGTAGTCGCCGTACTCCGCGGTGTCGGAGACCGACCATCGCATCTTCGCGATGCCGCCCTCATACATCAGGTCCACGATCAGCTTCAGCTCGTGCAGGCACTCGAAGTACGCGATCTCGGGCGCGTAGCCGGCCTCGGTCAGGGTCTCGAAGGCCCGCTGGACCAGCGCGGACACTCCGCCGCACAGCACCGCCTGCTCGCCGAACAGGTCGGTCTCGGTCTCCTCGGTGAACGTCGTCTTGATCGCGCCGGCGCGGGTGCCGCCGATCGCCCGTGCGTAGGAGAGCGCCAGCGGGAACGCGCTGCCGGAGGCGTCCTGCTCGACGGCGACGAGCACCGGCACGCCCTTGCCGTCGACGAACTGACGCCGCACGAGGTGGCCAGGCCCTTTGGGAGCCACCATCGCCACGTCGACGTTGCCGGGCGGCTTGATGTAACCGAAGCGGATGTTGAACCCGTGACCGAAGAAGATCGCGTCACCGTCGCGCAGATTCGGCTCGATCGACTCGGCGTAGAGCTTGCGCTGCGCGGGGTCGGGGGCCAACACCATGATCAGGTCGGCCTCGGCCGAAGCCTCGGCCGGCGTCACCACACGCAGGCCCTGGTCCGCTGCCTTCTGCCACGATTTCGAGCCCTCGGGCAGGCCCACCCGGACGTCCACGCCGGAGTCCCGCAGCGACAGCGCGTGCGCGTGCCCCTGACTGCCATAGCCAAGCACCGCGACCTTGCGTCCTTGGACGATCGAGAGGTCGGCGTCCTCGTCGTAATAGATCTCTACTGCCACTGCATTCCTCTCCTAAGCGCTGCGCTCGACCGAGCGCAATGCGGCTTGCGTCATCGACCTGGGTCCGCGCCCGAGCGCGACCACCCCGGATTGCACCATCTCGCGGATGCCGTACGGGTCCAGCATCCGCAGCATCGCCTCGAGCTTGGCCGGCTGGCCGGTCACCTCGATCGTGAGCGCCTCCGGCCCTACATCTACCACCTTCGCCCGGAACAGCTCCACCGTCTCGAGTACACCACGGCGCGTCGTGTCGTCAGCGCGCACCTTGACCAGCAGCAGCTCGCGCTGCACTGACGCCGCGTCCTCCAGCTCGACGATCTTGATGACGTTGATGAGCTTGTTGAGCTGTTTCGTCACCTGCTCGAGCGCGGTGCCCTCGACACTGACCAGAATCGTGATGCGCGAGATCTCCGGGTGCTCGGTCGGCCCGACGGCGAGCGACTCGATGTTGAAACCGCGGCGGCTGAACAGCCCGGACACGCGAGCGAGTACGCCCGGCTTGTTCTCGACCAGCACCGACAACGTGTGGGTGGTCATAATCGCGTCCCTTCCCGATCGCGCAAGATCTCCTCGCCTGGGACGAGCGGATCTTGCGCGATCGGCTACTCGTCCTCGTCGAATGCGGGCCGGATGCCCCGGGCCGCCTGGATGTCGTCGTTGCTGGTGCCGGCGGGCACCATCGGCCACACCATCGCGTCCTTGCCGACCGTGAAGTCGACGACCACCGGAGCGTCGTTGATCGACATCGCCTTCTCGATCGCGCCGTCGACGTCGTCCTTCGCCTCGCAGCGCAGGCCTACGCAGCCCAGCGCGTCGGCCAGCTTGACGAAGTCCGGGATGAGCTTGTGCGTGCTCAGGTCTGTGTGCGAGTACCGCTCGTCGTAGAACAGCGCCTGCCACTGGCGCACCATGCCCAGGTTGCCGTTGTTGATCACGCCAACCTTGATGGGAATGCCCTCGATGGCGCAGGTCGCCAGCTCCTGGTTGGTCATCTGGAAACAGCCGTCGCCGTCGATGGCCCACACCAGCTTGTCCGGACGGCCGACCTTCGCACCCATCGCCGCTGGCACGGCGTAGCCCATCGTGCCGGCGCCCCCGGAATTCAGCCACGTGTACGGGTTCTCGTAGCTGATGAACTGCGACGCCCACATCTGGTGCTGGCCCACTCCGGCCGCGAAGATCGTCTCCGGGCCGGCGATCTTGCCGAGGCGTTCGATGACGTATTGCGGGGACAATGCCCCGTCCGGTGGATCCTCGTAGCCGAGCGGGTACGTCTCGCGCCACTGATCGAGCTGTTGCCACCACCCGGTCAGATCGACACGACTGCCCGCCTCGTATTCGGCCCGCACTGCGGGGATCAGTTCGACGAGCACCTCGCGGGCATCGCCCACGATCGGCACGTCGGCGATGCGGTTCTTGCCGATCTCGGCCGGGTCGATGTCGGCGTGGATGATGGCGGCGCCGGGAGCGAACGTGTCGAGTTTGCCGGTGACCCGGTCGTCGAACCGGGTGCCGAGTGCGATGAGCAGGTCCGCCTTCTGGAGCGCAGTGACCGCGGTGACATTGCCGTGCATGCCCGGCATGCCCAGGTGCTGGCGGTGGCTGTCCGGGAATGCGCCGCGGGCCATCAGGGTGGTGACGATCGGGATGCCCGTGAGCTCGGCGAGCTGGCGCAGTTCGGCGACCGCCCGCGACTTGAGCACCCCGCCCCCGACGTAGAGCACCGGCCGGCGCGCGCTCGCGATCAAGCGCGCTGCCTCGCGGACCTGCTTGCCGTGCGGGCGGGTCACCGGGCGGTAGCCGGGCAGGTCGACCCGCGGCGGCCAGGCGAACGGCGCTCGCTCCTGGAGCACGTCCTTCGGCACGTCCACCAGCACCGGCCCGGGACGTCCCGTCGAGGCGAGGTGGAACGCGGCCGCGATGGCCTGCGGCACCTCGGCCGCCGACTGCACCAGGAAGTTGTGCTTGGTGATCGGCAGCGTGATGCCCGAGATGTCGGCCTCCTGGAAGGCGTCCGTGCCGATGAAGGCGCGGCCGACCTGGCCCGTGATCGCGACGATCGGCACTGAGTCCATGTAGGCGTCGGCGATCGGTGTGACGAGGTTCGTCGCCCCCGGCCCGGAAGTCGCCATGCAGACGCCGACCTTGCCGGTCGCCTGCGCGTACCCCTCCGCGGCGTGGCCCGCGCCCTGCTCGTGGCGGACGAGAATGTGCCGCACCCTCGTGGAGTCGTAGAGGGGGTCGTACGCGGGAAGGATCGCTCCCCCGGGAATGCCGAAAACGACGTCGGCGCCAACGCGTTCGAGTGACCGCACGAGCGCCTGCGCGCCGGTCAAATTCTCCGAGCTACCTGGGCCGTCCATGGAGCGCCTTCCTGGAGTCGTCGCTGCACTAAAAAACCCTCCGTGCCTGGCACGAAGGGTCTGCGCGTCGGGTGCGGTGGAGCTCAGCCGACGCGCGTGTCGATAAGTACGAGATGACGCACGGGCGTGACGATACACGTGGGCGACGAGCCAGTTCAACCTTGCGAGACAGCCGTCTCACATTCTGAACTGACCTATCCGCCGGGCGTCGAGCGCCGGCGCCCGACGGCGAGAGGCGACCGACGAACGCAACCATCGCGCGATGAGCGCTCGCGCGAAGAGCCCGCCGCCGCGACGCGGCCCGCGCCGCAGGCGCGGAGTGGCGCGAGGCATTCGCCCCTCGGGGGCGGTGCCGCAGCGACACACCCGGCGGATAGGTCAGTCAACAGATCGCGCCGTAAGCGGCGGACCCGACCAGCTTCGCGTACTTGCCGAGCACGCCGTAATCGAACGGCTGTGGGGGCGCTTTCCACTCGGCGCGGCGGCGTTCTAGGTCTGCGTCGTCGACGAGCAGGTCCAGCGTCCGCGTCGCGAGGTCGAGGCGGATGCGATCGCCGTGGCGCACCAGGGCAATAGGGCCGCCCACCGCTGCTTCGGGTGCAACATGACCGACGCAGGGTCCGGTGGTCCCGCCCGAGAAACGGCCGTCGGTGAGCAGCAGCACGTCCTTGCCCAGCCCGGCACCCTTGATCGCACTGGTGATCTGGAGCATCTCGCGCATGCCCGGCCCGCCCTTCGGGCCCTCGTAGCGGATCACCACGACGTCGCCCGCCGACAGGCTGCCCGCGGCCAGCGCATCCATCGCCGCCTGCTCGCGGTCAAATACGCGTGCCGTGCCCTCGAACGTGTCCGCATCCAGGCCGGCGCTCTTAACGACCGCCCCTTCCGAGGCGAGCGAGCCGCGCAGGATGGTCAACCCGCCGGTGCGATGGATCGGATCGCTCATCGCATGAATGATCTTGCCGTCCGGGTCGGGCGGAGCGATGTCGTGCAAGTTCTCGGCGATCGTCTTGCCGGTGACCGTGAGCGCGTCGCCGTGTAGCAGCCCGGCATCGAGCATCGCCTTCATAACGACGGGCACGCCGCCGATCGCGTCGATGTCGGACATGACATAGCGCCCGAACGGCTTGACGTCGGCCAAGTGCGGCGTGCGATCGCCGATCCGGTTGAAGTCGTCGAGGGTGAGTTCGACTTTCGCCTCGTTGGCGATGGCCAGCAGGTGCAGCACAGCGTTCGTCGAGCCGCCGAGCGCCATCACCACGGTGATCGCGTTCTCGAAGGCCTGCCGGGTGAGGATCGTGCGCGAGGTGATTCCGGCGTCGACGAGATGCACGACGGCTTCACCCGATCGCTCGGCGTAGGCGTCGCGTCGTGCGTCGGGTGCGGGCGGTGCCGCAGAGCCTGGCAGCGACATGCCGAGGGCCTCGATCGCGGCTGCCATGGTGTTGGCGGTGAACATGCCGGCGCAGGCGCCCTCGCCGGGGCAGATCGCCTTCTCGATCTCGGTCAGTTCCTCGCGGGTGATGCGTCCTGCAAGGCAGGCTCCCACGCCCTCGAACGCGTCGACGATGTTCACGTCGCGGCCCTGGTAGCGCCCGGGCAGCGACGACCCGGCGTACAGGAAGACCGCGGCCACGTCCAGCCGGGCGGCAGCCATGATCATGCCGGGTTCGGACTTGTCGCAGCCGGCAAGTAGCACGGCACCGTCGAACTGCTCGGCGCGAAACACCGTTTCGACCGAGTCGGCGATGACCTCCCGCGACACGAGCGAGTAATGCATGCCGTCATGGCCCATCGAGATGCCGTCCGAGACCGAGATCGTCCCGAATTCCAAAGGAAATCCATCCGCGCCGCGGACTCCGATCTTGGACCGCTGGGCCAGCCGCCGAAGCGACAGGTTGCACGGCGTGATCTCGTTCCACGACGACGCGACGCCGATCTGCGGCTTGCGCCAGTCGTCGTCGCCCATGCCGACGGCCCGCAGCATGCCGCGCGCTCCGGCCCGCTCGATGCCGTCTGTGACGGTGCTGCTGTGCGGCTTGCGATGCTGCTTAGCGCTCACGAGGGAACCTTACGACGTAGGGTGCTTACGTGTCGTCGCGCGTGTTCCGGCTGCCCCGCTCGGCTTATCTCGCCGTGCTGTTCCTGGCCCTGTGCGCGACCCCGCTCGTGCAACATCCACTCGCCTCGATCGTCTACGTGATCCCTGTGGCGGCCGCGGTGTTCATCGCCCGCACCGCAACGATCGTCGACGATCACGGCATCACGGTGCGGGCACTCGTCGGCAGCCGCACCCTGCCGTGGGCAGACCTGCGCGGGCTGTCGGTCACCGGCCGCAGCGTCTACGCGGTGACCAACACCGGGTCGGTGCGGCTCCCGTGCGTGCGACTGGCCGACCTGGCGGCGGTGTCTGCGGCATCCGGCGGCCGCCTCCCCCAACTTCCCGAGGCAACGCCCAAATACGCCCCGTCGCGCCGAATCCGGCGCTGACCCATCCCGCCTAGGCGTCGCGGCGACGGGCTCTTCGCGCGCGCGCTCATCGCGCTGGGGTCAGTACCCGTCGCGTACGACGTTGAGCAGCGGTTCGCCGGCGGCGTAACTCAGGATTTGCTCCCGGACGAGCCGGTACGCACGCTTGGGAAACCCGCGCACGTTCCCGCCCACGTGCGGTGTCAGCAGCAGGTTCGGAGCCGTCCACAGCGGATGGTCCTCCGGAAGTGGTTCCGGGTCGGTCACGTCGAGCGCGGCGCGCAGCCGCCCGGACGACAGCTCGGCGACGAGCGCGTCGGTCACCACTACCGGACCGCGTGAAGCGTTCACCAGCAACGCACCGTCCGGCAGCGCGGCAAGGAACGCCGGGTCGACGAGACCGGTGGTCTCCGGGGTGAGCGGGACGACGAGCACGACGATGTCCACGGCGGGGAGCAGCCCCGGCAGCTCGCCCACTGCGTGCACGCCGTCACGGGCCCGTCGGGCGACGAGGACGGGCGAGGCGCCGAACGCCCGCAGCCGGGTGGCCAGGTTCTCGCCAAGGTCGCCGGCGCCCACCACGAGTACGTGCTTGCCGGCCAGCTCGTCCGTGATCACGGGCGCCCAGCGTCGGGCCTGCTGGTCGAGGATGAACCGTGGGAACTCGCGCAGCACGGCCAGGATCGCCGTCAGCACCCACTCGGCGGTCGAGCCACCGTGGATGCCGCGCCCGTCGCAGAGCAGCACACCCGGGGGAATGCGGCCGACCCACACCTCGGCACCAGCCGAAACGAGTTGGACGACGCGCAGCTCCGGCATGGCCGCCAACGCCGCGTCGCGCTGCGTGGCGTCGGCGAGCATGTAGGTCGGCACCCAGAACTCGACTGCGGCAGGCGGCGGGCCGGCGCCGTCCCAGATGACCACCTCCAGGCCGTCCGGCAGATCGCCGACGAGCTTCACCGCGTCCACGTCGGGCAGGCAGATGACGGTCACCGTGCTGAGGTTAATCAGGCACACAGGACGTCGTGAGTCCAACCCCCACCCGCCTGGCCGGTCGCGGACCAGCATTTCCGGGGCTTGCACACGCCCGCTCGACACCCGGCGGCTGCCTGGCGGGGCGGAATGTAGCAACGGGTGTAGCAACGGCTCAGACCCCGATCGCCGCGGCGAGCGCGTCGGCTGCGGCCTGCGCTTCGCCGTCGCTGACGTGCTGGTACACGTCGCCCGTGACGCTCACTGAGCTGTGGCCGAGTAGCTCGCTGACCGTCTTAAGACCCTTCCCGGCCTCGAGGAGCATCGTCGCCGCGGAATGCCGCAGCGTGTGCACGTGGACCCATCGGGGCAGTCCGGCTCGCTCGGCTG
>DATFRC010000145.1:0-29694 GCA_035263725.1 Jatrophihabitantaceae bacterium | reverse complement strand
TCATGGCCACACGCGTGCATGGCGCCTGTCACCGAGGACCACGGCGCGCCCGTTTCCTCGGCGATCGGCAGCGCGTCAAGCTCGGCCCGGATCGCGATGGCCGGACCGGCGGTGGGCCCGATCCGGATGAGTCGTCCGGTGCCGGCGACCTCTGCGGCATCCGGAGCGCCGAGCGCGGCCGTGACTGTCGCGGCCGTCCTGGCCTCTGCGCCGGACAGCTCCGCGTGCCGATGCAGGTCGTGCCGCAGCTCGATCGCGGCGGGCAGTTCGGTCGCGAGCAGCCCCGACAGTTCCGCACTGAGCCCGACTGGCTTCGCCGCCGACACGCGCGCGCCTGGCGACACCGGCGCTGACGTCATGAGGGGCGCAGCTTGTACACGCGCCGGGCGTTGGCCGACCCGATCATGTCCGCTACCCGGTAGGCGTCGGCGGCCGACCACAGGCCGTCGCTTACGAACGCGCCGGTGACCGCGGCGATGTCGCGCCGGAACCCGACGGCCCCCAGATAGTGCAGCTCCGGCAGGCCGAACGCATCCGAGGAATACAACATTTTGTGGAACGGGGTGAGTTCCAGCGATTCCGCCAGGACGGCCGCGGACCTTGCGCCGACATGATTGAGTATCTCGCCGACGTCCATGTAGACGTGCGGGAACAGGTTGGCCATAGCTCCGGCCTGCCGGTGATACGGGTAGCAGTGCAGCAGCATGACCGGCGTGCCCGTCGGCTGGCTCGCCAGCAGGAAGTCGTGCAGCAGGGCCGGATCAGACCTGGCGAGTCGCGAGTCGGTGTCGCCGAAACCGGCGTGGAACTGCAGCGGGAGCCCCGTGTCGATCGCGGCCCAGATGCCATGCCGGATCAGGACCTGATGTTCCAACCGCGCCGGCGCACCGTCACTGACCTCTCGCAGCCACCGACTCGCGGCGGCCGCTACCTCGACAGGCGCTGGTCGCTCTGGGTCCAGCGCAAGGCCGCCGCGGTAGGCGGCCACGGACTTGAAGCCGACCACAGCACCCGGACCAGGCCTGGGCCCGGTTGCCGCGGCGTGCACCGCCGCCGTGATTGCGTCGGCGTACCCGGCTGCCGTGACACCCGAGCTGATCACGCGCTCGGCGACCGACTCGAGCCGGACGATCTCCACCGCCGCGGAGCCGCTCAGCGCGACGAGCTCATCGGGCGTCGTCACGGCGTCGCTCTGATAGCCGGTATCGACCACCCACGTGTTGATGGCCGACGCGGTCAGGAACCGCCTGGCGACCTCGGCGCTCCCGAGTGCAAGCCGCCGCCGGACGTATTCGTCCGCCGGCGCGAGCGGCTCCAGGTCCAGCACCGGGGCGCACCAGCGTCGCACGGCGAAACCAATCTGCGTATCGAACCCCGACGTACCGGGCGGCGGCGGGGACGTCGACTCCATGAGCCCGTATTCGATGGCGATCGCGTCCAGCTCACCGGTCAAGATGCCGTGGACGTGATGATCGATGAGAGCCAGGTCGGGCGCGGCGACGTCCGCCGTGTGGGTCACCTCAGATCAGCCACCGGTAGTGCGCGATGACGTCCTGGTCCTTCTTGCCGTCCGACAAGGCCAGCTCGGCCCGCCGGGATGCGGCAAACGAGTCAAGCAGCTCGTCGCCCGCCGCCGCGCGCAGCACGTTGCTGGCCGTGAGCGCGGCGACCGCCTCGGTCAGGCTGGTCGGCAGCCGTACCGCGCTGTCCGCGAGCGGGTGACCTGGCACGCCCGGATCACCGCTGACCTCTGGCGGCAGGCTCTCCTGTCGCCCGGCCCCATCGAGCGCGACCGCCATCACGGCGCCGACGAGCAGGTACGGATTCGCGCTGAGGTCGAAGCACTTCAGTTCGACGTTGGCCGCGGCGGGATTGGCCGCGGTGCCGGACACGAACCGGATGGCTGCTTCCCGGTTCTCATGGCCCCACATCTGGAATGCGCCGGCCCAGCGTGACGGCTGCAGCCGGAGGTAGGACGACGGCGATGGCGCACCGATGGCCAGCAGGGCCGGGAGGCTCGAAAGCAAGCTGGCGATCATCGACTCGCCGGTGTCGGTCAGCCCGTGCCGGCCTGTTCCGCCGGCTAGCAGGTTCCGTCCGTCGCGCCAGAAGCTCACATGCACGTGACCGCCGTTACCGACGTTGTCGCTCACGACCGCGGGCGCGAATGACGCCCGCAGCCCATGCCGCGACGTGACCGCCGCGATGACGAGCTTGACCAGGACGTTAGTGTCGGCCGCGGAAACCGGGTCTTGCGCGGCCACCGACACCTCGAACTGCCCGGGCCCGTACTCCGGGTGGATCTGCTCGACGCGCACTCCAGCGGCTTCCAGGCTCTCGAGCACGTCGCGGACGTACTCGGCGCCATCGAGGAACCGGCTGAGCCCGTAGCCAGTCCCGCGGAATGCGGGCTCGAAATCGTCGGTATCGAGCCCGACCATCCACTCCACTTCGATCGCCATCAGCGCGCTGATGCCCTGGGTTTGCCCAGCAGCCACCTGCTTCCTGGCGAATGTCCGCTGGCAGTTCGCGTAGATCGAGCCGTCCTGCCAGAACCTGTCGCCAGGCGCCCAAGCCCAGCCCTCGGGATCCCGCAAGGCAACGAGGCCATCGAGGTCGGGCACCATCCGCAGGTCGCCGTCCGGCTTGTCCAGCGGAGACGCGCCGTCGATGCCGCCGTCGCTCACGAACGCGTCGATCACAGGGGAGTAGCCGACGCCGAACCGGGCTGCCTTGGCGAGGGCGCCGAGCGGGACGACCTTGATCCGCCCAGCGCCGCTATGGTCGACGAAGGTGATCGCGACGCCGGAGACCTCCTCGGCGAGCTGGCGCAGCAGAACCTGCGCGCGCTGCTCGTCGGCGGCGCGCTCATTCTCATCGCGTATCCGGCTGAACGGACGCGGCATAGTCAGCTAGCCTTCGCGTCGGTCACCGCAGGCGCCGCCGTCAGGCCGTCGGCCTTAAGCAGCGCCTCGCCTGCCTTCCTCGTAGCAGCAGGCCGAACCAGCACCAGGATGATGCCGGCGACCAGCCAGACTATGGCGGCCGAGGGTCCCCACCAGTTGACACCGGTCGGCAGCGGCCAGACGTTCCGGTACAGCGTGTAGCCCAGCACAATGATGCCAAGCACCGGGATCACTATCTCCCACCGGCGAACCTGGGTCTGGCCGGTGAAGAACACCAGCCGGACCATGCCAATGGTCGCCAGGATGTAGACCACCAGCAGGATGAGCGTGCCAATGACACCGGCCTGCGCGAACAGCCCGAACGGCGTGCCGCGCAAGGCGAACCAGGTGAACAAGATGCCGACGAATACCGCGAGTACGACCACTGCCGACGCCACGATCGGAGTCCGGCGCCGCTCCTCGACGCGGCTTAGCCCCGCGGGAAGCACGCCGTCCCGGCCCATCGCGTAGGTCAGTCGTGACGCGCCGACCACGCAGGCGAGCGCGCAGCTGAAAGCCGAGATCATCGCGCCGATCGTGATGATGTTGCCGAGCGCGGACGCGACATAGGCGGTCCCGAGGTCACCAATCAGCGATGTGGAATTGATGAACGCGGTAATGCCCTTGGCGGACGTGCCGAAGCCCATCACCTCAACCGCCGTCACGACGAAGAAGTAGATCCCGCCGAAGATCGCGACGCCGAGAATCGCGCGCGGGATGTCGCGGTTGGGTCGGCTGGTCTCCTCACCTAGCGTTGAAGCCGCTTCGAAACCGGCGAACGACAGGAAGCCGAACACAGCGCCCAGGAATATCGTCGACAGCCCGGTGCCGCTCGGCATGCTGAAGATCTGCCCGCTGACACCGAGCTTGCCCGGACCAGAATGGCCGAGGAGCTTCACGAACACGATGGCGATCACGATGATGATGAGCAGGACGGTGACCGCCTCGGCCACGAGCACCACTCTGGTCCCGGCGCGCGCCGGGGTGGCGGCGATGAGCCAGATCAGCACCATTGCGATCATGCCGAGCAGGAACCCAGACCAGGTCGGCGGGTTCTTCCAGACGCCGATCGCGTTCAGGAAGTTGCTCGCGAACCGGCCGCCCGCCATGGACGTCACCATGCCGTAGAACGTGTACGTTCCGGCCAGCGCCCAGCCTGAGATCACGCCAGCCGACGGGCCTAGCGTCGCGCCGACGAACCCGTACACCGAGCCCGAGTGATGGAAGCGCTGGGTCAGCCGGACGAAGGTGTAGGCCACGAGGAGCACGCCGACGAAGGCGAGCGCGAACGCGACCGGTGTCGCGCGGCCGATAAGGCCTGCAGTGCCCTGCGGGTTGATGCTCGCCGCCATCGACGGCGCCATCAGGGCCACGGAGATACCGATGGCCTCCCAGACGTTAAGGTTGCGGCGCAGCTTCGGCTGCCCCGCGACGAGCTGCTCGGCTGCTGGACTCTCGGTTGCCATGGGAAGAACCTCCGGCCGGATGTGATCAGGCACTGCGACTGTAGAACATGGCGTTGCGCAGGGGAAGTACGTGACTTGGGGAAACGTTTACCCGGGAGAACATCTGAGCAATGATTTGCGTCCTCGGTGATGCACACCTCGACGTGGTGGTTCGGCTGGCAGGCCCGTTCGCCGAGGAGACCGATACACCCGCGGCGACATCGGTTGGTGTCGGCGGCCAGGGCGCCAACGTAGCCGCGTGGGTGACGGCGCTCGGCGGGCGGAGCCGGCTTATCGCAGCGCGCGGTACCGACCTCGCCGCCGCCCTGGTGTGCGCCGACCTAGTCCGCCGCGGCGTCGAGCTGGTGGGGCCGGCGCTGGCCGGCCGGACTGGCGTCGTCGTGTCACTGTCGGACGGTGGTCAGCGGCGTTCCATGCTGACCGATCGCGGCGTCGGCGCGGACCTAGCCGCTGCGCACATCACGGCCGAGTGGCTCACGGACTGCGACTGGCTGCACGTCAGCGCGTACGCGTTCGCGGGCGAGCCGATGCGCGGTGCGGCACTCGCGGCCGTCGGCGCCGCGCGCGCCGCCTCGGCGCGCGTCAGCGTCGACCTCGCGTCTACGGCCATGATCGAGTCCGTTGGCGTGGCACCGTTGGGCGGCCTGCTGGCCGCAGTCCGGCCCGACGCAATTTTCGGGAACGGGGCCGAAGCTGCCCTCCTGGACGGTGTGCTCTCGGCCGACAAGCTGATCGTTAAGCTGGGCCCAGGTGGCGTGCGCGTGGGCGGGACGCACTTTCCGGCGCAGCCCACCGACCCGGTCGACGCGACCGGGGCCGGCGACGCGTTCGCGGCCGGGTACCTGCTCGGCGGCGTCGAGCTAGGCCTGGCTGCAGCCGCCCGAGCGGTAGCAAAGATGGGGGCGATGCCGTGACGTTTGCGCCGCAGCTGTTTGCGACACAGCTAACTGCAGAAGTCGCCGCGGCGATCAGCGACGGCAGCCCGGTCGTGGCCTTGGAGACGACGCTGGTGTCACACGGCTTCTCCGCCGGTCGCGGGCTGGCCGCCGCGCTGGACTCCGAGGAGCGCGTCCGGGCGGCCGGCGCCACGCCTGCCGCCGTGGGCGTACTGGACGGCGCCGTCCGCGTCGGCCTCACCGCCGATGAGCTGAAGCGGTTCGCTGACGCCGGCCAGGCGGCCCGGAAGGTCGGTGCGCGCGACCTGGCCGCGTGCGTGGTGCAGGGGGCGCTCGGCTCCACGACGGTGGGCGGCACGCTGGCGGTCTGCCGCGCTGTCGGAATCCGCTTCGTCGGCACCGGCGGTATCGGCGGCGTGCACCGCGGCTTCGCCGAGACGCTCGACATTTCGGCCGACCTGCCGCAGCTCGCTCGTACGCCGGCCGTCGTGGTTTGCTCTGGCGCCAAGTCGATACTCGACGTCAGCGCCACGGCCGAGCTGCTCGAAACGCTCGCGGTGCCCGTGCTCGGCTGGCGGACGACGACACTGCCGATGTTCTACGCCGCCGAAGGCGGACCGCCGGTCTCGGCGACGGTGGCCGAGCCGGCCGAAGCAGCATCGATCGCGGCGACGCACTGGCAGCTCGCGTCGGGCGGCCTCATTCTCGCTCGGCCGCCCGCTGGCGGCCTCGACATCGAGGGGTTGATCGCCGAGGCCGTGGCTCGCGTGCGTGCGGCAGGCACCAGGGGCCAGGCAGTCACGCCCGCGGTGCTGGCCGCCGTCGAGGAGCTGAGCGATGGCCGCAGCGTCGAGGTCAACCGCAGCCTGATCGCCGATAACGCCGAGCTCGCCGCCCGGGTCGCGGTCGCCTACGCCGGTCTTGGACCCAGGTCGACGATCGCAGCGACGGGGCCGCCGCCATCGGGCCCCTGGTGAGCGGCTGACACCGAGACGAATACTGCCGGATCGCCGGTCACTGCTGCGGCAACTCCGCCGACGCACGCCTTTATCTGCCGGTGCCGGTGCACGTCAGAGTCGTCGAGCATGGCGTTACGCCACCCTCTGACCTGCCCGTCCTGGCTTGCCTCGCACTTAAGGAACACGTTGACGAGCCGCCCGTCCAGGTCGCTCGGGTGCGGCCGGTCCGGCAGGTCGAGCCCGGCATCCCGGATGGCGGCCCAGATGCCGTCGGCGTCCAGCGCATCGCGCATCACGCCGTGGCCGATGCGGTACCGGCCGCCGATCCCGCGGACGTTGCCGGCCACGACGACCTGGGCGCGGTCGAGCTCGACGCCGGACGAACAGGACGCGACCGACGAGTACAGCGAGCGGTCGCGCAGCACGTCGGCGTCGGTAGGCATCGCGATCTCGCCTAGCGCCACGGCGATGCCCAGCGCTGTTGTTCCGTTAGACACATCCATGGACTCGCCGGTGTTCTCGGTAAACACGCTCTGCCCGCGGCTCTTGGCGTCCTGGATCGTGTGAATGGTGAGCAGTGGTGTCTTGGTCTGCACGTAATGCACGTCCGCTGGGTCATCGATTCCGGCCTGTGCCATCGCTTCCCGGACCGCGGCCGCGACCTTGGTGATCATTGCGGTGCGGCCGATGTCCTCAGGCAGCAGCCGCTCGCTCATCGCGAACCCGACAGATAGCCGCGGCTCGTCGGTGACGACCGTGGTGGAATCGACCGCGCCCGCCGGGACGGTGGCGAAGATCGTCGCGTGCGGGCTGATGACGCCGTCCGTGCCTCCCGACCACACGATCGGCACCTGCGCGACCGCGTCCGCATCGCGGCTGCCCTTGGCGACGAGCACTTCGCGGAACGCCCGGTCCGCGAGGATCCGCGTGTAGTCGTTGACGCCGCCGTTGCCCTCGGTCTTGCCGATGACCGCCACAACCCGGTCGGCTTCCAGCGCGCCGGCGTCGATCAGCTTGGCTAGCTCGCGGGCGTCGGACACGTTGTGCAGCGGGACCTTGCGCACTTCGATGGGCTCAGGCACGGACGGGGCTCCTTTTCTCCAAGCTCGGATCCAGGCTCATGGAATCACGGTGGTGCCGGCCGTCCCGGCCAGGGCATCGGCAATGTGGTGTAGCGACGTGATGATCGCGCGGCCGCCGCCTTCGGCGAACCGGCAGGCAGCCTCGACCTTCGGTCCCATGCTGCCGGCGGGGAATTGCCCGTCCTTGGCAAGCGCTCGCATCTCAGCAACCTTGATCTCGCCAATCGGGCGGGCGGCCGCTGTTCCCCGGCCCTCCACCACCGCCTCGACGTCGGTCGCGATGAGCAAGGTGGTGGCACCGAGTTGCCGCGCGAGCACGGCGGCGGTCAAGTCTTTGTCGATCACCGCCTCCACCCCGCGCAGTCCGCCGCTCGCATCCCAGACGACAGGAACACCGCCGCCGCCCGCGCAGACCACGACGAACCCCGCCGCGAGCAGCGCGGCCGCCGCGGCAGCATCCAGGCACTCGAGCGGCTCGGGCGAAGCAACCACGCGTCGCCAGCCCTTGGACCCGAAGTCGCGCCAGGTCTGGCCGTGGGCGATCATGTCGGCAGCCTCAGCGGCCGGCAGGTACCGGCCGATCGGCTTCGTCGGGTCGGCGAAGTGGCGGTCAGCGGCATCGACCAGCGTCCGCGACACCACGACGGCCGTGCGCGTGCTGATGCCACGCCTCGCCAGCGCGGCGCCGAGCGCGTTGAGCAGGAGCACGCCGATCGTGCCTTGAGTCTGCGCGCCGCACCAGTCGAGCGGTACTGGCGGGACGACCGAAGCGGCGATCTCGTTCTTCACAAGCAAGTTGCCGACCTGCGGGCCGTTGCCGTGCGTGAGGACGACGGGCGTCCCGCTGGCGACGATGTCTCCGATCGATTCGGCAGCGACCGCGACGGCCGCGAGCTGATCCTCCGGCCGTGCTTTGCCATCTGGCGCTGTCATGGCGTTGCCGCCGAGCGCGATGACCACGGTCATAGCCAGTCCGCGTCCGCGGCAACGCGCCCTGACAACTGGGCGTAGCCGGGTCCTCGGTCGAAAAATGGCAGGTCCGGCGGTCGTGCCGCCCGTAGGCGGTCGCGCACAGCGCCCGTGGCGTCGTCGTCTGGTGCTGGGTCATCGGCCGGGCCGGTCAGCATCACGCCGTAGTCGTCGGCGGCGGCTGCCCGTGACACCTTGCCCCACCGCACGTCGCGGGCCACGAGAGCCGGGTCACGGTCCAGCGGGTCACCCCAGCCGCCACCGCCGGTCGTGCGGATCCGGATCAGCGTTCCGGCTGGCACGAACTCACCGTCGGCGAGGGCGTCGACGTCGCGCTCCGCGGGCCCGCCGGGATCGATCGTCACCCGGAACGGCCGTCCTGCTCGGCCGCCATTGACGCCCCAGCAGGACAGGATCGACCGGTCGGCGATCGACATGAAGTAGCCGTCGGCAAGCATGCGCAGCACTTTCTCGTACCCGAGGCCGCCGCGGAACTGGCCGGGGCCGCCGGAGTCGATCGCCAGCCCGAGCCGCTCGACCAGCAGGGGGAACCGGGCCTCGGTGAACTCGGCAGGCAGGTTGCGCGAGTCGGGCACCACGTGAATGGTGTCCTCGCCGTCGGCGCCGTACCGGCCGCCGGATCCCCCGCCGAGCACCTCCCGCATGAGGTATGGCTCGCCGCTTGCGGTGTTTCCGTAGACGCCGGTGTAGCGGATCGTCTCCTGGTCGGCGGGCATCCGGCCGCCAACCGCCTTGGCCAGCACGCCGGCGAACACCCCGAGCAGCCGCAGGATCACGAACGTGCGGGCGTTGGTGGGCGCCGGGAACACCGGGGTGAGCAGCGTGCCGGGCGGCGGGAAGCGCATTTCGATGAGGTCAACGATGCCCTCGTTGACGTCTAGCTCTGCTGCCCGTTCCGGTGTATCGGCGAGGTTGCGCAGGATCGGCGCGAGCCACTTAGCCAGAAAGTTCCCATCAGAGTAGTTCGCCGCGTGATTGATGGGGCCTTTGGCCTGCGGCCCCGTTCCCGTGAAATCGAGGATCAAGCGCGGCTCCGGATCGTCGGTCCGCGTGAGCGTAATCCGCTGGGTGTGCAGTCGCGGCTCGTCCACCCCGTCGTGCTCGGCGTAGTCCTCCCACGTCCAGGTGCCGACCGGGATCTTCGCCAGGATCTCCTGCCGGTACGTGCGTGTCGTGCTGGCGACGATCTCGTCGAAGCACGCCTCGACAGCGGCTCGGCTGTAGCGCTCGAACAGCTCGGCCAGCCGCCGCGCGCCCGACAGGCAAGCCGAGCACTCCGCGTCCAGATCGGCGGCCAGCGACTCGGGCATGCGCGAGTTGCGGGTCATGATCGTGAGCGCGGCCTGGTTCGGCACGCCGGCGTCCCAGAGCCGGATCGGCGGCACCATGAGACCCTCGGAGTAGACGCTGGTCGCGTGGCTCGGCATCGACCCGGGTACGGCCCCGCCGATGTCGTCGTGATGCCCGAACGCCTGCACGAACGCCACCACGTCAGGCGCGCCGCCATCGGGGCCGGTCACGAACACCGGCACCGTGACGCACAAGTCGGGCAAGTGGCCGATGCCGCCCTCGGACAGGTACACATCGTTGTGGAAATACACGTCACCGGGCCGCATCGTCGCCAGCGGGAAGTCGCGGGCGACGGGGTGGACGAGCGCGCTGTACGAGCGCCCGGTGAGCTTGCGCAGCTTCCGGTCGTGGATTCCGGCCCGGAAGTCGTGCGCGTCCCTGATCATGGGCGAGCGAGACGTCCGCGCGATCGCGGTCTCGACCTCTTTTTCGATGGCGGCCAGGCTGCCCGCAATGATCTCCAGCAGGACCGGGTCCGTCATACCGTACCGATCCTGAGGTTGCCGAGTTGGTCGACCCGAGCCACGTAGCCAGGGTGCACCGGCACGGTGGCCCCGAACTCCTCGACGATGGCCGGGCCCGCAACCTCGTCCCCGGCCAGCAGCGCTGGCCGCCAGTAGATCGCGGCGTCGTCGGCCGCGGCGCCGCGGGCGAACACGACGGGCCGGCGGCCGGTCAGCGCGCGCGTCGCATCGCCGTCCCCGGCCGGTAGGGACGGCAAGCCAGGCCGCTGGATCGGCCCGATGCCGGTGACGCGCACGTTGACCCATTCCACCTGCTGGCGCGCGTTGCGGCGGAAGTCATACCCGTACAGCGCGCGGTGCGCGGCGTGGAACGCCTCGACCGCCTCGGCAGCCGAGGCGGGGGTTAGTGGAGCCGCCGCAACTGGCACCCGCACCTCGTACGCCTGCCCGAAGTAACGCAGGTCCGCGGTGCGGATCAGCCGGTGCTCGGCTGACCCGAAGCCCTGAGCCGTCAGCGCGGCGCTCGCTGCCGTCGCAAGGCTCGCATAGATCGCCTCCATGGCCGCGTGATCTACCACGGGCTCGCGCGCCACGAAGGTGCGGACGAAGTCGGTGCGGACGTCGACGGTCAGCAGCCCGAACGCGGACACGTTGCCCGGGTTGACCGGCACGAATGCGCCGCGGACGCCCAGGATCTCGATCAGCGGGCACACCAGCAGCGAGCCGGACCCGCCGAACGTGACCAGCGTGAAGTCGCGTACGTCGAGGCCGCGCCGGACGGTGATCTGGCGGACAGCGTTGGCCTGGTTCCAGGCGGAGACCTCGAGGATCCCGGCGGCGCAGTCAGGTACGGCTAGGCCAAGCTTGGCGGCCAGGTCGGTGAGCCCGGACGCCGCGGCGGCTGTGTCCAGCGGGATTTCCCCGGCCAGCAGATGCGGCGGGATGCGGCCGAGGACGAGGTGCGCATCGGTGACAGTGACTTCCCGGCCGCCCTTGCCGTAGCACATCGGTCCTGGATCGGCGCCCGCGGACCGCGGGCCCACCTTGAGCAAGCCCTCGGGAGATATCCACGCCACCGACCCCCCGCCAGCGCCGACGGTGACGACGTCAACCATCGGAATCTTCGCGGGGTAAGCCCCGACGGTGCCTTCGGTCGTCAGCGCGGGCTCGCCGCCCACCACGACCGCGACGTCCGTCGAGGTGCCGCCGCCATCGCAGGTCAGCACGGACTCAATGCCAGAACGGTGGGCGACCATCGCCGCGCCGACGGCGCCTGCCGCGGGCCCGCTCAGCACAGTCGCGATCGGCCGCCCGATCACCTCGTCCGCCGTAGCGACGCCGCCGCTCGACGTCATGACATGCAGTGGCACGCCGCCCTCGCGCAGGTCGTGCAGCCCGGCCGCGACCTCAGCCAGGTACCGGGACATCCGCGGCTTGACGGCGGCATCCACGAGCGTGGTCATCGAGCGCTCGTACTCGCGATATTCCGGCAGCACGCGCGAGGACAGCGAGACAACCGCGGCCGGATGCTCGCGCGCCAGCACGCGCGCCATCGCTTCCTCGTGCGCGGGGTTGGCGTAGGAGTGCAGGAAGCAGACTCCGATGGTGGTGATGCCGCGCTCGGCGAACCACCGGGCAACGGCGGCGGCCTGCTCCTCGTCGAACGGCCGCAGCTCCGCGCCGGCGTGGTCGATCCGGCCCTCGACGGTCTTGACCCGGTCGGCCGGCACGATCCGGTCCGGCTTGACCCAGAAGTAGGAGTTGCCGTATCCATCGGGCACCGACTGGCGGGCGATCTCCAGCATGAACTCAAACCCCGCGCTGGTGATGAAACCGAGGTCTCCGACGTTGCCTTCCAGCAGTTGGTTCGTCGCGATCGTGGTGCCGTGGCTGATCGTCGCGATCTCGCCAGGATCCGCCCGGGCTAGGCCGAGAACCTTGGCAAGCCCACTCATGAAGCCGACTGCCGGGTCGGCCGGCGTCGACGGCGTCTTGGTCACTGTCAGCGTGCCGGTCGTATCGTCCAGCGCCACGACGTCGGTGAAAGTCCCGCCCGTATCGATGCCGATGCGCAGCATCAGGGCCCGCCGCTGGCGCCGCTGGCACCGCGCAATTCGAACAGGTCCGACGGTGAGATGGGCATTGACCTGATCTGGATGCCCTCGGCGTCCTCGATGGCAGCCGCCAGCACAGCGGCGCCGGGGATAACGCCCGCCTCGCCGGCGCCCTTGATGCCGAGCGGGTTCAGCGGCGACGGCGTCTCGAGGTGATCGATCTCGAGCCGCCGCGGCACCTCGCTGGCGTACGGCATCAGGAAGTCCATGAACGACGCATTCAGGAGCTGACCGGTCTCGTCATACGCCATCCGCTCGTAGAGGGCGCCGCCCACGCCCTGTGCGACGCCGCCATGGATCTGCCCCTCGACGATCCGGGGATTGATGAGCGTGCCGCAGTCGTGCACCACGCAGTACCGCAGGATCGTGACCTCGGCGGTCTGCCGGTCCGTCTCGACGATGGCGGCGTGCACGCCGCTCGCGAACGTCGAGCGCACAGGCGAAAAGTAGGCACGGCCCTCGATGCCCGGCTCGTCGTCGGGGGCGACCGGCGGCTTGTCCATATCGGTGCCGCCGGCGAACTGCGTCGCTGCCGCTGCCGCCGCGTCGAACGCGTAACGCAGCGGGTTGGACAGGACGGCCACGGTGCCCAGGCCGATTCCGCTGTCCGGGTCGCCCTTGACCTGCACCACGCCGTCAGTGATCTCCAGGTCGGCGGCTGCCACCTCGAGAGCATCGGCCGCGACGCGCAGCGCCTTGTCTTTCGCCTTGCGGGCGGCAAGGGCGACGGCCGACCCGCTCATCACGGCCGTCCTGGAGGCAAACGTGCCCACCGCATACCCGAACCGCCGGGTGTCCCCGGTCACCACCTCGACGTCGTGCAACGGCACGCCTAGCTCGTCGGCGGTGATCTGCGCGAGCACTGTCTGGTGACCCTGACCCTGGGTTGTGAGCCCAGTAGCGACCTTGACCTTGCCTGAGGTCTCGACCACGACATGCGCGCCTTCGTACGGGCCGACGCCGGTACCCTCAACGTAACAAGCCAGGCCGATGCCGATCCGGCGGCCTTCGGCCGCCGCCGCGGCCTGCGCGGCCGGGAACGCGTCCCACCCGATCAGGTCCTTCACCTTGCGCAGCAGGCCCGGGTAGTCACCGGAGTCGTAGATGAGCGGCCGTCCGTCCTGGAAGATCAGCCCCTGGTCGTAGGGCATCTCGTCGGGCTGGATGAAGTTCCGCTCGCGGACGAGCGCTCGGTCCAGCCCGCGCTCGGCCGCGATCGCGTCCATGGTTCGTTCCATGACGAAGCAGGCGTGCGGTCGGCCCGCGCCGCGGTACGGCGTGACGAGCACGGTGTTCGTGTACAGCGAGTCGAATTCGACGCGGTATGCCGGCGGCTTGTACGGGCCGAGCAGCTGGGTCGACGTGACGATCGGCACGATGATGCCGTAGGGCACATAGGCACCGTTGTCGTGCCAGAACCGAACGTTGAGGCCGAGGATCCGCCCATCGTCGTCGTATCCGACCGTGACGTGATGCAGTTGCCCGCGTTCGTGCGCGCTGGAGATGAAGTGCTCACGCCTGTCCTCGGTGAACTTGACCGGCCGGCCAAGCAGGCGCGCAGCCCATGGGATGAGCACCTCCTCGGGCCACGGGTGCACGATCTTGACCCCGAAGCCGCCGCCGACATCAGGCGTGATGACGTCCACCTGGCTAAGGTCGAGCCGGAGCTTCGCCGCGACCGCGGCCCGCACGCCCGTTGAGGTCTGGGTCGATGTCCACATGCGCAGCCTGGCAGCCTGATCGTCCCAGTCGGCTAGGACGCCGCGGCCCTCGAGCGGTGTGGACGCGGATCGCTCGATCTCCAGATCCAGCTCGAGCACATGCGGCGCCGCGGCGATCGCGGCCGCCGCGTCACCGTGCTCCTGGGTCTCGTTGGCGGCCAGGTTGCCGGGCACGTCTTCGTGCACTAGCTGCGTGGCGGCGCGGGCCGCCTCGATCCCGACAACGGCGGGTAGCGGCTCGTAGCTGACGTCGACCAAGTCGGCTGCGTCCTCGGCAACGTAGCGGTCGGCCGCGATCACCATGGCGACCGCCTCACCGACGTGGTTCACCTCGCCGTTCGCCAGCGGGTACGGGGTACGGCCGTGGGTGAGCGATGGATGGGGGATCAGCAGCGGGAGCGGCTCAGTCAGCCGGCCGGTCAGGTCCGCGTAGGTGTAGATCGCGACGAGGCCGGGCACGTCGACGGCGGCACTGACGTCGATGTCCGTAATGCGCGCGTGCGCGTGCGGACTCCGCACGAACGCAGCGGCGAGCGCTCCGGCACCGAGATCGTCCAGGTAGGCCCCGTGCCCGCGGATCAGCCGGTCGTCTTCGACGCGCTGCACTCGAGCGCCCAGCAGCGAGCTCACGAGCGACCCTCCGGTCCGGCCGCGCGCTCGCGCGTTATCTCGGCGGCCCGGCGTACGGCGGCCAGGATGTTCTGGTAGCCAGTGCACCGGCACAGGTTCCCGCCGATCATGTCGCGCGCTTGCTCCTCGTCGGGATCCGGCGTTTCCCTCAGTCCGGCGGTGATGGTGGTCAGGAAACCTGGCGTGCAGTAGCCGCACTGGAGGCCATGGCATTCGGCAAAAGCCTGCTGCACGGGTGACAGCGACCCGTCCGGCTCGGCGAGGCCTTCGACGGTCGTGATGTCCGCACCGTCCGCGCTAACGGCGAGCAGCAGGCAGGACCGCACCGGCGCACCGTCGAGCAGAATCGTGCACGCGCCGCAGACGCCGTGCTCGCAGCCCACGTGTGTCCCGGTTAGGCGCAGGTCGTGGCGGATGCAGTCGGACAGCAGGCGCCGCGCAGGAACGAGCGCCGTCCGGGCCGCGCCGTTCACGGTGAGGCGCACTTCGTGCAGCTCCGCCCCGTTCGCTCCGTCGTGGGCGCTCATGAGTCCATAGTCTCGCGCGCGCCGGCGACGGCTGTCAGCAGCGCACGCTCGGTGAGCACTCCGGCCAGTTGACGGCGATAGCTCGCCGTCGCGTGGATATCGGACTGCGGGTTGAGCCTGTCCCTAGCGAGAGCCGTTACTGCTGGGAACGAGGCCGCGTCTGGGGCGGTGCCCGCAACGGCCTCGGTCAGGTCGACTACGACCGGGACGGGGCCCATCGACAAGTAGGCGGCGGATGCGCCGCCGATGTGGCCGTCTGGGCCAAGCCAGGCGAGGGCGGCGACGCCGCAGATTGCGTAGTCGCCGCGGCGTCTGCTGATCTCCGCGAACCCGGTGCCCGTGCCGCTTCGCTGACGCGCCGGGAACTCAGCCTCGACAGCTAGCTCATCCGGCTGGACGGCCGATTCCAGCGGCCCGAGGAAAAAGTCGCTGGCCGGGATCGACCGCTCGCCGGCGATGCTGGCGACGTGCACGGTCCCGCGGAGAAGCGCGAGCACGGCCGGCATCTCACCGGCAGGGTCGGCGTGCACGAGGCTGCCCACCGTGGTGCCGCGGTTCCTGATGGCCGGATGCGCGACCCAGCGCAGCGCCTGTCGCAGCAGCGGCTGCGCGGTCGCCGCCGCGTGGTTCGCCAGCACGTCGGCGTGCCGGGCGAGAGCGCCGACGTGCACGGTGCCGTTCGCGGTGTTGACATAGCTCAGCGCGGTCAATCGGTTGATGTCGACGATGTGTTCGGGCGCAGCGAGGCGCATGTTGAGCAGTGGAACGAGGGACTGCCCGCCCGCGAGCACCTTGGCCTCATCGTCCAGCAGGCCCAGTGCTTCGGTGACGGACTCTGGGCGGGAGTAGCGAAACGGCGGCGGCTTCACGACAATCCGCGGTCTACGTTCATAGCGCGACGGTACACGCACCACCGGCGGGACACTCCCCGGGAAACCCTCCGAACCCCAAACCGGCATGCGGGTTATGCACGCAGCCCGCTTCCGCGGCAGAATGCCGCAGTGAGACTCGACGCGGCCGCCAGCAGCGTGCTACGGCCTGCGTTGGCCGCGCCCCCGCAGCCCGCTCACTGGCTGGGCGTAACGCCGGCGGCACTCTACCTCCGCATTCAACGACGTGGTTGGGGATCTGCTGTCGCTAGAGCAGCAGTAGAGCCGCAACCACGTCGTTCGCGGGCCGCGGCGCCCGGGGTGGTAGCGCTGCTCGCCCACGACGCCGTCCGGCTGCCGTGCGCGCTTGTGCTGCCCACCACCGCCGCTGAGCTGCCCCTGACCTCGATAGCGGACGGGTCTTGCGACGCGGTGATCGGTGATAACTGCCTGGCGTGGACCGGCCCCGCGGGCACGGTGGTCGTGCGCTCGGTCCGGGAGTGGGCTCCGGCGCGGGTCCTCGCTGGCGGTATCTCGGCCAGAAGTCTCGCCGTGCTGTTCGACGCGCTGCCTGCCCCCGCCGCGCTCGGGATCGACGGCGCGCTACTCACCCTGCTTAGGACAGAGCCGGCTGCGGCGGTCGCTGGGCTACTCGGCCTTGGGCCTGGCTTGACTCCGGCCGGAGACGACGTAGTCGCCGGGTTCCTGCTAGGCGCTAGGGCGCTCGGGTTGGCCGCGACGGCCGCCCGCGCGCGGGCAGCCGTCGCGGCGATGGTGGACGACCGGACGACCGCGCTGTCTGCGGAGCTGCTGTGGCACGCCGCCCGCGGCGAGTGTGTCGACGAGCTCGCCGCTGTCGTCGCCGACCCGTCTGCGCCAGCGCTGAGTGCGTTGCTGAGGGTCGGGCACACCTCCGGTGCCGCCCTGGCGACAGGTCTGGCGGCGGCGGCATCGACGGCGCTATGGGCCGGGGGAGAAGCTGCGTGACCGCCGAGCACATCGAGAGCAGGCCAGGCGCCTACGCCGACTCGGTGACCCTGATGCAGATCAGCGCGGACGTGCAGCGGTCCGACAGCGTGGCGGCCGCACTGATCGGCATGGCGACCGAGCTGAACCTCGGCCTGGCTGCGGCGATGGGATTCCAGCCGCCGCTTGGCGCTGGACCCAACGACCTGCTCATCGCCATCCGGGCCACTGACGGGTCCGCGCTGGCGCAGGCCAAGGCGGCCGTCGACGCCGCGCTGACCGCGCGCCCTGTTGGTAGCGCGGGAACGGGCGGGGGCGGGCAACTACCGCGGACGACTGCGACCGCGGTGCGTGCCAGCGGTCCGGGACTTGCCCTCATCTCAGTACCCGGCCGCTTCGCGTTCGCCGAGGCGATGGACGCCCTGGACGCTGGCTGCGACGTCATGATCTTCTCCGACAACGTGCCCGTTGAGCAGGAGGTCCTGCTCAAGGGCGTCGCTACCGCGCGCGGTCTGCTGGTCATGGGGCCAGACTGCGGCACGGCTGTCGTCGGCGGTGTCGGGCTCGGCTTCGCCAACGCGGTAGCCACCGGGCCGATCGGGCTGGTCGCCGCGTCGGGCACCGGAGCGCAGCAGGTGCTCTGCCTCCTCGATCACGCGGGCACCGGAGTCAGCGCCGCTCTCGGCGTCGGCGGCCGGGACCTGTCTGCGGACGTCGGTGGCCGGTCAGCCAGGGCCGCGCTTACCGCGCTTGATGCCGACGCAGGCACCGACCTCATCGTCGTGATTTCAAAGCCACCAGACGCCGCGGTAGCGGCCGACCTCCGCGACTTCGCGGCCGGCTTGTCCACGCCGGTTCAGTTCGCGTTTGTCGGGCCCGGCGCGCCCGACCTGACCGCGGCTACCGAAACGGCGCTGCGCGCGCTCGACCTGCCAGTCCCCTCGTGGCCGGTATGGCACGGCAAGTCGGCCAAGCAGCGCGGCGGACTATTGCGGGGCCTGTTCGCAGGCGGGACGCTGTGCGACGAGGCCATGGTCATTGCGACCGATCTGCTTGGTCCGATCCAGTCGAACATTCCGCTCAGCCCGGAACTGCGGCTGGCGCCCCTTCGCACTGCCACGGGTCACGCGATGATCGACTTCGGCGACGACGAGCTGACGGTCGGCCGAGCGCACCCGATGATCGATCAGTCGCTGCGGCTCGAGCGGCTCGCGGCGGCGGCGGCCGATCCGAGCGTCGCCGTCCTGCTGCTCGACGTCGTGCTTGGCCACGGCGCGCATCCTGACCCTGCCGCCGAACTGGCGCCCGCGATCGCGGCCGCGCGGGAACGCGGGGGAGGGGCTGTCGTCGTGTCGCTGCTCGGAACCGCGGCTGACCCGCAGGGCCTGGAACGGCAGGCGACCGCGTTGCAGGCGGCCGGGGCGCAGGTCTTCGCGTCGAACGCGGCCGCCGCGCGCTTCGCCTGCGGGCTGATCGCATGACTGGGCCGCCGCGGTGACCGGGCTGCTGCGGCGTGAGCCGCACGTGATCAGCGCCGGGCTCAGCCTGCTGGCCGACGCCGCTGACCGGCAGGCCGCCCGGGTAACGCGCGTCGACTGGGCGCCGCCAATGGCGGGCACGGAGGACGACCTCGTTCCCGTCCTGAGCGACCCGCGACGAACCTCAGCGAACGAGCTTGCCGTGGAGCGGATGCTGAGCGTGCGGGCTCAGCTTGTGGACGTTGTGCCGGCCGGTGCCGCGCTTGGCCTGCGGCCCGGCGAGTTCTTGCACGCTGGGCCGCCTATCGACTGGGAACGCGCGGGCGGGCCGCTGCGCGGGGCCCTGATGGGCGCGGCCATGTTCGAGGGACTCGCCGACACGCCGGAGGCGGCAGAGGCGCTCGCCGAGCGCGGTGGACTGACGCTCGCGCCGTGCCACTCACGCGGCGCGGTGGGCCCGATGGCTGGCGTCATCTCGCCGTCGATGTGGTTGTACGTGCTGGCGGATCCCGCAACGGGCAAGCGCACATACTGCTCGCTCAACGAGGGTCTCGGGAAGGTGCTGCGGTACGGCGCGTTCTCGCCGGACGTGCTCGAGCGGCTAACCTGGATGTCGGCGGTGCTCGGCCCGCTGCTCGCCGACGCGGTGCGCGAGCATGGGCCGGTAGATGTCACCGCGATCCTCGCCCAGATGGTGCAGATGGGCGACGAAGCCCACAACCGGAATAGGTCCGGCACGCTCATGCTGCTGCGTGACTTGCTGCCGTCGATGGTGGCGTCACGATGGAGTTCCGCAGACGTCACGCGGGCGGCCACGTTCATCGGCGGCAATGACCATTTCTTCTTGAACCTGGCAATGCCGGCGTGCAAGCTCGCGCTGGACGCCGCCCGCGACATCCCAGGCTCGACCGTGGTCGTGGCCATGGCGCGCAACGGCACTGACTTCGGCATTCAGGTCGCCGGAACCGGCGACGAGTGGTTTACCGCGCCGGCGCTGACGCCCCAGGGCCTGTTCTTCGGCAACTACGGCCCGACGGACGCGAGCCCGGATATCGGCGACTCGGCGATCACTGAGACGGCTGGTCTCGGCGGCTTCGCGATGGCGGCAGCCCCGGCGATCGCCCGGTTCGTCGGCGGCAGCGCGGCGGATGCGCTCGCCACGACGCGGCGCATGTACGAGATCACGCTGGCCGAGCATCGGCTCTATCAGATACCCGTGCTGGAGTTCCGCGGGACGCCCGCCGGAATCGACGTCACGCTGGTCACGCGGACCGGGATCTTGCCGCAGATCAACACTGGAATGGCCGGCCGGATCGCCGGAACGGGGCAAGTCGGCGCTGGTCTCGTCACGCCGCCGGCGGCCGTTTTCGCTGACGCGCTGCGAGCCCTCGCGGTCAGATCCCGGCCGGGTGCCAGACCGTCTTGATCTCCAGCGTGGCCATGAGTCGGCGGGTGGTGGGCGGATCAGTCCACTGCTCGCCGTCGTGATTGGCGAGCACCCGCTTCAGGTTGCCGGCCGCGGCGCGCTCGAGTGCAGCCCGATCGGCGGCGGGCGCGCCAGTCAGGTCGACGGCGTTGACATCCATGTGGCCGGCCGCGATCGGGGCGAGTTCGGCCGTGCTGCCGGTCAGGATGTTGACCACGCCGGCCGGGATGTCCGACGTCGCCAGGACCTCGGCGAGCACCACCGACGGCAGCGGCCGCAGCTCGCTGGCGATCACCACGGCGGTATTGCCGGTGAGGATGACGGGCGCCAGGACGCTGACGAGGCCGAGGAGGCTGCTGTCTTGCGGCGCGACCGTGGCCACGACGCCGGTCGGCTCCGGCACGCTGAAGTTGAAGTACGGGCCGGCGACCGGGTTTGCGCCGCCGGCAACCTGGGCGACCTTGTCGCTCCAGCCTGCGTACCAGACCCACCGGTCGATGGCGGCTGACACGAGCGCGCTGGCGCGCGCTGGTCGAAGGCCTTCGGCCTCGGCTACCTCGGCTGCGAACTGAGCGGCGCGGCCTTCCATCATTTCGGCGACGCGATACAGCACCTGACCGCGGTTGTACGCGGTCGCGCCTGACCAGCCGCCGAACGCGCCACGGGCTGCCTTGACGGAGTCGCGCAAGTCCTTGCGGGAGGCCTTGGCGGCATAGGCGAGCAGGTCGCCGTTCTTGCCGTGCACCGGGTAGGAGCGCCCGGATTCCGAACGCGGGAACGCACCGCCGATGAATAGTTTGTAGGTCTTGCGGACGTCCAGCCGTCCCGAAGTGGCTTCAGACATGGAGATACGCGGCCAGGCCGTGCCTGCCACCCTCTCGCCCGTAGCCGGACTCCTGGTACCCGCCGAACGGACTAGCCGGGTCGAACCTGTTGTAGGTGTTGGCCCAGACGACCCCCGCGCGCATGCGCTGCGCCATCCACAAGATCCGGCTGCCCTTGTCGGTCCAGATGCCGGCCGACAGCCCGTACGGGGTGTTGTTGGCCTTCGCCACGGCTTCCTCGGGGGTCCGGAAGGTCAGGACTGACAGCACTGGACCGAAGATCTCCTCGCGCGCGATCCGATGTGACTGGCTGACGCCGGTAAACACGGTCGGCGGGAACCAGAAGCCTTTCTCGGGCAGCCGGCACGGCGGTGACCAGCGCTCCGCGCCTTCGGCATCACCCGCGGCCGTCAGTTCGGTGATCTTGTCGAGCTGCTGGCGGGAGTTGATGGCGCCGATGTCGGTGTTCTTGTCCAGCGGATCGCCGAGGCGCAACGTGGCAAGGCGCCGCTTGAGCCGGTCGACGACGGCGTCGGCCACCGACTCCTGGACGAGCAGGCGCGATCCGGCGCAGCATACGTGGCCTTGGTTGAAGAAGATGCCGTTGACGATGCCTTCGATGGCCTGCTCGACCGGCGCGTCGTCGAAGACGATGTTCGCCGCCTTGCCGCCGAGCTCGAGCGTCAGCTTCTTAGGGGTGCCGGCGGCAGATACGGCGATCTGCTTGCCGACCTCAGTCGACCCGGTGAACGCGATCTTGTCCACGTCGGGGTGCGTCACGAGCGCAGCGCCAGTCTCGCCTGCGCCAGTCAGCACGTTGACGACGCCGGGCGGCAGACCAACTTGCTGACAGACCGCGGCGAGCAAGAGCGCGGTCAGTGGAGTGGTCTCGGCCGGCTTGAGCACGCATGTGTTGCCGGCGGCCAGCGCAGGGGCCAGCTTCCACGCCGCCATCAGCAGCGGGAAGTTCCACGGAATGACCTGGGCGGCCACGCCGATGGGCCGCGGCGCCGGGCCGAAACCCGCGTAGTCGAGCTTGTCGGCCCAGCCGGCGTAGTAGAAGAAGTGCGCGGCCGCCAGCGGGATGTCGACATCGCGCGACTCCTTGATTGGCTTGCCGTTGTCCAGGCTCTCGAGTACGGCGAACTCGCGGGATCGCTCCTGGAGCACCCGCGCGATCCGGTACAGGTACTTCGCCCGTTCGCTGCCCGGCATCGGGCCCCAGACGTTCTCGTAGGCGGTGCGCGCGGCCGCGACTGCTTGGTCGATGTCGGCTGGCCCGGCCTCGGCCACGGTGGTCAGCTTGGCTCCGGTGGACGGGTCAAGCGTCGCGAACGTGCCGCCCGCCGCCGGTGGCCGGAACTCGCCACTGATGAATAGGCCGTATTCCGGCGCGATGGTGACGATGTCGCGCGACTCCGGGGCAGGCGCGTACTCCCAACTTGGGCTGACTGTGTCCACCACGCCAGCGCCCGCCGCCTTCTTGCCGGACTTGCCCGACCCCATCGCCGTGGCCTTCCTGCCTCATCGATCGCGATCTAGCAGGCCGCAAGGCCGCTCCGGCCATCAGCCCGCCACCTGCACACTCTAGACGGTGATCCGCATGACGATACGTCGCAGGACCGGGTGGTGGGAGCCGGAATGCTGGGCGAAACGACTTTGCCGGAAGCGGCGATGTCCATTGCGTGACACTAACCATGGCTGACTCGATCACCGTCGCCGACCTTCCCGCCGGTTACAACGCCTACCTCGGGTATGTCGACGGCCTGTACCGCACCTATAACGAGCTGCGCCTGAAATTCCCCGGCGTGCCCGCCGTCGGCCTGACCGTCCTAGGCGGCTTCGCCGTCGCGGACGGCTGTGACATCGAGACGTTCGATCTGACCCCGGTGACCGGGGCGGAGTGGACTGCCGGCAGGCTGCGCGCCGGGGCGCACCGGCCCATCTCGTATGCCTCGGTGTCGAACATGACAAGCTCCGGCGGCGTGCTGCCCCAGCTGACCGCTCGGGGCATCGCGAGATCGCAGGTGCGGCTGCTGTCAGCACATTACGGCGCTGGTGAGCACATCTGCGGACCGGGGACATGCGGGCTGATGAGCGTGGATGCGGACGGCACCCAGTGGACCGACCAGGCCCGCGGCAATGGCGGCAGCGTGATCGACGCGAGCGTGCTGCGTGACGATTTCTTCTCTGGGAGCCCGGCGCCGGTGCCGCCCCCCTCGAACTGGCAGGAGCAGATGATGAGAGCTCTACCGACGCTCAGGCAGGGCGCGACCGGTACCGACGTCCGGTCGGTGCAGGGCTTGTGCACGGCTCGTGGGCATTCGACAGCGATCGACGGGATCTTCGGCCCGGCCACCGAGTCGGCGGTGCGCGGTGTGCAGGCTGCGGCCCGAGTGACGGTGGACGGGATCGTCGGCCCCGTCACGTGGGAGAAGCTAATGGCCGTGTGATAGGCCGCCTGAGCGCTAATCGATCGTGAAGTAGTCCGGGCCGGCGTACTGGCCCGTCTGCTGCTTCCACCGCTGCATGAGCAGGTCATTCAGCAGGGTCGACGCGCCGATGCGGAAAAGGGCCGGGGACAGCCAGGCCGGTCCCGCGACCTCATTGACCAGAACCAGATACCGAATGGCGTCCTTGGCCGTCCGGATACCGCCTGCCACCTTGACGCCTACTCGCCGGCCGCTGGTCTGCTCGAAGTCCCGCACCGCCGCCAGCATCACCAGGGCCACGGCAGGTGTCGCGGCGGGCGTCACCTTCCCGGTCGAGGTCTTGATGAAGTCCGCTCCGGCCATCATGGCAAGCCACGAGGCACGGGCGACGTTGTCGAGCGTGGCCAGTTCCGCGGTTTCCAGGATGACCTTCAGGTGCGCGGGCCCGCAGGCCTCGCGAACAGCGCGGATCTCGGCGTACACCTGCCCGTAGTGACCGGCCAGGAAAGCGCCGCGATCGATCACCATGTCGATCTCGTCGGCCCCGGCGCTGACGGCGTCCTGGACGTCGGCGAGCTTGACAGCCAGCGAGGCGCGTCCGGACGGGAACGCTGTTGCGACGGCGGCTACAGCCACGGTGCTACCAGCCACGGCCTGCTTCGCCACGGGCACCAGGTCCGGGTATACGCACACGGCGGCGACGGGCGGCGCGGTGGCATCCGGGTGCAAGGCCTTGGCGCACATGGCTCGCACCTTGCCCGGGGTGTCGGCGCCTTCGAGCGTCGTCAGGTCGACCATCCTGATAGCCAGGTCGAGAGCCGTCAGCTTCGCGTCCTTCTTGATCGACCGGGTCGCCAAGGCGGCGACGCGCTCACCGACGCCGACCTGGTCGATGCCGGGCAGGCCGTGCAGCACCTGGCGGAGGCCGGCGTCCGAGGTAGCCACGTCGGCTACGTCGAACTGCCACCGGCTCGTTGCCTGGCGCTCGATTGACTCAATCCCCACGCTCACGACGTTACAGCAGGCCAGCGAAACCGGGCTTGATCACCTGGTTGATGATCGCCAGTCGCTCGTCGAACGGCGCGAACGCGCTCTTCATCGCGTTGATCGTCAGCCACTGGAGGTCAGCCCAGCCGTAGCCGAACGCCTCGGTCAGCGCAGCCAGCTCTGACGACAGCGTCACCCCGCTCATGAGCCGGTTGTCGGTGTTCACCGTGACCCGGAACGACAGGTTCCGCAGCAACCCGATCGGGTGCTCATGGATCGATGTGGCCGCGCCGGTCTGCACGTTCGATGTCGGGCACATCTCTAGCGGGATCCGGCGATCCCGGACGTAGCTCGCCAGGCGGCCGAGTAGGGCCTTGCCGTCGGCGTCGAACGTGATGTCGTCGATGAGCCGGACGCCGTGGCCGAGGCGTTCGGCGCCGCACCACTGAACGGCCTCCCAGATGGACGGCAAGCCGAAGCCCTCGCCGGCGTGGATCGTGATGTGGAAGTTCTCGCGCTCGACGTACTCGAAGGCGTCCAGGTGGCGACTCGGCCGGTTCCCGGCTTCGGCGCCGGCGATGTCGAAGCCGACCACCCCGTCGTCGCGGTAGCGCACGGCCAGTTCGGCGATTTCCCGCGACCTGGCCGCGGTCCGCATAGCGGTGAGCAGCGCGTAGACCGTGATGTCCCGCCCGGCGCTGCCAACCCGGAAGCCCTCGAGTACCGCCTCGACGACCTGCTCGAGGCTCAGCCCGCCGTCGAGGTGCAGCTCGGGGGCGAAGCGGACTTCTGCATAGACGACGCCATCGTCGGCGAGGTCGGCCGCGCACTCGGCCGCGACCCGGGTGAGCGCGTCCTGCGTCTGCATCACGGCGACCGTGTGCTTGAAGGCTTCCAGGTACAGCTCTAGGCGGCCGCGCAGCGTCGCGCCGGTCAGCCAGGCGACTAGGCCATCAGTGTCGGTCGCCGGCAGTTCGCGGTAGCCGCACGCGGCCGCGAGATCAACCACGGTCTGGGGGCGGAGCCCGCCGTCAAGGTGATCATGGAGCAGCACCTTGGGTGCGCGACGGATGTCAGTGATCGGGAGTGCCATGGCTTCAGCCAATCACGTCGATGATCAGCGGCGGCGGCTCGAAGGGTTCCGGCGCGATCTTGATCGCGCCTGTGAGCGCCTCAATCGCCCGGCCAAATCTGGCCGGATCGTCGCTACGCAGCTCGAGCACTGGCTCGCCCGCGGTCACCTGATCACCCGGCTTAGCCATGCAGATGACCCCGGCCGAATGGGACACCGGGTCCTCCTTCCGAGCTCGCCCGGCGCCGAGACGCCATGCAGCTACGCCGACGGCCCTGGCATCCAGGACACGTAGCCAGCCGCTGATCTCGGCACGCACGACCTCGATGTGTTCCGCCGATGGCAGCTCGGCCGCCGGATCGCCGCCCTGCGCAGTGATCATCGCGAGATAGCGCTCCAGCGCGCGGCCGTCGGCAAGCGCGGCTGCCGGGTCGGCGTCGATCCCGGCCAGCGCGAGCATCTCGGTCGCCAGCGCGAGCGTCAGCTCGACCAGGTCGGCTGGTCCTTCGCCGCGCAGTGTCGCGACGGACTCGGCGACCTCGACCGCGTTCCCGACAGCGCGACCAAGGGGTGTGTCCATCCGGGTCAGCAGTGCCCGCGTCTGTACGCCGTGGGCGTCGCCGAGCTGCACCATCGTGTCCGCGAGCTCGCGGGCCGAGGCCAGGTCCTGCATGAACGCGCCCGTGCCGACCTTGACATCCAGCACGAGCGACCCCGTTCCCTCGGCAATCTTCTTAGACATGATCGAGCTGGCGATGAGCGGTATCGATTCGACAGTCGCCGTGACGTCCCGGAGTGCGTAGAGGCGGCGGTCCGCGGGCGCCAGTCCCGCGCCAGCGGCGCAGATGACGCAGCCGATGCCTGCCAGCAAGCGAATGATGTCGGCATTGGAGAGCGACGCGCGCCAGCCAGGAATCGACTCGAGCTTGTCGAGCGTCCCGCCGGTGTGGCCGAGCCCGCGCCCGGACAGCTGGGGTACGGCGGCTCCGCAGCTTGCCACGAGCGGCGCGAGGATCAGGGACACCTTGTCGCCGACGCCGCCGGTCGAGTGCTTGTCGACGGTGGGGACAGCTAGCCCGCTCAGCTCCAGCCGCTCGCCGGAACTGATCATGGCGCGCGTCCATGCGCGCAACTCGGCCGGATCGAGACCACGGAAGTAGATGGCCATCAGTAGGGCGGACATCTGCTCGTCCGCGACGGCATCAGCCGTATAAGCGTCGATCAGCCACCGGATGTCGCCTTGATGCAGGCGTTCGCCGTCGCGCTTGGCCCGGATTAGGTCGACGACATCAGGCATGAGGGGTCCTCCGGGTCCGCAGGTCACTGACCGTGAATGCGCCAGGCAGCAGGTCGCCAAGGCGCCGCGGCCCGTCATCCGCGTCGAGCATGAGGTCCGGACCGCCAGCCTCCAGCAGAAGCTGGCGGCAACGGCCGCACGGCACGAGTGGTGCGCCGTCACCAGCCACGACGCTAACGGCCACAAGCGGCCCAGCCCCGATGGCGCGCTGGGCGCTGACGAGGCCGCACTCGGCGCACAAGGTTAGTCCGTACGAGGCGTTCTCCACGTTACAGCCGGTGACCATCGTTCCGTGCTCATCCAGCCCGGCGGCCCCGACGCGTAGCCCGGAATAGGGCGCGTAGGCATGCGCCGCTACCGCTGCGGCAGCAGCCCGCAGGACTGGCCAGTCAATGTCCATTTCATCCAGCCTAATGATCACGTAGGTGGTCTTTGGCACCGGACGGCGGACGCGTCGGTAGGTGAAGGTCCTCAGCCCACGCTGCCAATCGTCTCAATTTGGCATCAGCATCACTAGAAGATCGCTGTCCGCCTTTCGCGTCTTGGCAGGTAGGGCTAGCCTTCGGGCAGTTACCTGTGGGGGAAGTAGTCACGTTAGTTCCCCGGGCCGGCTGGGGTGGGAGTGGAGCCGGCGGCCGCGAGGCAGCATGGTGCTGCCCTGGTTGAGGAGGTCGGTGTTGAGAAGATCGATTATTGCCGCGGTCGCGGCCGCCGCGAGCGTACTGCTGGCGACGGGCTGCGCATCTGCGGGTACGCCTTCGTCTAGCAGCTCGAGCCACAGCACGAGCGCAGGGGCCACCACGACGGGGCAGTTCACCGGCTGCATGGTGACAGACATCGGCGGCATCAACGACAAGTCATTCAATGCTTCGGCGTGGGAGGGCATGCAGGAAGCCCATGTCGCCAACAGCAACATCACCGTGAAGAACGCGTCGTCGTCGAGCGCTGCCGATTATGCGCCGAACATCAGCGCGTTCCTCGGTCAAAAGTGCGCGATCATCGTCACGGTCGGCTACCTCATGGCTACCGCGACTGGGAACGCCGCGTCAGCGAACTCGGGCACTAAGTTCGCGATCGTCGACTGCGCGCTCGGATCGGCTTCCTGCGCCATCAACCCGAACGGGAAGCCTTCGACGCCGCCAGCGAATGTCGACTCGCTGGTCTACAACACCGCGCAGGACGCATTCCAGGGCGGCTATCTCGCCGCCGGCATGACGAAGACCGGCAAGGTCGCAACGTACGGCGGTCTCAAGATCCCAACGGTAACCATCTACATGGATGGGTTCTGGGACGGGGTCCAGTACTACAACAGCCAGCATCACACGCACGTCACGGTCCTCGGCTGGAACGAGCAGACCCAGTCCGGTGAGTTCAGCAACAGCTTCACCGACCTGACCAAGGGCCAGACGTTCGCGCAGCAGTTCATCTCTGAGGGCGCGGACATCATCTTCCCGGTGGCCGGCGGCGTTGGCCTGGGCTCGGCGAAGGCCGTCCAGAACGCGGATACCGCGGCGGGCAGTCAGAAGGTCAACATGATGTGGGTGGACACCGACGGCTGCGTCAGCGCGCCCCAGTACTGCCAGTACTTCATCACGACCGTGGAGAAGGGCATCCAGGCCTCGGTGAAGGGCGCAGTCATTGCGGCCGCGAACGGCACCTTCAAGGGCGGCACCTACGTAGGCGACCTCGCCAACGGTGGTGTGCAGCTGTCGCCGTACCACACCTTCGCCACTAAGATCCCGGCCGCGCTGCAGGCCGAGATTAACACGATCAAAGCGCAGATCATCAGCGGCAAGATCGTGCCCGCGACGAAGAGCCCGGTGTAATAACGGCAGCTCGCGGCTGGGCCCGGCCAAGGCCGGCCCAGCCGCGAGTCCGGGCCCGGGTCCGGCCGACTCCGCTGACGGCAGGTGCCGGGGATCTCGATATGTTCAGGGTTGCCACCGGCAGCGGACCAGCCGGGCTTCAACAGAGGAATCGTCGTGGAACTTGAGCTGCGCGGCATCACCAAGCGCTTCGGGAGCCTCGTTGCCAACGACCACATTGACCTCAGGATCGGGTCCGGCGAGATTCACGCTCTGCTCGGCGAGAACGGGGCCGGCAAGACCACGCTGATGAACGTGCTGTACGGCCTCGTGCAGCCGGACGAGGGCGAGATCCTGGTCGATCAGGAGCAGGTGACGATTCGCTCGCCCAAGGATGCGATCAACAACAAGATCGGCATGGTGCATCAGCACTTCATGCTCGTGCCTGTCTTTACGGTGGCGGAGAATGTCGTACTCGGCGTGGAGCCAGTGCGCAGCGGCCTGCTTGACCGCAGGCACGCCCGCAGCCAGGTGCGAGAGCTGTCCGAGCGGTACGGCCTGCAGGTCAACCCGGACGCGCTCATCGAGGACCTGCCGGTCGGCGTGCAGCAGCGCGTCGAGATCATCAAGGCGCTCATGCGCGATGCCAGCGTGCTCATCTTGGACGAGCCGACGGCCGTGCTGACGCCCGGCGAGACTGAGGACCTGTTTCGCATCATGCGCGAGCTGCGAGCCGGCGGCCGCTCGATCGTCTTCATCTCGCACAAGCTGAAGGAAGTCCAGACGATCGCCGACGACATCACGGTCATCCGGCGCGGACGCGTCGTCGGCCAGCGGCCGCCGACGACCAGTGATGCCGAACTCGCGGCGCTCATGGTTGGCAGGGCCGTGGAGCTGAGGGTCAGCAAGGAGCCTGCCCAGCCGGGCGACGTCGTCCTGTCCGTCAGCGAGCTCACGGTGCCGGGCACGCTAGCGCCCGCCGACGGCGGGAGCAGGAACGCGGTCGACGGCATCTCGCTGGAGGTTCGGGCGGGCGAGATCCTCGGCATCGCCGGCGTCCAGGGCAACGGGCAGACCGAGCTCTGCGAAGCGATCATGGGCCTGCGGCCAGCAGCAACTGGGTCCGTCCGCCTGGACGCTGGGGACATCACGCACGCGACGCCGCGCAACCGGCTGCGCGCCGGGATCGCCTACATCCCCGAGGACAGGCGCGAGGACGGAATCGTCGCGGACTTCTCGGTCGCAGACAACCTCGTGCTCGACACGTATGACCGGCCGCCGATCGCCCGCGGAATCGCGATGGACCTGCCGGCGGTCCGGCAGAACGCGAGCAGGCTCGTGGCCGAATTCGACGTCCGGACGTCGTCGATCGACACCCATGTCGGTACGTTGTC
>DATFRC010000144.1:0-23368 GCA_035263725.1 Jatrophihabitantaceae bacterium | reverse complement strand
TGGCGGTGACGCGTCAGCGCTCTGGTCAGGCGTGTCGTCCGGCGACGAGCTGACGGCGCGGCTGGCCAAGCTGCCCGGCTTCGGCGCGCAGAAAGCGGCGATCTTTACCGCGCTGCTCGGCAAGCAACTCGGCGTGCAGCCGCCCGGCTGGCGTGCGGCCGCGGGCGCGTACGGCCACGACGGTGTGCACCGCTCCGTTGCAGACGTCGTCGACGACGCGTCGCTGACAAAGGTGCGCAGCTACAAGCAGCAGGTGAAGGCGGCGGCCAAGGCCAAGTGACTCGGGATCGCCGGGCTGCCGACATGACGGCGACGCTGCTGGACGGCATCGGGCTGCTCGCGACGCAGGACCCCAGCCTGGGTGAGATGCACGACGCCGCCGTGGTTGTCGAGGGCGACGCGATCGCCTGGGTCGGGGCCGCGTCGTCGGCACCGGCGGCGGATCGGCGTGTGAGCCTGGACGGCCGGGCGATGATCCCGGGCTTCGTGGACTCGCACGCGCACCTGGTCTTCGCCGGCGACCGGTCGGCGGAGTTCGCCGCACGCATGCGCGGAATGCCTTATGCTGCCGGGGGAATCCAGGTCACCGTTGCTGCGACGCGTGCCGCGCCGGATGCGGTGCTGCGGCACAACCTCGAGCGGCTCGCCGGCGAACTGCTGCGGGCCGGCGTGACCACGTTCGAATGCAAGTCGGGATACGGGCTGGACGTCGCCACCGAGCGGCGCTCGCTCAGCATCGCACGCGAGGTCACGCCGGAGACGACATTCCTCGGGGCGCACGTGGTGCCGCCCGATGCCGAGCGTGATGCCTACCTGGCGCTCGTCTGCGGCGCGATGCTCGACGCCTGCGCGCCGTACGCCCGCTGGGTGGACGCCTTCTGCGAGCAGGGTGCCTTCGACGCCGACGAGACGCGGGCCGTCCTGCGCGCGGGGCAGGCGATAGGACTCGGCGTCCGGGTGCACGCGAACCAGCTACGGCACGGCCCGGGCGTGCAAGTGGCCGTCGAACTGGGCGCGGCCAGCGCCGACCACTGCACCTACCTGTCGCCCGCGGACGTGGACGCGCTCGCGGCGTCCACGACGGTGGCCACGTTGCTGCCGCTCGTCGAGTTCTCCACCCGTTCGCCGTACCCCGGCGCCCGACGGTTGCTGGACGCCGGGGTTGACGTTGCCCTGGCGACCGACTGCAACCCCGGATCGGGCTACTCGACGTCGATGCCACTCGCCGTCGCGCTGGCGGTACGCGACATGCACATGACGCCGGCTGAGGCCGTCTACGCGGCCACGGCCGGTGGCGCCCGTGCCCTGCGCCGAGACGACATCGGCGTGATCGCCGTCGGCAAGCGTGCGGACCTGGTCGTGCTGGACGCGCCCTCTTACGTGCACCTGGCGTACCGGCCGGGCGTGCCCCTTGTCGCCGGGGTGTGGCGTGCCGGGCAAGTCGTCTGGTTAGTCGACCAGCTTGTCGATCCCGAACGGCCGCTTAGCGACTAGCCCGGCGCGACGGTGGCGAAGGTGGGTCCAGGAAATGCGAGGATGGCTGGTGGACCGCAACCGTCACAACGAGGTGACAGCACATGACGCAGACGCAAGACGCGCTGTTCGACGTCTTCTCCCGCCGCTATCTGGCGCACGCCGGAAGCCAGCTGCCCGGGCGTGCCAGCCGCGCCCTGACGCTGCTGGCTCGCAACGCGCTGGACTTCGGCAGGACCCGTATGCCCGACGAGATGTTGGTGCGGATCGCCGACGTGGACGGGTCTACGACGGCGATCGATATCGTCACCGCGGATGCGCCGTATCTGGTCGACTCGGTCCGCGCGGAGCTTGACCGCCAGGGCCACCCGGTCGAGCGCATCCTGCATCCCCAGCTCGTGGTGACCCGCGACGACGCGGGTCAGCTCACCAGTATTGCCGACATCGACGACAACGCCGAGGTACCCAAGGACGCGTTCGTCGAGTCGTGGATGTACGTCGAGCTCGACACGATCGACTCGGCACGCCAGGCGGAGCTGGCGGCGGCACTGCACAAGGTGCTCGACGACGTGTTCGACGCGGTGTCCGACGCGCCGGAGATGTACCAGCTGGTGCGCGACCTGGCCGACGAGCTCGAGGCCAACCCGGGGCAGTTCGATCGGGAGACGAGCACCGAGGCGGCCGAACTGCTGCGCTGGCTTGCCGACGGCGGCTACATGATCTTGGGCCACGCTGCCTACTCGGCGAACGACCTGGCCAGCCCGCTGCGCTCCTCCACGCCGAGTGACGCCAAGGGCGTCCTGCGCGGCGACGCCACGATCTCGCCGCTCGAACTGCTGCCGGCGTTTCGGAGCGGCGCGCCGCTGGTGATCTTCAAGTCACCGCTGGTATCGCGAGTGCGCCGTTCGGCGCACTACGACTGCGTCACGGTGGTCACCCCTGCGGGCAGCACCGAGGGGCAGACCGTGCACGTGTTCCTCGGGCTGATCATCACCGGCGAGGACGGGGCGGTGCGTGCCGTCCCCGTTGTCCGCAAGCGCATCGCCGAGATCCTGCTGCGCTCCGGTGTCCGCGCCAACAGCCACACCGGCCGGCAGCTGCTCGCCGCGCTGCGCACGCTGCCCCGCGACGAGCTGCTCGAAGCGCCGACGGCGGATCTGCTGCGACTCGCGCAGCTCGTCGTCGCGCGTGCCGAGCACGGGCAGGTGGGGGTGTTCGCCCGTATCCACCTCAACCGCGACTTCGCCAGCGTCCTCGTGTACTTCGCGGCGGACCGATTCGGGCCGGAGACGCGCCGTCGGGTCCGCGACGTGATAGCTGCGCACTGGCCGGGCGACATGATCGGCCGCGACGACCGCATCGTCGAGCTGGGCCTCGCCCGGATGCAGTTCCTCATCGCGCTTCGCGCCGGCACCGCGCCACCGCAGCCGGACCGGCAAGCCGTCGAGCGGGAGGTGTTGCGCGTCACGCGGCGGTGGAGCGACGACCTCGCTGACCTGCTCACCGTCGGCCACGGCGAGGAGGAGGGCGCCCGGCTGGCCCGCCGCTACAACGGGGCCTTCCCCGAGGCGTACAAGGAGGATTTCGGCGCCGGAACGGCCGTCGACGACCTGAAGCGGATGGAGACGCTGCCCGAAGACGACGGGCTGGGCTTCCACGTCTACACGCCGCCGTCCGACGACGCCGCCGACCGCCGGCTCAAGGTGTACCGCACGGGCGCCCCGCTTTCGCTGGCCCGGGCGCTGCCGATCTTCAGCCAAATCGGCATCGAGGTGCTCGACGAGCGCCCGTACGAGATCACCCGGCCGGACGGCACCGCGTCATACATCTACGACTTCGGGCTTCGGCTGCCTGCCGGCACTGGCCTGGATGCCGACCGGGCCGCAGATGTGGTGGACACGCTGCGACTGCTGTGGCGCGAGGACATCGAACAGGACGGGTTCAACTCCCTGGTGCTGCGCGCCGGGCTGACCTGGTGGCAGGCGAACGTCCTGCGCGCCTATGCCAAATACCTGCGGCAGGCAGGGACCACGTTCAGCCAGGGCTACATCGAACAGGCGCTCGCCGAACATCCGGCGGTAGCGCGCCAGCTCGTCGAGTTGTTCGAGTCACGCTTCGACCCGGGACGCGCGGGCACCGCGCAGGTCGTCGACGCCGACGGGACGACGTTCCTCGAGGCGATCGAGGCCGAGCTCGCCGAGGTGGCGAGCCTCGACCAGGACCGGATCCTGCGTTCGCTGCTGCGATTGATCAACGCGACGCTGCGCACCAACGCCTATCGCACCGACGACGGTGGCACCCGGCGCCAGGCGGTGGCGATCAAGCTCGATCCCCGGCTGCTGCCCGAGCTGCCCCAGCCGCGTCCGCGTTACGAGATCTGGGTGTATTCGCCGCGGGTCGAGGGCGTGCATCTGCGGTTCGGCCTCGTTGCCCGTGGCGGCGTGCGCTGGTCGGATCGCCGCGAGGACTTCCGCACCGAGATCCTCGGGCTGGTCAAGGCGCAGATGGTGAAGAACGCCGTCATCGTGCCGGCCGGCGCCAAGGGCGGCTTCGTCGTGAAACGCCCACCCGCCGACCGGACCGCATTGCTTGCCGAGGGCATCGCCTGCTACCGGACGTTCATCTCGTGCCTGCTCGACCTCACCGACAACTACGAGGCGGACGGCCGGGTAGTCGGCCCACCACAGGTACGCCGCTACGACGGCGACGACCCGTACCTGGTGGTGGCAGCCGACAAGGGCACCGCGACGTTCTCCGACATCGCGAACGACATCGCCACCGAGTACGACTTCTGGCTCGGCGACGCGTTCGCCTCCGGCGGCTCGCACGGCTACGACCACAAGGCGATGGGCATCACCGCGCGCGGCGCGTGGGAGTCGGTGAAGTACCACTTCCGCGAGCTGGGCGTGAACACCCAGGAGCAGGACTTCACCGTCGTCGGCGTCGGCGACATGTCCGGGGATGTTTTCGGCAATGGGATGCTGCTGTCCGAGCACATCCGCCTGGTGGCGGCGTTCGACCACCGGCACGTGTTCGTCGACCCGAATCCGGACGCCGCCCGCTCTTACGCCGAGCGGCGGCGCCTGTTCGAACTGTCGCGTACCGCGACGACATCGTGGGCAGACTACGACCGATCGCTGCTCTCCGCCGGCGGGGGCGTGTATTCGCGGACGGCGAAGGCCATCCCGATCACGCCCGAGGCCCGGGTGGCTCTCGGCATCGCGGAGAACATCGAGACGATGACGCCCAACGAGCTGATCCACGCCGTCCTCGTGGCGCCCGTCGATCTGCTGTGGAACGGCGGTATCGGCACCTACGTCAAGGCGTCGACGGAGTCGCAGGCCGACGCGGGCGACAAGGCATGCGACTCCGTACGCGCCGATGCGTCCGAGTTGCGCTGCAAGGTCGTCGGGGAGGGCGGCAACCTCGGGTTCACGCAGCGGGGACGGATCGAGTTCGCCCGCGCCGGCGGGCGCATCAATACCGACGCCATCGACAACTCCGCCGGCGTAGACCTCTCGGACCACGAGATCAACCTGAAGATCCTGCTCGATCGAGCCGTCGCGGCCCGGCGGATCGACCGCGACTCGCGCAACAAGCTGCTGTCCGCGGTGGCCGACGACGTCGTTGCCCACGTGCTGCGCGACAACTACGAGCAGAACGTTCTGCTCGCCATGGCGCGCTACATCGGTCCGGCGATGGTGACCGTGCACGCGCGGCTGCTCACCACGCTGCAGGAGGCCGGGCGACTGGACCGTCCCCTTGAGTGCCTGCCATCTGCGCGTGAGATCACGCAGCGGGAGGCTGCCGGTGAGGGACTGTCCACGCCGGAGATGGCCGTGCTCACCGCGTGGGTCAAGATTCTGCTGACGGAGCAGATCGAGGATTCGACGCTGCCCGACGAGGCATGGTTCGCCCGGGTGCTGTCCGGTTACTTCCCGCCGTTGATCGCCTCGCACCCGAGCGTCGATCTGTACACCCACCCGTTGCACCGCGAGATCATCACCACCCGCGTGGTGAACGACATGGTCAACCGCGGCGGCACCACGTTCGTGTTCCGGGCGCATGAGGAGACCGGGGCCGACGCAGCGCAGATCACCCGGGCGTTCACGATCACCCGTGAGGTGTTCGGCCTGGAACGACTGTGGGACGACATCGAGGCGCTCGACAACCACGTGCCGACGACCGCGCAGCATGCGGCCTACTTCGAGATCCGGCGCCTCATCGACCGCACGACGCGGTGGCTGGTCGACCTGCGCTTCCCGATCACGGACGTGGCCGGCGAGATCGAGCGGTTCGCGCCGACGGTGCGCGAGCTCACGCCGCGCATCCCGGAGCTGCTGCGCGGCGAGGAGCGGGAGAACCTCCACGCCGACGCCGACGTGCTAGTCGGCCTGGGACTGCCGCGCGAGCTGGCGATCCGCGTCAGCTGCCTCCTCAGCGCGTTCATCCTGCTGGACGTCGTCGAGATCGCACAGGCAACCGGGCACCGGGCCGGCGATGTCGCCGAACTGCACTTCGCCGCCTCGGATCGATTCTCGGTCGACGAGATGCTCACCAAGATCACCGAGCTGCCGCGCGACGACCGGTGGTCGGCGCTGGCCCGGGCGGCGGCGCGACACGACCTGTACGCCGCCCTGTCGACGATCACCACAGCGGTGCTGCGTTCGACGGACGACACCATGACAGCGACGGAGCGACTAGCGCTCTGGGAGAAGGCCAACGCCGAACGGGTCGCCCGGGCGCACAGCACGATCGCCGAGGCACTCGCCCGGGACAACGTCGACCTGGCCACCCTGAGCGTGGCCCTGCGCGTCATGCGCGGCCTACCGACCTAGCCCTCGATTGCGCAAGAATCTCTCGTCTCAGACGAGGAATTCGTGCACGATCGACATGACCTCGCTTGGGCGGTTCGTGATGACGGCGTCCACGCCGAGGCCGAGGACCCAGCGCACGTCGTCAGGCTCGTCGACCGTCCATACGTAGACGTGGTTGCTCTTGGCATGGGCGCGAGCGACGAAGCGCGGGTCCGCGCGCAGCGTGGCAAGGCTCGGCCCCGCGATGGCCACGCCGGCAGGAAGCGACCCGTCGCGCCGCCCTGGTGTCAGCCGCTCGAGCAGCAGCACGGTCGGGACGTCGGGGGCGAGCAGCCGCACCCGGCGCAGCGCGGTCGTGGCGAAGCTCATCACGGTCACTCGTCGCTCGGTGGGCGGTACCGGCCGGCCGCGCACGCTGCTCACCGGCCCGGGCTTGCCCGCCCAGCCGTACTTCGCGAGCAGCTTCACGAGTTCCTTCTCGACAAGCCCGCTGTAGCGCGTCGGATGCTTGGTCTCTACGAGCAGCCGCACCGGGCGGGGCGCGTCGCGAACGAGCCCGAGCAGCATGTCGAGGGTCAGCACGCCGCCGTCCGGGCGCCGGTCTGGCGTCACCCCGGCGAGGTAGGGCTCGTCGCTGAGCAGCTGGTCGGCGGTGTCGGGCCAGCCGGAGTGCCACGAGGAGAAGTCCAAGGCATTAAGCCCGGCAAGGTCGAGCTCGCTCACCAGCCCTCGGCCGTCCGAGGTGCGGTCGACGCGGCGGTCGTGCACGCACACGAGATGCCCGTCGCGGGTGAGCCGCACGTCGCATTCCAGGGCATCGGCCCCGGACTCAATCGCGGCCTTGTAGGCGCTGAGGGTGTGCTCGGCGATGTAGAACGAGGCGCCGCGGTGCGCCACTACTAGCGGGCGAGTGTTCACACGACGTCGGGAGGGGCACCGCTCTCGCTTACCAGCGGCCTCCCGGCGCCGGCCCAGGCCATGAGGCCCCCGTCGAGGTTGCTGGCGCGGAAGCCCTGCTGGTTCAGCCACGCGGCGACATACGCGGACCGGCTGCCGACCTTGCAGACCACGACGATCTCGTCGTCGCGGTCGAGCCGGTCCAGCGCGGTGGGTACTTCGTTCATCGGGACATGGACGGCGCCCTCGACGTGACCGGCCAGCCACTCGTCAGCCTCACGGACGTCGAGCAGCACGGCGTCGTCAGGGACGGTGTCGGCGGAGACGGTCGGCACGTCGAACGGGCGCATACCCATAGTGTGCCGGAGGCCGTTACTTGAGCAGCTTGGAGAGACGACGGTCCGCCAGCTCCCGGCCTTCGGTCTGACACGTCGGGCAATACTGGAACGACTTGTCCGCGAAAGACACCTCCCGGATCGTGTCGCCGCACACCGGGCAGGGCAGTCCGGCGCGGGCATGCACCTTCAGGCCCGAGCGCTTCTCGCCTTTGAGCGTCGCCGCCTTCTGGCCCACCGACCGGGCAACCGCGTCGGTGAGTACGTCCTTGATCGCGACAGAGAGCCGGTCAACCTCGGCCGGGGTGAGCTTGGCGGCGATCTTGAACGGCGACAGCTGCGCCGCGTGCAGGATCTCGTCGGAATAGGCGTTACCGATGCCGGCGATGGCGGTTTGATCGGTGAGCGCGCCCTTGATCTGCGCCCGCTGTCCCGCCAGGATCGCGGCGAGGTCGGTGGCGTCCACCATGAGCGCGTCCGGGCCGAGACGGGCGATGCCGGGTACCTCCGCCACGTCGCGTACCAGGTAGACGGCGAGCCGCTTCTGCGTGCCGGCCTCGGTCAGGTCGAAGCCGCCGCCGTCGTCGAGGTGCAGCCGGAACGCCAGCGGTCCCTTGCCGGGGCGGGGAGGTGCCGGCGGCAGTGAGTCACGCCACTGCAACCACCCGGCTCGCGCCAGGTGTATGACGAGGTGCAGCCCGTCCACGTCCAGGTCGAGGAACTTGCCGTGCCGGGACACACCGGTGACCGTCGCGCCGGCCAGCGCGGACAGGAGCGGGTCGAACGTCTTGACCGCGCTGAAGGCGGCTACATCGGTGCGCGCCACCGCATGCCCGACCGCGCGCTCGCGGAGAAACGCGGCGAGCGCCTCCACCTCGGGCAGCTCAGGCACAGCGACAACATTACGGGCTCAACCGTCGACGTAGCGCTGGATGGACGGCGCCAGCAGCGCGACGAGCTCGTCCTCACTGGCCGAGGCGAGCGGCTCGATGCCGATCACGGTTCCGGCAAGGGCGAAGCCGACCAGCTGCGCGAATCCGCCTGCCAGCCGCAGCCGCGGTATCCCGAGCAGCATGCTGAGTCGGGCCAGCATGACGTTCTCGACAAACTCCCGCATGGTGGCTGCCCCGGCATCCGACGACGCGGAGGCCCGCAGCAGTGCCTGCAGCGGCTGACCGGTCTCGGGATCGCGCCACGTTCGAACGAAGAACCGCACAAGGCGCTCGCCGAGTTGATCGCGAGGGCCGGCGTCACGCAGCTCCCGGATCGCGTCGGCGGGATTCAACGGCAGGTTCATGGCCGCCACGAGCAGCTGCTCCTTGCTGCCGAAGTAGTGGTGGACTAGCGCCGCATTGACGCCCGCCTCGGCGGCGATGGCCCGCATCGTGGTGGCCTGATAACCACGCCGGGCGAACAGCTGCCGCGCCGCGACGAGGATCTCCTCGCGCGTGTTGCTCGGACCGGGCCGCCGTCCGCGAGTAGCCATCTGCCGCCTTTCTACGCCGCAAATTCACCGTGCGGATAATTCTGCCTCAGGGAAGAGCAGCCCGCGAGCCTAAGCTACGGCGGTGCGGGTGGCGCGGCCGTCGAGATGGTGGCAGTGGGTAGCGCTTGCCATAGGTGTGCTGCTCGTGGTGTGGCTGGTGGTCGGCTACCTCGTGATCGTGGATCCGACTGTCAACCATCCACCCCGCCACGCCGACGCAGTCGTTGTGCTAGGACCGCCCCAGAACAACGGCCGCGTCGACACGGCACTTTCGCTGATCCGGCAACACGTCGCAGCGAGCCTCGTCGTCTCCGTGCCGTCCGACCGGCAGCGGCGGGCCATGCCGTTGTGCACCGCCCAACAAGACGGCTTCAGCGTGACCTGCTTCCAGCCGCACCCTGCCACCACGCGAGGTGAGGCCGAGCATGTGCGTGACCTGGCTCGGCAGCACGGCTGGACATCCGTAGTCGTCGTCACCTCGACGTACCACGTGTCTCGGGCCAGGATGATCTTCGACCATTGCCTCGACGGCAGGTTGTACCTGGTGGCCGCCCGGCGGGGTATATCGATGCTCGCCTGGGCGTACCAGTACGTGTACCAGACCGGGGCGTATGTAAAGGCAGTTCTACAGCCGGGCTGCTAGGTCTCCGGTTGGATTGCGATCTTGCGGATCCCTTGAGGTTTCCCTCAGCATTACTTGCGGCAAGTAGGCGAAACTAAACGCCGGGCTCACGTCCAGGAATGGGCTCGAGCCGCAGCGGTTGGCGGTGATAGATGGACAGTACGCATTGGCCGACCGCCCAGGGTGCGTCGCCCGGATATCGGGGGGTTCCGGGCGCCGCACCCTGTCGCTTCGGATGACGGTCGCTTCGATGACATCGGCGAAGCGGTACGAGCGGGGGGCCACGATGCTGATGGCACGCGGCCGGCAGGTGCTCCTGGTCGAGGACGATGACGACAGCGCCGCGCTGCTGGCGTCCTACGCGGAACGCCTCGGCCATGTCGTGTTACGGGCGCGCAGCGGCGAAGAGGCGCTGCAGATTGCCGGCGAACTGTCACTTGACCTGCTCGTGATCGACCTGCTGCTGCCGGGCATGACCGGTTGGGACCTGATCATCGCGTTGCGCGGCCGGGCGGCCACGGCCAACTGCCCGGTTATCGTGTGCTCGGTGCTCGACCGCCAGGATTACCCCGACGGTGTCCAGGGAGCGCTGCCCAAGCCGTACACTCGCGGCCAGGTAGAAGAACTATTGCGCCGTCTGCTACCCCCATCGGCGCAACCGTAGCAGCGCCACTCCCCCGGGGGGACGATGGCTACCGTGCTGGTCGCCGAGGACGACGCCGACATTCGTGAACTCGTCGCGTACAAGCTGCACCAGGCCGGGCATCAGGTGGTCAGCGTCGCAGACGGGCTGTCGGCGGTAGCCGTTGCGCGCGACGAGGCGCCGGACGTGGCGATCGTCGACGTCTCGATGCCTGGTCTTTCCGGCATCCAGGTGTGCAGCGTCCTGCGCGAACACCCAGCCACGGCGGGCATCCCCGTGATCCTGCTGAGTGCCCGCGCCCAGGCCGACGACAGCGAAACCGGCCTGCAGGCGGGCGCCGTCGACTACGTGACCAAGCCGTTCAGTCCGCGCGAACTCGTAGAGCGCGTCGAGTCGCTGCTGGGAACGCGATGAGCGCTCGCGCAAACGGCCCCGCCACTGCAACGCAGGGCGGGATGAGGACAGTGGGTCGGCTCGCCAAGAAGCTGCTGATCGGCGACTTCGCCCCGCCCGAGGGCCCGCTGTCGCACCGGGGGTTGGTGCGCCGCGTATGGCCGTTTGCGCTTGCCGGCGTCGTGGCCGCGATCATGTTCGCGTTCCCGACCACCCCGGTGACTGACCACGCGACCCTGTACACCGCTGCCGGACTCACCGTGGCGTTGATCGCAGCCGTCGTATTCGTCCCGTGGTACCGGTTGCCGGAGTGGGCGCAGGCGGGTGTGCCGTTCGCGTTCCTCGGTGTGATCGGTCTGTTGCGCGAGAGTACCGGCGGTGCGGCCGGCTTCTCTGTACTGGTGATGCTGCCGGTGCTGTGGCTGGCGCTCTACGGCACGCCGTGGCAGCTGGTGACGTCGATCGTGCTGAGCGCCATGGTGTTTGTGGCGCCGGTCCTCATCATCGGCGCTCCGACCTATCCTGCGTCCGGCCTCGACCGCCTCGTGCTGTGGCCGATTACCGCCGCGGTCATCGGCGGGAGCACTTACCGGCTGGTGGCCGCCGAACGGGCGCGCACGGCGTTCGTGAACGGGCTGCTGTCGGCAGCTACCGAGCAGTCGATCATCGCTACCGATCCTAACGGCCTCATCACCATGTTCAACCGGGGCGCCGAGCGCATGTTCGGTTACTCCGCGGACGAGATGGTAGGCAGGGCCACGCCACTCGTGCTGCACGACTCCGACGAGGTCGCCGCCCGTGCCGCCGAGCTCGGCGTCGCACCGAGCTTCGAGGTGTTCACAGCTCGGGCCCGCAGCGGTCGAGCGGAGACGCGTGAATGGACATGCATCCGGCGAGATGGCAGCCGGCTACGCGTCAGCCTCAGCATCGCGCCGTACTACGACGGCACCGGGGAACTTCGTGGATTCGTCAAGATCGGTACGGACATCACCGAGCGCGCCGCCGCCGAGCAACTGAAAGACGAGTTCGTCGCGCTCGTCTCGCACGAACTGCGCACGCCCCTGTCATCGATCATCGGATACCTCGAAGTAATGCACGACGATACGACCGGCCCGCTGACGCCCCGGCAGCGACAGTTCCTGGACGTCGTAGACCGGAACGCGCGCCGCCAACTGCGGCTCGTCAGCGACCTGCTTTTCTTGTCTCAGGTGGATGCGGGGCTGGTGCGCCTACACCCGGACGACGTCGACGTCGCGGAGCACGCGAAAGCAGCAATCGAGGCCGCCCAGCCGCGTGCCAAAGCCGCGAGTGTCACGCTACAACTCGAGGCCGACGACACGACCACGCTGCGTGGCGACCCGGACCGCCTCGGCCAGGTCATCGACAACCTACTGACGAACGCGATCAAGTTCACCCCACCGGGTGGCGTGGTCGACGTCCGTGTCATCAGCAGCACGGACGCGGTCAGTATTGAGGTCAGCGACACCGGAGTCGGCATCCCGGCGGGCGAGCAGGGGCAGCTTTTCACCCGCTTCTTCCGCGCGTCTACTGCAACGAGTCGGGCAATTCCGGGTATCGGTCTGGGGTTGACGATCGTTAAGGCGATAGTGGACGCGCATCGCGGTACGGTAACTGTGACCAGTATCGAGGGGAACGGTACGACCTTCCGGATATATTTACCGCGATCCGTCCTGTAACGAGGCTTCTCACCGGACGGGGTGATTGGTGGACGAGCTGGGCAGACGCGCGCTCGTCGTGGAGGACGACGCCGACCTCGGCGTGCTGCTTGTCGAGGTGCTGAGCCAGGCCGGCTTCGCGGTGCAGTCCACGGCCTTCGGTCGCGACGCGGTGGCACTCGTCAAGCGCGCCGATCCGGACCTGGTGACCCTCGATCTCGGACTGCCCGACCTCGACGGTGTCGAAGTCTGCCGGCAGCTGCGGGCTGCCGGTAGCGACGCATACGTCATCATGCTGACCGCCCGCGACGACGAGATCGACCGGCTGATCGGCCTCGAGATAGGCGCCGACGACTATCTGAGCAAGCCGTTCAGCCCGCGCGAGTTGCGTGCCCGGGCGATGGCGATGATGCGCAGACCTCGCCGCGTCGACCGTGCGGCTACACCAGGTTCGCCAGCCATCCTGCGGTTCGGCAGACTTACAGTCGACCTGGACAGTCGCATCGCGCTGCTCGGTGACGAAGAAGTCGACTTGACCCGAACAGAGTTCGACCTGCTGGCAGCGCTGCTGTCCGGTCCCCGGCGGGTGTGGACGCGTGAATCATTGCTCAATCGGGTATGGGGCACCAACTGGACGCGTGACGCGCACCTGGTCGAGGTCCACGTCGGGAACCTGCGCCGCAAGCTCGGGGACGACTCGCGAAACGGCCAGTGGATCCGCACCGTCCGCGGCGTCGGTTACCGGCTCGGGCCCGGCGCCTGAGCGTCATGCGCCACCAGTGCGACGGCGCGGTAGGACAGTTCGACGAGGAACGCGCCGCAGGCTCCGATCGCGCCGGCGAGAGCTAGCCGCTGCCATGTCACGTCGAGCAGGAAGATGCCATGGCCGAGCGCCGGCACGGCGACGATCAGCGCCACGGCGCCGATCATGGTCGCCACCAATGCGAGCTTCCAGCCGGCGAGTGGCCGGGCAAGAATGACGAGCGTCCACATGGAGACGATCAGGACGACGAGCGTGGCGGTGGTGCGCCCCTCGGCCACGGTGGCCGGTGCCTCGATCATCCGGGTGGCCCGGTAGCCCAGATACGCCGCGACCCCGGTGACGACACCAGTGGGTATGGCGAAACGCAGGACGCGCTGCAAGAAGCCGGGAACGTAGCGGCGCCGGTTCGGGCCGAGCGCCAGCACGAATCCAGGTACGCCGATCGTTACCGCCGAGATCAGGGTGAGCTGGATCGGCGCGAGCGGGTACGCCGATAGCGTCACCGCCGTGATCAACGCCAGCACGAGTGAGTAGACGTTCTTGACCAGGAACAGGTTGGACGCCCGCTCGATGTTGGCGATCACGCGTCGACCCTCGGCCACCACGTCGGGCAGGTGCGAGAAGCGGCCGTCCAGCAGTACGAGCTGGGCAACGGCGCGGGTCGCAGGCGAACCGTTTCCCATTGCCACGCCGATATCCGCGTCCTTCAGCGCAAGCGCGTCGTTCACCCCGTCGCCCGTCATAGCGACGACATGGCCCCGACTCTGCAACGCGGCCACCACGGCGCGCTTCTGCTGCGGCGTGACCCGTCCGAACACCGACTGCTCCTCGAGGATCGTCGCGAGCTTGTCCGTGTCGGCCGGCAGCGTGCGGGCATCGACGGCATCGGCGGCGCTGTCGACTCCCGGTACGCCAACGGCCGTTGCGACGGCACCCACCGTGCGGGGGTTGTCGCCGGAGATCACCTTCAAGCCCACGCCCTGCTCGGTGAAGTAGCGCAGCGTGTCGTGAGCATCGGGACGAATCCGCTCGGCAAGGATCACGAGCGCCGCCGGCGCCAAGTCGGCCGGCAGCGTGGCGTCGCTATTGTCGGCACCTGGCCGCTTCTCGGAGCGGGCCAGCAGCAACACGCGACGGCCCTCCGCGGCCAGGTCGTCGGCGCGCGTCCGCGCGTCCTGCTGCGCCGGGGATGACGGCATGGGCAGCACCATCTCCGGTGCGCCGAACACCCAGGTTCCATGCCCGTCTGCGGTGACCGCCGACCACTTGCGAGCTGATGAGAACGGCACCTCGCCCGTCGCCTGCCACGACGTCGACGGGAACGCCGTAGCCACGGCGGCGGCAGTGGCGTTAGCCGAATCACCCGTGGTGAGCAGGGCCAGGGCGTCACCGTACGGCAACGTATCGAGCGGTTCGACCCGATCGAAGGCGACGTCGCCCTGCGTGAGCGTGCCGGTCTTGTCGAGGCAGACGACGTCGACCCGGGCCAGCCCTTCGACGGCGGGCAGCTCCTGCACCAGCGTCTGTTTACGCGCCAGGGTCAGGGTGCCGAGCATGAACGCCAAGCTGGTGAGCAGTACCAGCCCTTCGGGCACCATGCCGACCAGTGCTGCGACCGTGCCGGTCACCGCATCCTGCCACCCGTGGTTGTCCTTGCTGCGGAACTGGCTCCACAACAGGATCGGCCCGACGATCAGCATCATGACGGAGATCCATCGCAGCAGCGTGTTCGTCCCGGCGACCAGCTCAGAATGCGTGACCGTGAAGCGGCGCGCCTCGGTGGCGAGCTTGGTCGCGTACGCATCGGCGCCGACCGCTGTCGCCTGGAAACGTCCCTGCCCGGCCACCACGATCGAGCCGGAACGCACTTCGTCTCCCGGCTCTTTGGCGATCGGGTCGGACTCGCCGGTGAGCAGCGACTCGTCCACCTCCATGCCGGACGCCGCCGTGACCACGCCGTCTGCCGGTACCTGGTCACCGGAGCGGATCTCCAGCATGTCGTCCTGCACGACGTCGCCGACGTCGAGGTCGACAACCGTACCGCTGCGTACGGCTCGGGCGTGGGGCGCGTTCAGCACGGCGAGCCGGTCCAGGGTGCGCTTGGCGCGCAATTCCTGGAAGATGCCGATCGCCGAGTTGGCGATGATCACTAGGCCGAACAGGCCGTTCTGCCATCGGCCGGTGGTCAGAATGATCACGAACAGGGTCAGCAGCAGGCCGTTGAAGACGGTGAAGACGTTCGCGCGGACGATCTCCCCGACCGTGCGGCTGGTGCGGCTCTCGACCGCGTTGGTCCGCCCGGCGGCCACCCGCTCGGCCACCTCGGCATCGGTTAGGCCGGTCGCGGGCGTACGGAACTCGTCCACGGCAACGGACACGCACCGTGCATACCATGGCGATGCTGTGAGCGGCACCATGACTGCGCCCCGAGGGCGACCAAACCGGAACTACCTCACGGGTCGATCACGGCTGTGCGGTCGTAGTCGCCCATTGCGGTCGTCCTACCGTTGAGCGATGACGAAGTGAGGTGGTCGGTTATGAGCGCGTTCACGGTCGACATGGCCAATCGGCCCGGCGAATTGGCACGCTTGTGCGGGGTCCTTGCCGACCGGGGCGTCAACCTCGTCGTGTGCGGGGTCGCGCACGGCGACAGTGGCACCGTGGCCTTCATCGCGGACGACGAGGACGCGGTTCGCGGGGCGCTCCAGGACGCGGAGATCGACTACGCGGAACGGAACGCGATCACGGTGCGGCTGGAGAATGTGCCGGGCGCGGGGGCAGCCGTGTTCCAGGCGCTACTCGAGGCGAACGTCAACATCGACGTCTTCTTGCCGGTGCGGATCGTCGACGACCAGTTCTACGCGGTGATCTGCCCGGACAACATCCCGGCGGCGCTGGTGGCACTCGGCGACCAGGTCGTTTCCGACTGATCGTCGCGGTGCGGGCCCGGCCGGCAGTCCTCGATCGTCGCGGCCAGCAGCTCGCGCAGCACCCGGTCGGCGTCCGGCACGCGTGCCTGCGCGATCCCGCAGACGGCGTAGTCGACGATCGAGGGGGCGGTGTGCCGGCGAAAGACGCGGCGGGAAACAACGCCGTCGCGCCCGTAGCGCTGTGCCCACGCTGCGGCGCCCGGCACAAGCGCCAGGGCTTCGTGGCTCTCCCGCCGAAGCGGCGCCGTCGGCCGTCCGTCCAGCTCGGCGAGCAGCTGCTCGCACGTCAGCACCGCGACGGCCAGCACCCGCTGCCACTCCTCGGGCGCAATCGGCAGCGCCGTCTGCGCGGCGCGAAGCGCGATGCGGGCGTCGATGTGCAGATCCGCGCCGGTCACGCCAATCACGTCTGGGACGAGTTCGACCAACTCCTGGCGCCCGTCGTCGGACACGTGATCGTTCACTTGCCGGGCGAGCTCGGCAAGCAACGGGTGCGTGCAGGCCGGATGGTCGCTCCATCGCTCGCCGGCGAGGTAGGACGCGTACTCCATGAAGCACGCACCTCGTCGCGGGCTGCGGTGCTTTCCGCGAGATAGCCGCGGGAGAAAGTCGGTCTGATCGGTCAACATGCCAACCACCTCGCAGCGCTTGCGCCGATGGATCTCAGCCGATGGATCTCAATTGTGCAGGACAGCCGCCCCGCTGAAACCCCCATGAGCCAGATCGGCCAAGGCGCGTGGCGCGTCGCCCATCGGATAAGGCACCGTCGTCGCGCGGATACCGAACCGCTCCGCGAGCGCGAGGAACTGCTCGCCGTCATGGCGTGTATTGGCGGTGACGCTGCGTAGGCGGCGTTCGTGGAACAACTCGGCGTCGTAGTTCAGGGCCGGGATGTCAGAGAGCCAGATGCCGGCCACCGCCAGCGTCCCGCCTGCGTCGAGCGCACGCAGCGCGACCGGCACGAGCTCCCCGGCCGGCGCGAACAGGATCGCGCCGTCGAGCGGCTCTGGTGGCGCGTCGGCGGCCTCGCTGACCGAGTCGGCGCCCAGTTCGCGAGCCAGTTCGCGGTTGCCGGCGCCTCGGGTGAGCACGTGCACCCGCATCCCCTCGTGCAGCGCGATCTGCGCGGTCAGGTGCGCGCTGCCGCCGAAGCCGTAGATCCCGAGGCGCCCGCCAGGCGGGACTGCAGCCGCCCGCAGTGCGCGATAGCCGATGATGCCGGCGCACAGCAGGGGAGCCGCGTGCTCGTCGCTGACGTTGCCTGGTAACGCGTACGCGAACCGCTCGTCGACGAGGCACACGTCGGCGTATCCGCCGTCGACGTCCCAGCCGGTGAATGTCGGCGCGACGCAGAGGTTCTCGTCGCCGCGGCGGCAGTACCGGCAGGTGCCGTCGGTGCCGCCCAGCCAGGCGACGCCCACCCGGTCGCCGATCGCGAAGCGTGTCGCCGCAGTGCCAGCAGCATCTACGCGGCCGACCACCTCGTGCCCCGGCGTCGTGGCCGGTCGGTGCGGCGGCAAGTCACCCTCGGCAAGGTGCAGGTCGGTGCGGCACACCCCGCAGCAGCTGACCCGTATCCGCACCTGTCGCGACCCCGGCTCGGGCAGCTCGCGCGTGATGCGGCGCAGTGGCTGCTCGTCGATCGGGGCAACGTGATCCACTACCCAGGCATCCATGTCGGCCATTGTGCGTGTCATGCTGCCCGCCATGCCGATGTTCGACATGACCGGCCCGGAATTGCGTGCCCACCGTAGTGACGTCACGCCACCCGATGACCTGCAGGAGTTCTGGGCCGGGACGCTCGCGGCGGCACGGGCGCTCGGCGGTACCCCGACGCTGACGCCCACCGCAACGCCGCTGCGGCTGATCGAGACGTTCGACGTGACGTTCCCCGGATACGCCGGCGACCCGATCAAGGCGTGGCTGCACCGCCCGGCCGGGGCGTCCGAGGCGCTGCCCTGTGTGGTCGAGTACCGCGGGTACGGGGGCGGACGCGGGCTGGCACACGAGGTCGTGCACTGGGCGGTCGCCGGCTACGCGCACTTCGTCATGGACAGCCGCGGCCAAGGCTCGGATTCCACGACCGGGGAGACGCCGGACCCGCACCCGAGCACCGTCGCCCAGCCCGGGGTGATGACCCGCGGGATCCTCGACCGCGACACGTACTACTACCGGCGGCTGTTCACCGACGCGGTGCGCGCGGTGGATGCGGTGCGCGCGCTGCCGCAGGTCGACGCCACGCGGGTCGCTGTGGCCGGGGCGAGCCAGGGCGGCGGGATGTCGCTCGCGGTTGCCGGGCTCGTCCCTGACCTGGTCGGCGTGATGACCGACGTTCCATACCTGTGCGACATGCGACGGGCCACCGAGATCGGTGACAAGGAGCCGTACGGCGAGATCGTCCGATACCTCAAGGCACATCGAGACCAGGTCGATCGGGTCTTCGAGACGTTGCGCTACTTCGACGGCGCCGTGCTCGCGACACTGGCCACGGCGCCCGCGCTGTTTTCGGTGGCCCTGATGGACGAGATCTGCCCACCGTCCACGGTGTACGCCGCATACAACGCCTATGGCGGGCCGAAGGAGATCCGTGAGTACGCCTATAACGAGCACGAGGGCGGCGGACCGTTCCACGATCTCGCTCGGCTGACCTGGCTCGCCGCGCTGCTTCCCGCCCCGTCTGCACCGTCTTCCCCGTCATGATCTTGGACTTGTGGCTGCTATGCGACCGCAAGTCCAAGATCACGGCGAAAGGGGGGCGGGTGCTCAGCTGTGGGCAGCGAGCCAGGCGACGATGTCGTCCAGGACGGCGTCCTTGTTCGGTTCGTTGTGCGACTCGTGGTAGCCGCGGTCGTACACCTTGACGGTCAGGTCGGCGGTTCCGGCATGGGCCGCGACGAACTCGGTGGTGCTGGGCGACACCAGCTTGTCGGCCGACCCGTGGATCAGCAGCAGCGGCAGCCGCAACGCCTCGAGGCGCGGCTGCATCGCCAGCGTGGTGCGCAGGATCTCGGCGCCCGTGCGGGCGCGCAGCTTGCCGACGTGGTTCAGCGGGTCGGTGCGGTAGTCGCGGACAACGTCCGGATCACGGCTGATCGTCGCCGGGTCGATGCGCATCACGCCGAGATTGGGGGTGAAGCGCGACAGCAGCCCAGATGCCGCCCGCTGCATCGGGTTGCCGGCATTGACGTCCACGGCCGGGGCCGACAGGACGGCACCGCGCAGCTCAATCGGCGTCCCGGTGATGTACTGCAACGCGATCAGCCCGCCCAGACTGTGCCCGTACACGAACACCGGCACGCCGGGATGCCGCTCGGCGGCCAGCCGGGCCACGGCGTCGACCCCGGCGACCGTCTCTTCCATCGAGCCGATGTTGCCGCGTGTTCCGGGAGATCGGCCGTGTCCGGGGTGGTCGACGGCGTAGACCGGGTACCCGGCGGCAGCCAGCCGGGCGCCCACGTGCGCGTAGCGGCCACCATGCTCGTGCACCCCGTGGACGAGAACGACGACGCCCCGCACGGGGGCGCCGTCGTCAGTCCATGCTTGCCAATATTGTCCGTCGCGCAGCGTGCCCTCGGTGTGCATGCGCACCTTCATACCGCGAACGGCTATCAGGCGGCAGCTGGCGCCAGCTCTGGCTCGCTGGCCGGCACCGCAGCCGGTGCGCGGAGCGTCGCGGCCGCGATCAGCGCGGCTGATACGGCGAGCAGGGCACCGATCAGGTACGCCAGGTGGTAGCCGGAATTCAGTGCGGACATCGCCTCGTGTCCGTGAGCGCGCAGCCCGTCCGTCCGCTCCGCGGCCAGTGTGGACAGGACCGCGAGGCCTATGGCGCCGCCGACCTGCACCGTGGTGTTGACCAGTCCGGACGCCAGCCCCGAGTCTTCCGGCGTCGCGCCGGACATCGCGAGCTGCATCAGCGACGGGAACGCAAGCCCGGCACCGAAGCCGATCAGCAGCATCGGTGGCACCACGTCGGTGGCGAAGTGCCCGTTCACCGGGGCGTGCGCGAACAGCGCCAGCCCGGCGGCGATGATCAGCAGGCTGACCACCACGGCCCGCTGCGTGCCCAGGCGGGCCACGATCGGCGCCCCGAAGCGCAGCGACGTCGCTCCCATCACCACGCTCGCCGGCAGGAACGCCAGGCCGACGCCCAGCGCGTCGTAGCCCAGCACCTGCTGCAGGTACAGCGCGCCGAGGAAGAACATCCCGAACATCCCGACCACGGTCAGCGCCTGAACGACGTTGGCGCCGGTGACGTTGCGAGAGCGGAACAGCCGCAACGGCATCAGCGGGTTGGCCACCCGGCCCTGGCGGGCGACGAAAGCAGCGACCAACGCGACGGCCACGGCGCCCATCCCGAGCGTGCGCACCGACGTCCAGCCCACGTGCTCGACCTGCAAGATCGTGTACACGCCGAGCATCAGCCCGCCGGTCAGCAGCGATGCACCTGGAACGTCCGCGCCGGCCGAGAAGCCGAGACCGTCACGCCGCTCCACCAGGCGCAGTGCGAAGAATCCGGTAGCGATGCCTACGGGCAGGTTGACGAAGAAGATCCAGTGCCAGTTGAGCGCCGAGGTCAGCACGCCGCCCGCCAGCAGGCCGATCGAGCCGCCGGACGAGGCCACGAAGCCGTATACCCCGATCGCCTTGGCCATGTCCTTGGGCTCCGGGAACAACGTCACGATCATGCCGAGGATGACGGCGGAGGTGAGCGCGCCGCCGACCCCCTGCACGAAGCGGGCTGCGATCAGCGTGACCTGGTCCTGCGCCATCGCGCACAGCAGCGAGGCGCCGGTGAAGACAGAGAGTCCGGTCAGGAACACTCGGCGCTGACCGATCAGGTCGCCGAGCCGCCCGGCGAGCAGCAGCAGCCCGCCGAACGCGATCAGGTAGGCGTTCACGACCCAGGACAGGTTGTTCTGCGAGAAGCCCAGGTCCGTCTTGATGGACGGCAGCGCCACGTTCACGATCGTCGCGTCCAGCACGATCATCAACATGCCGGTGCACAGCACGTAGAGGGCCAGCCAGCGGGAGCGGTCGGTAGTCATCGCGGGTATCTCCTTGTTCGACGTTCTGGTGTGGACGTCGAACCCGGCGCCGGGTTCTCGACATCGTCTTGCAGTTACGACGTGCAGGCCGGCCGGAACTCATCGGCGAGCTCGACGCTCGGCCAGCCACGCGCGTGGGCGCGGGCCGCGACCGCTCCGGCGAGGTCCGGCGCCCCGGCGAGCAGCACCCGGCCCGGGTCGGCGCCGAGCTCCTCGCCGTGGTCGGCCGCCCACTCCACGACGGCGCACGCCTGGTCGACGCTGTCCGGGTGGGTCGCCAGCACTACGGCGCCGGGCCGTGGCCAGCCGGCGCCGAACACCACGACGAGCGATGCCCCGGTGGTGTTGCTGTCGGGCCAGTACACCCGGGCGTGGACGCCCCGCAGTTGGACGTCGGCGGCACGATAGGCGGGGCGGTCGCGGGCTTCGGGAACCATGCACGGACCTTCGCACCCGCGGGCACGGGAAGGGAAAGGCCGAGTCGGCATGACGGTGGTGCCGTCTGTGCATCACCCCGATGCGCGTGCTGGGCCACACTAGCTGTGTGGACGATGGCAAGGTTCTATCGCTTCCGTCGGCGCCCGACGCGATCGAATTGCGCCACTTGCGCGCGTTCGTCGCGGTGGCCGAGGAGCTCAATTTCGGCCGCGCGGCTGCCCGGCTGTACCTCTCGCAGCCGGCGCTGAGCCGTCAGATCCGCGCACTCGAGCGGCTGATCGGGCCCGACCTGCTACGCCGATCCACGCACCGCGTCGAGCTGACGCTGGCCGGCGAGGCGTTGCTCGACCGAGCGCGTGATCTGCTCCGCGGCCTGGATCATGCGATCTCCGCTACCCGCTCGATGGGCGGCGAGCACGCCGAGCGAATGGCGCGGCTCTGGGCGCCGTCGGATGCGCTGACCGCCGGAGGCGCCAGCTTGCAGGAACTGCGCGCGGTCACCGAAGAGTTGCATGCGCAATTCCCGGTGCCGGCCGAGGTGGCCGTCGCACCGGTGAACGTGGCCGGCGTCCCAGGCTTGACACTCACCCCGGCCGAGCGGCCCACCAACATCTTGTTCCTGCACGGCGGCGGCTATTCGATGGGCTCGGCGTTCGGCTACCGGCACATGGCTGGTGCGCTCGCGATTGCCGCCGACACCGGCGTGCTGGTACCCGAGTACCGGCTGGCGCCCGAGTATCCGTACCCGGCCGCACTCGATGACGCGGTGCGGGCGTATCGGTGGCTGCTTGATACTGCCGAGGGCTCGATCCTGGTCGTGGGAGACTCCGCCGGCGGTGGGCTGGTCGTCTCGTTGCTGCTGCGCCTTCAGCAGGAGGGCCTGCCGCAGGCAGGCGGAGCGGTAGTGATGTGCCCCTGGGTCGATCTGACGTGCACGATCCAGAAGGGATCGCCCAGCGAGGCCCAGCCGTTGCTCACCCTGGAATGGGGTCGCCGCTGCGCGGCTGCCTACGTTGGCGAACACCCGATGGACGATCCGCTGCTCAGCCCGCTTTCCGCAGACCTGTCCGGGCTGCCCGCCCTGCTCGTCCAAGTCGGCACCGGCGACGCCCTCCGCGAGGACGCCCACCAGCTAGTCGATCGAGTGCAGGCCCATGGCGGCGAGGCGCGTCTAGAGCTGTATCCAGTGGCGACCCACGACTTCCATATCTTCTGGTCGTTTCTGCCGGAGGCGGCCGACGCCCTCGACCATGCGGGTCGCTTCCTACGCGAGATCGCGACTGTGGCGCAGTCCGGCACCGCGCGCTAGGCGCCGGCGCGTCTCGCTTGCGTCAGTCTTTAGAACGGCGGCGACGGAGCTCGTCTGCTGCTTGCTCTGCTTACCTTGACGCAACGCTGTCCGGTCGAATCTGCTTATGAAATAAGGGTAGACGCGCGACCTCGACCATGTCGAGGTCTGGACCGGCGGCGGCGACACGAACAGCGATAACGTCGCCGCCCTATGCGCCAGACACCACAACGCCAACCACGACGCCGGCTGGTGAGTCAAACGACAACGAGACGGCACCAGAACCTGGACCAGCCCGACCGGACATACCTAGGCCAGCCCACCCGACGGCTAGACGGCTCGCTTCGACATGATGTCGGTGACGGCTGGCGTGGCTCGCTCGGCGTCGGCGGCGACCAGGCCGATGCGGGTACGCCGCTGCAGCACGTCGTCCACGTTCATGGCGCCCTCGTGTGTCACGGCGAACTCGATCTCGGCGCGCGTGACGTCGATGCCCTCCGCGATGGGCTCGAGGGGGCGGTCCACCGTGGCGGCATCGAGCACCGCTCGCGATGCACCG
>DATFRC010000143.1:0-8719 GCA_035263725.1 Jatrophihabitantaceae bacterium | reverse complement strand
TAGGTCGCGCTGGGCCGCCAGCAGCAGGTACCTAGATGTGCCTGGTGCGCTCGTACTCGCTGATCTGGCCGATGCGCCGGACGTGGCGCGGATCATGAGAAAAAGGAGTGGCGAGGAAGAGCTCGACGAACCGTCGTGCGTCGTCCTCGGGGTGGTTTCGGGCGCCGATCGCGATGACGTTGGCGTCGTTGTGCTCTCGGGCCAGCCGGGCGGTCTCGTCGCTCCACACCAGAGCGGCCCTGACGCCGGCCACTTTGTTCGCCGCGATCTGCTCGCCGTTTCCCGAGCCGCCGATAACCACGCCCAGGCTGCCCGCGTCCGCAACCGTCATGCTGGCCGCCGTGATGCACGGCTGCGGGTAGTCGTCGTCCGGGTCATAGGCAAGGGCGCCGCAGTCGACCGGATCGTGGCCGATGCTCTTCAGGTGCTCGATCAGCGAGGCCTTCAGCTCGAAACCCGCGTGGTCGCTACCCAGGTAGACGCGCATACCGGCATCATCGCAGGCGCGGCGTCCGGGGTGCAGGGGTTGCTTTCGGCTCGGTCAGTCGAAGCGGGGACGCTCCGTGCGAGTGCGCTTGAGCTCGAAGAAGTATGGATATCCGGCGAGTAGCCGGGCCCCGTCCCAGATACGTCCCGCATCGTCGCCGCGCGGGATGCGGGTCAATACCGGCCCGAAGAACGCCACGCCGTCGACTTGGATCACCGGCGTCCCGACCTCGTATCCGACCGGGTCCATGCCGGCGTGGTGCGACTTGCGCAACGCCTCGTCGTAGTCCGCCGAATCGGCCGCGTCGGCGAGCGACTCGGGCAGGCCGACCTCAGCGAGCGCCTCGACGATCGCGGGGCGGTCGAGCTCCCGGCCGTCAGCGTGCCGCCTCGTGCCGAGCGCCGTGTAGAGATCACGCAGCACTCCCGTGCCGGCGGCCTGCTCGGCCGCGATGGCCACCCGCACCGGGCCCCAGGCCCGGTCCATCGAGGCGCGATACTTCTGCGGCAGGTCGCGCCCCTCGTTCAGCACCGACAGGGACATGACGTGAAAGCTCACGTCGATCGGGCGCTGCCGCTCGACCTCGAGGATCCATCGCGATGTCACCCATGCGTACGGGCAGGCCGGGTCGAACCAGAAATCAACGGCAGTACGGTCGGATGCGCTCACACCGCCAGCGTAACTCGGTAGTAGTTGAACGCGTGAGCACGCTTGTGCGCTCAGCGTCGCCCGCGTAACAGCGCGAGCGCCTCGTCTGCGTGCCTGTCCATGTTGAGCTCGCTGGCGATGACGCCGAGCACTCGGCGGCCGGTGTCGATCACGAAGGTGGTGCGCTTCACCGGGACGGGGCCGAACCGCCGCTTCACCCCGAACAGGCGCGCCACGGTCCCGTCCACATCGGACAGCAGCGGGTAGTCGAACCCGTGCAGTTCGGCGAACTGCTTCTGCTTTTCACGCGTATCGGCGCTGATGCCAACGCGCTGTGCCCCCACCTCGGCGAACTCGGTGGCGAGGTCGCGGAAGTGGCAGCTCTCCCGTGTGCACCCGGTCGTCATCGCCATCGGGTAGAAGAACAGCACCACTGGCCCACCGGCGAGCAATCCCGTCAGGGTCCGGGGCGTACCGTCCTGGTCAGGCAGCTCGAAGTCGGGGACGACGTCATTCGACTTCATGCCCGCCAGCGTATTGCCATGGTGATCAGTACCATGCGTGCCGCGAAGCCCGCTGATCTCGACCAGGGAGTCCTGTGATCGTCCCCAACCTCACCCGCGAGGACGCCGGCGCCCGCGCTGCCCTGCTCCGCGTCGACTCCTACGACGTCGCCCTCGACTTCACAGATAGCGTCGGCGCTCCCACGGAAAAGACCTTCCGGTCCGTCACGACCCTGCGCTTCGCGGCCAACCGGCCCGGAGCCTCGACCTTCCTCGACCTGGCCGCCGACGCCATCGACAGGGTCACTTTGAACGGGCAGCCCGTCGACGTGTCCGGCTACGAGCCCGACCGTGGCATCGTGCTGACCGAGCTGGCCGTCGACAACACCGTGATCGTCGAGGCCGAAATGGTGTACACGAACACCGGCGAGGGCATGCATCGCTTCGTCGACCCGATCGACGGCGAGATCTACCTCTACAGCCAGTTCGAGACCGCGGACGCCAAGCGGGTGTACGCGTGCTTCGACCAGCCGGACCTGAAAGCCAGCGTTACGTTTCACGCGACTGTGCCCGACGGGTGGCAAGTTGTGTCCAACAGCAAGCGCGCACACACGACCCGGCACGAGAACGGCAGCACGACTGTGCACTTCGTGCCGACGCCACGCATCAGCACGTATATCAGTGCGATCGTCGCCGGCCCGTACCACGTGGTACGGGATCACCACGACGGCATCGATCTCGGCGTGTACTGCCGTAAGAGCTTGGCCGAATACCTCGATCCGGACGAGATCTTCACGGTCACGAAGCAGGGCTTCGATTGGTACCACGCGAACTTCGGGGTGCGGTACTTCCTCGAGAAGTACGACCAGCTCTTCGTCCCGGAGTTCAATGCCGGAGCAATGGAGAACGCCGGCTGTGTGACGGTCCGCGAGGACTACCTGTTCCGGGGCAAGGTCACCGACGCCCGCCGCGAGCGGCGCGGCGAGGTGATCCTGCACGAGATGGCGCACATGTGGTTCGGCGACCTGGTCACCATGCGGTGGTGGGACGACCTGTGGCTGAACGAATCGTTCGCGACCTACGTGGCCGCCTTGTGCCAGGCGGAAGCGACCCGGTTCACGAACGCCTGGACGACGTTCGCGAGCATAGAGAAGACCTGGGCGTACCGGCAGGATCAGCAGCCGACCACCCACCCGATCGCCACCGACGCGCCGGACGTGCAGACCGCCGAGATCAACTACGACGGCATCACCTACGCGAAGGGGGCGAGCGTCCTCAAGCAGCTCGCCGCCTACGTCGGCCGCGACCACTTCCTGGCCGGCCTGCGCGAGTACTTCACCGAGCACGCATACGGCAACACGACGCTCGCTGACCTGCTCGACGCGCTCGCGGCGTCGTCCGGGCGCGATCTCAGCTCCTGGTCCAAACTCTGGCTCGAGACGGCAGGCCTGAACACGATCCGCCCCGAGTATGAACTCGACGCCGAAGGGCGGTATTCGCGCTTCGAACTCGTCCAGACCGCGCCGACGGACGTAGCCGCGTCGAACGTGCTGCGTCCGCATCGATTGGCAGTAGGGCTGTACGACGACGTCGACGGAAACCTCGTGCGCGGCGGCCGTGTCGAGTTGGACGTGGTCGGCGAGCGCACACCGGTGCCCGACCTGATCGGCGTGGCCGCTCCCCCGCTGCTGCTTGCCAACGACGATGACCTGACCTACTGCAAGCTTCGGCTGGACGAACGCAGCCTGCGCACGCTGCGCGAGGGTGGCATCGCTCGGCTGCCGGAGTCGCTGCCCAGGGCGCTGTGCTGGTCGGCCGCCTGGGACATGACCCGCGACGGCGAGCTGGCCACCCGCGACTACCTGGCCCTGGTACTCGCCGGCGCGGATGCGGAGTCGAACATCGGCCTGCTCCAATCGGCGAACCGTCAGGTGCTGCGAGCCCTGGAGATCTACGCCGACCCGCTCTGGGCGCCGGCGGGATACCGCGCGCTGGCGGAGAAGTCGGTTGCCGCGCTGCATGCCGCGGACCCCGGCTCCGACCAGCAACTCGCCTGGCTTCACGCCTTCCTCGGCGCGGCCCGCGACGCCGACCACCTCCAGGTCATCCAAGGCCTGCTCGACGGGGACCATGTCGTCGGCGGTCTATCCCTGGATGCCGAGCTGCGCTGGGCCATCCTCCAGGCGTTGTCCGCGCACGGACTGGCCGGCGAACAGGACATCGCCGCCGAGCTCGAGCGCGACCCGTCGGCCGCCGGCCATCGGCACGCGGCGACGGCACGAGCGCTCCGCCCGCTCGCCGAGGCAAAGGCGGAGGCGTGGCGGCTGGCCACCGAAGACGACACCGTTCCCAATGCGATGCAGGAGGCGGTGATCCGCGGCTTCTCCCACCCGACACAGGGCGATCTGGTGGCGCCCTACATGCCGCGTTACTTCGAGACCGTGCCGGAGGTGTGGCGGCGGCGCTCCAGCGAGCTCGCGCAGACGGTCGTGATAGGGCTCTTCCCGACCTGGACGTCGACCATCACGCAGGACACCCTAGACACCGCCGACCCATTCCTCGCCCGTTCTGAGCTGGCGCCGGGGCTGCGCCGGCTGGTCAGCGAGGGCCGATCCGACATCGTCCGGGCCATGCGTGCGCGCGCCAAAGACGGCAACTCGCAACCGTCGTCTGATACCTAAGCCTCGGAGCGATGAGCGCTCGCGACACGCCCCGGCGATTTATTACGGCCGACCGGCCGCGTCCGCGAGCATGCGCAGCCCCGTCACGATGCCACCGGCGAGGTCGCCCGAGGAGAAGGCCGCCCGCATGCCCAGCGCAGCCAGAGCGCACGCGCGGTTCGGCAGCCGCGGCGCCGACGTCTCGCCGGTGACAATGTGCAGCTTGCGCTGCCCCGGTGACACGGCAACCAGAACGGCGCCGTCGACGTCGGTGGCGAGCTTGCCGAACAGGCCCTCGGCGGTGGCGCGCGACGGCTCGGCGAGCTCGCCGACGTAGACCGAAAACGTCAGACCGGTCTCCCGGCTGGACAAGGTCAACGCCTCGTCGATACGCGCCAGCTGCCGCATGCTGAACGGATTCGTGTCGTCGCGCCCAGCCGTCGGGCCGTGCGCCAGCCACTCGCCAGACGGCTTGGCGTCACCACTCACCGCTGGCACCTCCGACCGCGTTGGGAGTGGGCGCCTGATCACCAGATTCGATCGCGGGACGGGTGGGCGCGCCGACGGCACGATGCGGCGTGGTGCTGCTCTCGGGAAGGGGACGCGGGATGTACCAGACGGGCGGGTACGTCCACGGCTTGCCCGGCCGATACCGATTGGGCTGGCGGAGCTGGCTGGGTCCCCAGATCAGCAACGCAAACACGGCAACGACCGCCAGCGGGATGCCGGCAAATACCAGCGCCGTCTGCGCAACACTCACGACGACACGGTAGCGAACGCGGGCATGTCACTCGCACTCAGGCGGCCCATGTCGGTGCATGCCGATCACGCCACGGCGCGGCCGCCTCGAGCTGTCCGGCAAGGCTGAGCAGCGTCGTCTCGTCGGCGCGCCTGCCGACCAGCATCATGCCGATCGGCAGGCCTTCCACGCTCTGGTACAGCGGCAGCGAGATCGCCGGCTGACCGGTGATGTTCACCGCGGCGGTGAACGGGGTGAACCGCTTCTGCCGTTCGAAATCGGCAGCCGGGTCGCCGTCCGTGAACCAGCCGACTGGTGGTGGCAACGTCGCAAGCGTCGGGGTGAGTACGGCATCGCAGTCGGCGATCGCCGCCATCGCCTGCCGGGCGAACAGCCCGAGCGTGCCGACGGCCCGCGCGTACTCCGGGCCGCTGATCGTCCGGCCGCGCTCGCGCAGGTATCTGGTAAGCGGGCGCAACTCGCCCTCGCGCGCCGGATCGACCGGGGCAGTGTGCGCGGACACCGCCCACAGCTTCTCGAACGCCGGCACCGCCGCGGCAGGTATCGGCGAGTCGATATCGGCGACGTCATGGCCGAGGCTGGATAGCAGCAGGCTGGCCCTTTCCCAAGCGCTGCGCACCTGCGGGTCGAGGTCGGCTTCGATCGGCGGCTGGTTGAACCTGCCGATGCGCAGCCGCCCTGGATCACGCTCGCAGCTGCGCAGAAACGGTTGCGGCGGCAGGGGCAGCGGATCGGGGTCGCCAGGACGAGGACCGGCCACTGCGTCGAGCAGCGCGGCCGCGTCCCGGACGGTTCGGGCCAGGCCGCCGTACACGGAAAGCCTTGACGAGTCGATGTCGAGCGGCCCCTTGGAGACCCGCCCGCGTGCCGGCTTGAGTCCGACCAGCCCGCACGCGGCGGCCGGGATGCGGATCGACCCGCCCCCGTCGCTACCCTGCGCCAAAGCGACGAGACCGGCGGCCACGGCCGCGGCCGATCCTCCGCTCGACCCGCCCGGTGTGCGCGACACATCCCACGGGTTGCGTGCCGGCGGGCCGATGTCGGTCTCTGTGTAGCACGCCAGCCCGAACTCGGGCGTGGCTGTCTTGCCCACGCTGATGGCCCCGGCGTTCCGCAGCGACTCGACGACATAGTCGTCGAAGTCCGGCACGAAATCCCGGTACAGCCGCGAGCCCAGCTTGGTGACGACGCCCTTGGTGAGGTTCAGGTCCTTGACCGCAATCGGGACGCCGAGCAGCGGCGGCAGATTCCCGGGGTCGTCCGCCGCGAGTACGGCGCGTTCGGCGACCTTGGCCTGTTGCAGCGCGGCGTCGGCCGTCACGGTGACGAAAGCGCCCAGCCCGCCGTCAAGTCGGCTGATCCGGTCGAGCGCATGCTCGACGAGCTCGACAGGGCTCACCTCGCCGCGCCGGACCGCAGCTGCCGCCTCGAGCGCGGTCAGATCGTGCAAAGGCATAGCGGAACGCTACCCGCGCCGTCTATCTTTGCCTCAGTCAAATATTTTGGAGAGCTGCTCGTGGACGAGACAGTCACCGCCGTACGCACGTTCAACCGCTACTACACCAATATGATCGGCGCCCTCGGCGAGGGACACCTCAACACGCCGTTCACGCTCACCGAGGCGCGAGTGCTGTACGAGTTGGCGCAGTACGAAGCGCGCGATGTGGTTGAGCTGCGCCGGGAGCTCGGCCTCGATGCCGGGTACGTCACCCGAATCCTCACCCGATTCGAGCGCGACGGGCTGATCACCCGGCATCGGTCGACGGCCGACGCACGGCGCCTGGTGGTGGCCCTGACCAAGCCGGGCCGTGCGGCGTTCTCAATGCTGAACCGCCGCGCGAACCGCGATGTGTCGCGACTGATCGCGCCTCTTACGTTCGCCGAGCAAGGCCAGTTGCGCGACTCGCTAACCACCGTGCGCACGCTGCTGGACCGTGCCGGGCGCGCCCGCGAGGTACGGCTGCGCGGGCTTAGTCCGGGCGACCTCGGCTGGATCGTCTCGCGCAACGCCGAGCTGTACGCGGCCGAGTACGGATGGGATGCCAGCTACGAGGTGCTCGTGGCCCGCATCGTCGCCGACTTCGCCGCGACGCAGGATCCGGCGAGCGAGCGCGCCTGGATCGCCGAAGTCGCCGGGCTGCGCGCGGGCTGCGTGATGTGCGTGCGAGCCGACGAGGACACCGCGAAGCTTCGGCTGTTGCTCGTCGAGCCGGCGTTTCGCGGGCTGGGCGTCGGCCGGCGCCTCACCGATGCATGCGTGGCGTTCGCGCGCGATGCGGGCTACCTGCGAATGACGCTGTGGACCCAGAGCATCCTTACCACCGCTCGGCACATCTACCACGCCGCCGGATTCGAATTGGTCGACTCGGCGCCGCACCGGAGCTTCGGCGCCGACCTGGTGGAAGAGACATGGCAGCTAGAGCTGTCAGGCTGACGCCGACTCGATACTCGTCCAGTCCAGCGCCAGGTAGCGCTGCCAGGAAGGGTCGCGTTTCGCCCATCCCAGAACAACAGCCACCGTTGCCGGTGGCCGTGTGGGAGAGGAAGCCAGGTGCCAGCCGAGTTCGGCGAGCAGGCGGTCGCCCTTGCGATGGTTGCACCGGGCGCAGGCGGCAACCACGTTCGTCCATATGTGTTCGCCGCCGCGCGAGCGCGGCCGGACGTGGTCGATCGTGTCGGCGCGGCTTCTGCAGTACACGCACGCGTGGCGGTCGCGGTCGAGGACCGCGCGGCGGGTCAGCGGCACCTCACGCCGGTAGGGCACCCGGACATAGCGCGAGAGGCGCACCACGCTGGGCACGGGCATCGACGTGCGCGCCGAGCGCATTACGCCGTCGCCCGACTCGACGACGACGGCTTTCTCGGCCAGCACGAGGACGACGGCGCGCCGCAGCGGCACGACGCACAACGGCTCGTACGTCGCGTTGAGCACCAACGCACCCGGCACCGGCACCCCTCTCGAGCCCAGCCCCGACGAAGACAGTCAACCGGACGACGGCGCCGTGCGCACGAACTTTCGATGTATCCCACGCTCGGGAGTGTCGCGCTCAGGACATACCTTGACATTACGCGCCACCCTGGTCGGTGCTTCCTGGCTTGTCCCGGGCTGGCACGCTGGTGGGCCGTGAACAGTCACCTCGCCTTGCCGGACTACCTGGAGGATCACAGCAGGGCGCTGATCGAGACCCCGGCGCGCATTCTGGGGATCATCGTTGTGGCGCTGCTCCTCCGCTGGATCCTGCACCGCATGATCAACAGGCTGGCGCGCCCGGTCGAGCGGGGCGGGTTGCCGCGCATCCTGCGCCCGCTCCGGGAGAAGCCGGGCGCCAACGCGATCCTCCAGTCGACCGGCCTGCTCTCCGAACGGCGCACGCAGCGCGCGGCTGCGATCGCGTCGGTGCTCAAGAGTTTCGTCTCGTTCACGATCTTCGTCTTGGCGGTCCTCCTGATCCTCGGCGAGTTGGGCATCAACCTGGCTCCGCTCATCGCGGGGACGTCGATAGTGGGCTTCGCCCTCGGATTCGGTGCGCAGACCATCGTCAGGGACTTCCTGTCCGGAATCTTCATGATCCTCGAGGACCAGTACGGCGTCGGCGACGTGATCGACTTCGAGAAGGCGACCGGCACGGTGGAGTCCGTCGGGCTGCGCACGACGCAGCTG
>DATFRC010000142.1:0-3395 GCA_035263725.1 Jatrophihabitantaceae bacterium | reverse complement strand
GTCAAGCAGTCATTGCGCGAGCTGCTGCAAGGAAGGAGCGTCACTCGAGCACATCGAGAAGGCGCGCGAAGCATTGCGCCGTAGTGAAGCACGTCGGGACCTTGCCGATGCGGCGCTGATGCGATCGGCGGCCCGCTCAGTCCGCGAGCAGGACGAGGTCGAGCGCGAGGGTGCGCAGACACAGGGCGCGATGGGATCGCGCCACCGATGAGAAACCCGTCAAGCGTCCGCGGTAGCGCCTGGAAGGTTGCGCTCGACCCGGGCGCGGAAGTGCCGCTGGTCCCATGCGACCGACGCCTTTTCCCGCCAACGTGGTGGGCTAGGACCACCGAGACGTGATCACGTGGCCGAGTCCTTCGGAACCCGGCTTGAACGCGGCCCAGTCTTTGTCGATTTTGGGGGCTTTTTTGGTCCCTTTGAGGGACGGAACTCCACAGCCACGCCGGGAATCGCACTGTAGAAGGGGGTGTTCTCGGGCCGAGAATTCCCTTTAGCACACGGCCGCACTCCACGCGAGAAATCCACCCGTAGAACACGGGGAATCTTGACCCGCTGCGCATCGGGCCGGACTCGGGCGAACTACCTCGACGAGATGGACGTGTCCGCTTCGCGGGTGCACTCCTCGTCAACGGCGTCGTGGGGGCCGAGGCCGCCTCGGAAATCCACGTGCTGCTCGGTGACGCTCGGAGGGCGCTCGTACGTGCGTGAACTCACAGCATCGCTGTGTATCTCGATGACGACGACCGGTTGCCCACACGTCGAGCACGGCTCGTCACGGACGAAGCGCGTCGTTGCCACGGACTGAGTATGGCGGACCCGTCCGACTCACGCCCGTCAAAGCACGCCGGGATGCCGGGATTAGGGGCAGCGCGAGCGGTCGGTGTCATCACGGCCGCCCGCGCTGCGCTCCTGAGGCGGCCGTAGAGCGTTCGGCCCTGCGGGTCACACGCGGCCGGGCCGAGTTCGGCCGTAGCGTGGCGCTAGGCGCCGCGCAGGTATGCGTCGAGCACGTCAGCCAGCTCACGCTCGCCGCGGATCGAGCCGGTCAGGAGCGTGTCGAGCAGCACGGTGTGGGTCTGCGAAACACTCGCACCGCCGTGAGCGCGATTCTGCCCGATGACGGCGTATCGCCGCAGAATGTCGGCGCGCCCTGGCGGTCCGCCCTGTGAGTCTCGTATTCACGACCCCGGTGCACGGGGCGCTCGGCATTTGCAGGATTTGATCTTGACTTCGGTACTAGTGCCGGCGGGCCGAGCCAGGGCGAACACGCCGTTCGCCTGCCCGCTGTTGTTACCAGCCGGGCTTCAACTCCGGGGGCGGTCGACGGGACGGATAGCAGGCCACGCTTGGACGCGATGCTGTTGCATCGCGCCGCGGATCAGCAGCTCCCGAATTTCCCAAGTGGCCGCGTCCGGGTAACGGTCGAGCGTTGCGAGCAGATCTTGTCGCTCTGCCGGGGTGACGAAGCAGCTCACATCATGTTCGAGTCGGCGGCGTCTCTCGCCGGCCGCGCGCCAGTTCGCCAGGTTCGCCTCGAGAATGACCACTCGCGCCGACAGCTTCATCGCTACCTCCCCGCGCAGAACCCACCACCCGTTATACGCCGTCGTCGGGGCCTCCGCCTCGAATTTCGCACGAGCCTGCATGAAGGTTTGACGCGGTGGAGTCCTGGTCCTCTAACGGATGTTCGACTAGCCCTGTCGTCCGCGGGTGACGCTGAGCATCCCGCCGTGTGCGGGCGACCTCGACTACTGGTGTCGCGACGTCGGCGGCGAGTGCCAATTCGGAAACGTCCGCTTCTGCCACCGGGCTCAACGAATCGACGCAACACGAGCCTGTTGTAGCGAGTGTAGATGTTCGTCGAGAGCTTCGGCGGGTGTCTTCCATCCGAGCGTCTTGCGGGTCGGTTGTTCAGGGTGTGTGCGACTGCCTCGATCTCCTCGGCCGACCAGCGCGACAGGTTGGTGCCTTTCGGAAAGTACTGGCGCAGCAGGCCATTCGTGTTCTCGTTCGTGCCGCGTTGCCAGGGGCTGTGCGGGTCGGCGAAGTAGACCGGGAGCCCGGTCTCGACGCGGAACTTGGCGTGGGCGCTCATCTCCTTGCCGCGGTCCCAGGTCAACGATCGGCGGAGCTGTTCAGGCAGTGTCGTGATGGTGGCTGCGAGTGCGTTCTTCATTGCCATCGCGCCGTAGCCGCCCAGCGGCGGGCCGTTCTTGGCTGGAGCGATAACGCCGAAGCCTTCCTCGCGAGGCAGGTGCACCAGCATCGTGAACCGGGTGCTGCGCTCGACTAGGGTGCCGATCGCGGAACGCTCGAGACCGATCAGCAAGTCGCCTTCCCAATGGCCTGGCACGGCCCTGTCCTCGGCTTCGGCCGGCCGTTCGCTGATCAACACCTCCGGGGTGACGTGCGCCCAGGCTTGCCGTCGGGACCGTTGGCGTGGCAGCCGCAACGCCCGCCCGGTGCGCAGGCACGCGACGAGCTCGCGTTTGAGCGCACCGCGGCTTTGGATGTAGAGACTCTGGTAGATGGCCTCGTGGCTGATCCGCATGGATTCATCGTCGGGGAAGTCGACCCTGAGCCGATGAGCGATCTGCTCAGGACTCCACCCTTGCGCCCACCGCCGATCTCGCCGATGCGGCTTGTTCAGGCCCTTCCAGACCACAGTCGGCCCGGGAACAGGCGTGCCGTCCGGACGACGGACCTGGCCGGCCAGGCGCTCCTGCACGTACTCACGCAGGCGTTCGTTCTCGACCAGCTTCGCGGTCTTCGGCCGGCGCGCGATCAGATCGGCCTTCCACTGCGCAACCGACGCTCGATAGTCCAGCTTGCCGCCTCGCGTCGCGGCGTTGCGTCGCAGCTCACGGCAGATCGTCGACGGTGCCCGCCTCAGCTGGCGCGCGATCTCGCGCACCCCGGCGCCCTTCGCGGTCAAGATGGCGATCTCTTCACGCTCAGCGAAGGACAGGTACCGACCAGACAACGGCGCGAGATCGACTGCAGGCATGCCGCCACCGTGACGGAACCAGCGACTACCCACCGGCTGTGACACGCCCACAGCCTCAGCGGCCTCCCGCGGCAACAGCCCCTTGCGGATCTCACGCCAGAACTCGCGTTCGACCTCACGCCGCCAGCCGGGATGCCCCGGCGACTTCATCGGTGACCGCCCCGTCAACCCGGTGCTCCACCCAGGTGGCCTTCCCAATAGCAACACCTCCACGATTGAGGTGTTGCGACGACCAGTTGAATCCGCCTTGCGACCCGTTGTCGTGATGATGCGTAAGCCCAGACAGGTCGGTCACGCCCTCGCGGGCCCGGGTCCAGATCGCCTGCTCGATCGCATCGAGCACCAGGTCGGTGCGCATGGTGGTCGCTGCGCGCCAGCCGAGGATGCG
>DATFRC010000141.1:0-22668 GCA_035263725.1 Jatrophihabitantaceae bacterium | reverse complement strand
CGGTTGGTGAGCCCCTCGGCGACGAGGCGGAGGACGTCGACCTCGCGCGCCGTCAGCAGGTTGACACCCGGCGGCGCCACCCCCGGCAGCTTCAGCCGGGCGCGGCGCGCGAGCGAGCGCATGTCGCCCGCGAGCGGCCGTGCATCGAGACGGTTCGCCCGCTCGTACGCCTCGCCCAACTCGGCGGTAGCGCGCTCGGAGTCGCCGTGGGCGGCAAGGGCCTCTGCCAGCCGGAACTGCGCGTACATCTCGTACTCGGCATGTACCCGGCGGCGCATGGCCGCCAGGGCGGCTTCCCACAGCTCGGGGTCGGTGCCGTCGATCCGGGAGCGTTCGGCCGTGACGACGGCGATCCATTCGTCCAGCGTCACTGCGACGACTCCCGTTGCGCGCGGCGCGCGGCGGGTGACCTGGAGTTCGTCGAGGATGCCGTCCACCTCGTCCCGTACCGCGTTCGGGCCGTCCGCCTCCAGACGCGCCAGCACCGCGCGGGCCCGCCAGGCCGCCACGGGGAACACATCCGGGTTGACGGTGGTCGCCCGCACTATGTCCGGAATCGGCACCGGCTCGGGCCAATGTCCGGCCGCCTGGAGACGCAGCAGCCCTTCGATGATCGGCCCGGCGGCCTGCGGAGAGTCGCGGGCCTCGTCCACGCCACCGCCCAGCTTTCGGGCCACATCCGTCGCGTCGCGGTACTCACCGCGCAGGCTCAGCAGCAGCGTCCGGGTGATGCCGTAGTACTGCTCGAGCACGCCGCCTGACAGACGCAGGCCGAGCAGTTGCTCGTCCGCCTCGTCCCAGCGACCCAGCCGGACCAACGCGTTCGCGTGCTCGAGCCGCAGGAAGCTGCTGATCCCTGAGACGGGTAGGTGCTCCTCGGCGAAGCGAAGCCCTTCGCGCTGCACCTGCTCGGCCTCGGCGACACGGTCGAACGGACTGATCAGCACCGAACCGAGGTTGTTGAAGCCGCGGACGGCCTCGATCGCTCCGCCCCGGATCCCGACCTCGATGCTCTCGCGCAGCAACGCGAGACCCTCCTCCTGACCGAGGTTGGCGCGCGAACACCCCAGAGAGTTCAGCGCGAGGCTCAGCTCGCGGTCGGCAGCGGCCGCGCGCGCGGCCGCTACTGCCTCGATGCCGACGTCGACGGCCTCCTCATATCGCGCGGCGAACATGAGTAGCCGGCTGCGACGCGCGAGCGCCGCGGCACGGGCCAAGGTGGGCTCGGGGCGCAGCAGCTTCAGCGCCTGGGTACTTGTTTCGAGCGCCGCGTCGAGCCTGCCCGCGGCCCAGTACTTCCAGCTCAACTCGCCGAGCTCCTCGCCCAGCGTCTCCGTGTCCCGCTCGGGGTCGAGCAGCGCGATCGCGCGCTTGGCGTACTTGATCATCGCGTCGGGCTCCTCGGCGCACTCCGAGGCCAACGACAGCAGGCGCCATTCCGGGTCGGTCGGGACATCGGGCGAAACCCGCGGCCGCAGCTCCAGCGCGCGTTCGAAGTGCTGAAATGCCTCGGGAAACGCGAGCAGATCCCGCGCGCGATAGCCCGCCGCGACCAATGCCGGATATGCGCGATCGACATCCATAGCCTGCAGGGCGTGGTAGGCGAGTTCGGCGTCCGCGCTGTCGGCGCCGGCGGCGGCGAGCTGCGGCTCACGGGACAGCACGTCGGCGAAGGCAGCATGTAGTCGCATGCGCTCCCCAGGTAGGAGCTGCTCATGTGCCGCCTCTTGCAACAGGGCGTGACGGAAGCGGTAGCCGAAGCCGTCCGGGACAAGGACGCCGTGCTCGACAGCATCGCGCAGTCCCTGGTCCAACTCGTCGCGGCTCAACGGTGCGACCTCACTGAGGAGCCGATCGCCCACCCGACGGCCGGCCGCCGCGGCGATGCGCAGCACCTCCTGGGCCTGGTCCGTCAGCGCCTCGAGGCGGGTAGTCAGGATGTCGCGCAGGGTGGTCGGCACGCCACGGTCGCCGACTGCGGCGAGCAGTTCCTCGGCGAAGAACGGGTTGCCCTCGGCCCGGTTAACGACTTCGGCAGCAACCCGGTCGGGAAGGTCGGTGCCGGCAATCGCCGACAACAGTTGCGCTACCTCGCGATCGGCGAGCGGTCCGACGTCAAGGCGGCGAACGTGCGGCAGCCGATTCAACTCTGCCAGCACGGGACGCAGCGGATGCGAGCGGTGCATCTCGTCGGAGCGGTATGTCCCCATTAGCAGGACTCGGGCACTGTCGAGTTCGCGGGCCAGGTAGGAGATCAGGTCGAGCGTGGAGCGGTCCGCCCAGTGCAGGTCTTCGACAACTAGGACGACCGGGCCCTCGTCGTCCAGCTTGACGAGTAGTCCGTACACCGCGCCGAACAGTTCGCCGGTCGGGTCGTCCGGCGACCGCTCGGCAGTTGCACCGTGGTCGGGGAGGAAGCGGCGGAGCTCACGTCCGTAGAGCTGGTGTGTCCGTTCCGGGCCGAGTTGGTCGCTGAGCTGACGCAGCATGCCCACGAGTGGGGCGAAGGCCAGTACCGCCTGACGTAGCTCCAGGCAATTACCCGTCAGGACGCGTACCTGGCGTGGAAGGGCGCCGACGAACTCGGCGACAATCCGGGACTTGCCTACGCCGGCCTCGCCGCCCACGAGGACGATCTGAGCGGTCTGGTCGCGAGCCCGGGCGAGGGCGGCCGTCAGGGAGGCGAGTTCCGCGGTGCGGCCGATCAGCTGCGAGGAACTCATCCGCCCTGCCACGCCACCCAGTATTTCAGGGCGAACCCACGTTAGGCCCGATGCCAGCCCGCCGCGGGCGTCACCGGACGGGGCAACTCGGCGGGCGGCTCGACCGGCCGGCCCTCGTACTGCGTCGACAGCACGATGTGCGTGTTCATCTGGCCGTGCCGTTCGCCGATGCGCTCGAACAGGCCCTCCAGGTGCTCCATCGATGCCACTCGCACCTTGAGCATCGAGCACCATTGCCCGGACAGCTTGTGGATCTCGACCACCTCGGGCAGATCGTCGGCGCTGGACGTCTGGAGCAGGCAGCGGCCAGGTGTACAGCGCATCTGTATGAACGCGGTAAGGGGCAGACCGGCTTTGACCGGGTCGACACGAGCCTCGTAGCCGGTAATGATGCCGCGTTCTTCGAGGCGGCGTACCCGCTCAGCGACTGCGGGCGGGGACAAATTCACCCGCCGGGCGAGCTGGTTGTAGGACAGCCGGCCGTCGCGCTGCAGCTCGGTGAGGATGTGCCAGTCCGTCTGGTCCATCTGCAAAGGATGCACCGCGATCTGCCGTTCGATCAAGAAGCGCCGCAGCGTGATTGCCGTTCAGTGGCCCTTCATCATCCGGCTTGACCTTTCTAGCGTCGGTGGGCATGCGGATGCCCATGATCGGCCTGTTCGTGTCCTCGGTGCTGATGACCGCCGCGATGGCCGAGGCGAGTGCCGTCGCTACCTTGGTCGCCGCCGGCCAGCTGAGCACCTCACTCGCCGCGCTGCCCAACACCGGGGCGGTTGCCGGGACGGGAATCGGAGCGCTCACGCTCTCGCGGCTCATGCGCCGGTGGGGACGGCGCTGCGGCTTGCTGACGGGGTACGGGATCGCCTGCACCGGGGCGCTGGCGACAACCGCCGCGGTGTCGCGGCACGAGGTCGGGCTGCTCGTCGCCGGGATGACGCTGCTCGGGGTTGGCAACGCAGGCGCGTTGCTGTCCCGCTACGCCGCCGCTGACCTCTATCCGGACCGGCCCGGCCGCGCGATCGGTGCGGTCGTGTGGGCCGGGACGATCGGGGCGGTCGGCGGACCGCTGCTCATGATGCCTGCTCAGCACATGGCAGCGACGCAGGGCCACGATCCGATGAGCGGGCCGTTCGTGTTTGCTCTGGTGGCGGCCGTAGGCGCGCTGCTGGCCGCAGCGGCAACCCGTCCGACCCGCCCCACGGCGGCCTCCGGCCACCGTGCTGCCAGCCGCACCGCGGCCGCGACGATGATCACTGCGCAGCTCGTCATGGTGGCCGTCATGACCGCTGCTCCGCTGTCGATGCATATGCACGGCGCCGACCTCGGCGCGGTCGGCGCGATGCTCTCGGCGCACACGTTCGGGATGTTCGCACTGGCCCCGTTGTCCGGATGGCTGGTCGACCGATTCGGTGCCCGCGTCGTCATGGCAGCCGGGCTCGCGACACTCGCCGGCTCGGCGGCGTTCGTGGCCGACTCGCCGAGCGGCATCGCGCTCACCGCGGCGCTGTTCCTCCTCGGCTACGGGTGGAACCTCGCCATCATCGGCGGCAGCGGCACGCTGGCCGGTGACGGTGGCGCGCAGGGCGCGGTCGACGCGCTGAGCTGGGGCGCGTCCACGCTCGCCACCACCGCGTCGTCACTGTTGTTCGTGCACGGCGGTTACCCGGTTCTAGCGGCGAGCGCCGCGGCGATCTGCGCGCTGCCGTTCGCTGCGCTGCTGCGCCGCGGGGCCGTCGAGCGGCACTATCCGCCCGGCGTGCAGTCTCCGGTACTGACCGACGCGGTCGCGCTGCGCCCGGCGTTGGCGTCACGTGCGATCTCGGCGTCTGTCAGCACGAACCCCGTGTCCGACGAGTCGAGCGCGGTCGCGAACACCACGCCCAGCACGGCGCCGCTCGGCGTGATCAGCGGCCCACCGGAGTTGCCGCTTCGCACCACGGACCGGATCGAGTAGATCTCCCGCACGATGCTGCCGTGGCCGTAGATGTCGTGCCCGGAGATGTCCCCGCGGTCGCGCACTCGGGCCGGGCGGACATCGAACGGGCCGTCCTCCGGGTAACCGACCACGATTGCGTTGGCGCCCGTGCTGGCGGGCTTGGCCGCGAACCGCAAGGCAGGAGCGTGCAGCCCGGGCACGTACAGCACGGCGACGTCACGGCGCGGGTCGTAGGTGACCACTCGCGCGTCGAGTTGCCCGTCGCCGGTGACGACGCTGACTCTGGACGTGCCGGCCACCACGTGCGCGTTCGTCACCATGTGCTGGTCGGCGTAAACGAAGCCGGAGCCCTCGATGCCGCGGTCGCACTGCGTCGCTTCGCCGTAGATCTTCAACACCGAACCGCGGGCTGCCGTTACTCCCGGAGAGTGCAGCAGCGCGGGATTCGGCGGGCCGACATCGACGATGTGCGTGCTCTGCAGGTCGCCGAACACCGGCGGGAATCCGCTGCGGTCGATGTACCTGCGCAGTGACGAGTAGACGTTGCGCACCGGCGTGGGCATGACCCCGTCGACCCCGCGCACAATCGCAGAGCGGCGCACTGCAGACGACAGCGACGGGTACGGCGAGGACGCCAGCGGCACGGCGACCATCCAGGCCACCAGCAGCACCGAAATCACGCCGAGCGCGGCACCGATCGCGGCGTCGACGTGCTGCGCCGGCCGCCACGTGATGCGCTCACGCAGGTAGCCGCCGCCCCACACCGCGATCAACTGGCCGGCCATCGCGAGCGTAAGCACGCAAACGATCGCGATCGGTACCTGCGCTTGCCCACCGGCCAGGGACGACCCGAGCGGCCGAGCCAGTTGTGCGCCCAGCGCGGCGCCGCCGAAGAAGCCGACCAACGAGAACAGCCCGATCACGGCCCCGTTGCGGTATCCGCCGATGGCGTAGCCCACGGCGGCAATCACGATGATCCAGTCCACGACAGTCACGATCAGTTCGGCAGGACGACCAGTGTCCCGGTCATTCCCTGGGTCACGTGCAGCGTGCACTCGAATGCGTACGTGCCCGCCGACGGCGTGGTGAACGTGGTCGATGTCGTGCCGCCCGCGTTCACGAGACCGGTCTGATCCGCCGGGAAACCGTTCAGGGCGAAGTCGTGCGGCGCGCCGGATCCCTTGTGCACGAGGGTGATCTTCACCGTGCCCGGGTGGACGACGACCCGGGACGGGTCGAAGCGGAAGGTGTCGTTGACCGTCAGCGTCACCTGCTGGACGCCGTTGACCATGGCGGCCGTCGACGAGCCTGGGTGCCCGCGGCGGTTCGGTGAAGCCTGCCGATTCGTGCAGCCGGCGATCACGACCGCGAGCATGAGGACCGCGGCCACCCGCACCGCGCGTCCCCCGCAAGCATCGCTCACGCGGGGCACGGTACCGACCCCTCCTGTATGTCGCTGCCGGAGCGCCGCGATCCTATGCGTACGCCCGAACTACGGGACGCGATGGGTCGGCAGATCGCGCATGACGGTCTCGTCCCAGTCGCGGGCCCAGCCGCCGTGGACGAGCAAGCCGTCCAGCAACCCCGCAGTGAACCCCCAGATGAACATCCCGCCCGCCTCGAACCCGGGACCCCGGAAGCCCGACGGGTGGCGCACCCGGAACCGGTTTGCCGGATCGGCCAACTCACGAACCGGAATCACGGCCACGCCGGCAACCTCGCTCGCCGCCATCGCGCGCACCGGGTGCGGCTCACGCCACCACGCCAGCACGGGTGTGACCACGAACCCGGAGGGCGGCAGATACAGCGCCGGCAGGGTCGCGATGACCTGAACGCTGGCCGCGTCGAGCCCGACCTCCTCGTGTGCCTCGCGGAGTGCAGTCGTCGCCGGATCCTCGCCAGGATCGGCAGCGCCGCCGGGGAAGGCGACTTGGCCGGCGTGCGTGCGCAGGGTCGCCGCGCGCTCGAGCAGCACTACGCCCGGCCCGTCCACCGTGTCGGCAAGCGCCATCAACACCGCCGACGCCCGGCCGCTGCCGTCTTCGGGCGGTCCATACCGCGACAGGTCCGCGAATGTCATCCCGTCCAGCGAGTCGACCAGCGGATGCAGCCACGCCGGCAGCGTCTGGGTCATCCCGGATGCCCGGTCATACGGACTCGGCCACCTGCTCCGGCGTCTTGACGAGCTTTGCGGCAACAACCGGGTCCGTCGGCCCCTCGCCGTACGACGGGCACAGCCGCGCGATCGCGCAGGCGCCACAGGCCGGCTTCCGGGCATGGCACACCCGGCGGCCGTGCCAGATGACGCGATGCGACAGGATCGTCCAGTCCTTCTTGGGGAACAGCGCCCCGACCTCGTGCTCGACCTTCACCGGATCGGTGCTTTCCGTCCAACGCCAGCGCCGCGCCAGCCGCCCGAAGTGTGTGTCGACGGTGATGCCCGGGATACCGAACGCATTGCCCAGAACGACGTTCGCGGTCTTGCGGCCGAAGCCAGGCAGCGTGACCAGCTCATCGAGCGTGTGCGGTAGCTCGCCGTCGAAGCGCTCGACCAGCTGTTGTCCGAGCTTGATCAGGGTATTCGTCTTGTTCCGGAAGAAGCCGGTCGGACGGATCATCTCCTCGAGCTCGGCCCGGTCAGCCGCGGCGTAGTCGGCAGCGGTCCGGAACTTGGCGAACACCGCGGGCGTGACCTCGTTGACCCGCTTGTCGGTGCACTGCGCAGACAGGATCGTCGCGACGGACAGCTCGAGAGGGTTTGTGAAGTTCAGCTCGGTGTGCGCGTCGGGGTAGAGTTGCCCGAGCTCACGATTGATCTTGCGCGCGCGGCGGGTGAGCGCAAGCGGCGATTCGGTCGGCACAGCGACCCAGCCTACGAGGCGCGCAGGCAGAGTGGCGCGGCATAATCGGAGGCGTCATGGCCGGTCTACTCGTCTTGCTGTTCCCGCCGCTGCTGCTGGCATTCATGCTGATCATGGCGCGCGTCGAGGAGCCGTTGAACAAGGTCGCTGTCGAGCGGCAGATCGAGGCGTTCCTGGACGAGGCAAACCCCGACGAGCTGGACACGTTCGTCAGAGAAGGCACCGAATCCGCGCTCACCCGGTTCCGGCTGCGCCTGTCGCTACGACGTCTGGTCCCCAGGCGCCGGATAAATGGGCGCGGGTCGAACGCAGCGAACCGCCAAAGGTAACCCGGCGTCCTCGTAGAATTCGCTCAACTGTGACTCAGCTCCTACCGGCTGAGCGACGAAGGAGCCGAAGTGGACGAGGTGCTGCGCAGAGCCGGCCTGTTCCAAGGGGTTGCCGCCGAGGACGTCGAAGCGCTGGGCAGCCAGTTCGATATTTTCGAGGCGCCACGTGGCACGACACTCTTCCATGAGGGCGAGCCCGGCGACAGCCTCTACATCGTGCTGGCCGGCAAGGTGAAACTCGGACGCCGCTCGTCCGACGGTCGCGAGAACCTGGTCGCGATCATGGGACCGGCCGACCAGTTCGGCGAGTTGTCACTGTTCGACCCGGGGCCACGTACCGCGACGGCCGTGGTCGTGACGGACGCCCGGCTAGCCCGCCTGCCCAAGGACGCCCTGCAGAAGTGGGCGCAGGAGCGTCCGCAGATCGCCATGCAGCTACTGCGCGTCGTGGCCCGGCGGCTCCGCCGCACCAACACGATGCTCGCCGACCTGATCTTTGTAGACGTCCCGGGCCGCGTCGCCAAACAGCTGCTGCAGCTGGCGCAGAAGTTCGGCTCCGTCGACAGCGGTCAGCTGCGGGTAACGCACGACCTGACCCAGGAGGAGCTGGCCCAGCTCGTCGGCGCATCACGCGAGACGGTCAACAAGGCGCTGGCCGACTTCGCCTCGCGCGGCTGGCTACGCCTGGAGGGCAAGAGCGTCGTCATCCTCGATCGCGAGCGCCTGGCGCGCCGAGCGCGATAGCATCCCGCCCGCGCGGGCGCTCATCGCTTTGCTTTTCGGGCGCGGAAGGTTTGGCCTTTGGCGCGATTGCCGCACACCTGCATGTGACACCACCGCGATGCCCGGTTGCGCGACGCGTCGTAATACGCCCATTGGCACGCATCCGCCGAGCACGCCTTCAGCCGGGTCCAGACCCCGTTCCCTTCCGCGGTGTAGACGATCGCGACGATGCCACCCAGTGCGCCGATGCCGCCACCGTCCGCCACGGCGTAATCGACCGCGCCGTCGGGCGCCATCACCGGCCGCACCCCCGCACTGGCGGAGACCTGGTTGAGCACCTCGACAGCAAGAGCGGTATCGACGTCGTGACCGTTGTGCGCGAGTAACAGCGTCCGTAGCGCCTCGCGCAGCTCGGTCGCGGCCCGGCGCGCGGACACCTCCAGCCGGAGCCCAGGCGACGCCAAGTGCCGAGCAGCGAGCCACTCCGCGAGGTCCACCGGCGTTGCGAGTACGTCGGTGCCGGCTTCGATGTTGCGGGTATTCACGAACGCCCGGACGACCTCGAGGCGGCCGGGCGCGTCGCGGCTAGCAAGCTGCGCCACAACCCACCAGGCTAACCGACTAAATCTGTTGACTGGTTTCGTTGCGACGGACGAGCATGCCGAAATGGTTGCCGGTCTGCGCGTCCTGGACGTCCCCACCAGCATGGGTGCGTTCGCGCCCGGGCAGGAAGACGCGCCCGCGGCACTGCGCTCCGCCGGTCTGCTGGAGCGGCTGCGCCAGTCCGGGATCGACGTCGAGGACGCCGGCGACCTGCCTCGCCGGCGCTGGACCGCCGATCCGCAGCGGCCGGCCGCCCAGAACGTCGAGGCCGTCGCGGACGTCAGCCGAGCGATCGCCGATCGGGTCGCAGCTCTGGAGGCCGACCCGCCGCTGCTCGTGCTGGGCGGCGACTGCTCGATAGAGCTGGGTGTCGTCGCCGGCGAGCTACGCCGACCCGGCCGGGTCGGATTGATCTACGCCGACCTGCACGCCGACCTGAACACGCCGGCGACGACCGACCAAGGTGCCTTCGACTGGATGGTCGTCTCGCACCTGATCGGCGTGGCCGGCGCCGTGCCGGAGGTGACGGCGCCGCAACTGCTCGATTCCGACCAGGTCCTCTACTTCGGCATTGACCAGAACCGCCTTACGCCCGGCGAGCGCGACCTGCTCGCCGAGCACGACATCGCGACCATCCCGGCCCGACGCGTCGCCCGTGACCCCGCGGGTGCCGCTCGTGAGGTCGTCGCCCGTATGGGCGGCTTCGACCGCCTGCTCGTGCACCTAGACGTCGACCTGATCGACTTCAACGACCTGCCACTCTCCGAGAACGCAGGCCGGGCGCAGGGATTGCCCTTCGACACCGTCATCGCCGCGCTGGGCGAACTGGTGCGAGCCCCGAACCTGCGCGCGCTGACGGTCACCGAACTGAACCCGCACCACGGCGCTGAAGACGGGTCCACGCTCGACCGGTTCGTCACCGGGCTGGTCGACGCCCTTGCCGGTTAGCGCGTCACAAGGAGAAACGCTCCCCGCCGGGCAGCACCACCTGCCCGTTCTCCACACGCGGGCGTATCGGCTCCAACGACCGGCCGGACGCCGCCGCCAGCACATCGGCGACAGCGGCGTGCGGCTCGAGCGACCGCAACGTCATGATCGTCGGCGGCAGCATCCGCCGTTCGCCACGTTCCCGCTGCGCGAGCGCCCCGGCCACCGGCACCCACGCGGCGCGGACCGCCTCGCCGGATACCGCCGCCGGTTCGGCTCCGACCGGCAGGGCCGCTACGAAGAAGCGAGTGTCGTAGCGCCGTGCCTCCACATCCGGCGTGATCCACCGCGCCCACGGCCGCAGCCCCGACGCGTCGATCGCCGCGCCGTGGGACCGCAACAACGCACCGAATGGCGCTCGTCCCGCCTCGACGGCGGCCCGCTCAGCACGCAGGTCGAGCTGCGGCACGCCGAGCAGCACACCCGTCTCCTCGAACGTCTCGCGTACCGCGGCACCCACCAGTGCTGCCTCAGCCGGCGGCGGGCCGATCCACGGCAGAGCGGCGTCGCCCGGCTCCACGCTCCCGCCCGGGAACACCGTCATACCAGCGGCAAACGCCAGGTGCGCCACACGGGTGAGCAGCCATGCGTCGACGCCGCGCGCACCGTCGCGCAACAGCACGACCGTCGCCGCGTCCCTTACGCCGCCTCGGCGCTCATCGCTGATCAAGCGACCTCGACGATCAGCTCGACCTCCACCGGAGCGTCCAGCGGCAGCACCGGCACGCCGACTGCCGAGCGGGCATGCGCTCCGGCGTCACCGAAGACCTGTCCGAACAGCTCGCTAGCCCCGTTGATCACCGCCGCCTGGCCGATGAACTCCGGCGTCGAGGCGACGAACCCGAGCACCTTCACCAGACGCACCACAGAGTCGAGGCCCACCAGGCCGTGGACAGCGGCAAGGCAGTTCAGCGCGCATATCCGGGCCAGCTCCGTGGCCTGCTCAGGGCTTACAGCGCCGCCGACCTTGCCGGTTGCGACCAGACGGCCGTCCACGAACGGCACCTGGCCCGAGGTGTAGACGAGCGAGCCGGTACGCACAGCCGGGATGTAGGCGGCAACCGGGGCAGGAACGGCGGGCAGCTCAATGCCGAGGTCGGCCAGCCGGATCAGCGGGGGTGTCATGCGCCGCACAATACGGCCCACGCGTGCCGTACCCGCACGCCGCGACCTCCTACCCTGGCGGTGTGGTTGCCCCCGCAAGGACGTCGTCGCGCCTGGTGCCCGGGATTCCGGAGAGCGCCCGGCTGCACGTCGTCACGGGCAAGGGCGGCACCGGCAAGACCACCGTCGCCGCGGCGCTTGCCATGGTGCTCGCCGAGGGCGGGCGACGCACCCTCCTCGCCGAGGTGGAGGGCCGGCAGTCGCTCGCCCAACTGTTCGACGTGCCGGCACTGCCGTATCAGGAGCGACGCCTGGCCACGGCGCGCGGTGGCGGCGAAGTCGTGGGGCTCGCCGTCGATGCGGAGCTGGCGCTGCTCGAATACCTGCAGATGTTCTACAACCTCAAGCGCGCGGCACGGGCGCTGCGCCGCATGGGCGCCATCGACTTCGCCACCACGCTCGCCCCTGGTGTGCGCGACGTGCTGCTCACCGGGAAGGTCAAGGAAGCCGCCACCCGCACCGGGCGCGACGGCCGCTTTGTGTACGACGCCGTCGTGCTGGATGCGCCGCCGACCGGTCGTATCCGCCAATTCCTCGAGGCGACCACCGAAGTCGCCAACCTCACGAAGGCGGGGCCGATCAACCGGCAGAGCACCGGCGTACTCGAACTGCTGCACAGCACGCGCACTGCAGTCCACATCGTGACGCTGCTGGAAGAGATGCCGGTGCAGGAGACCGTGGACGCCGCCGCGGACCTCACGGCTGCTGGGCTCCACCTCGGCGCCGTCGTGGTGAACCGCGCCCGCCCGATCCTTGTCCAGCAGGGCCAGGTCGGCCCGGACGGCGCCGTCGACATCTCCGGTCTTGCCCACGGGCTCGGCGCCGTCGGCGTCAACGCCGCGTTCGCCGCGCCGCTGGCCACCCAGCTCGTCGAGTACGCCGACCGGCAGGCCCTCCAGGCAGAGCACCGTGCCCAGCTGGCGTCCGTCAGAGCGCCGCGCATCGAGCTTCCCGACCTGAGTCCGCCGGTCGACGTGGGTGAGCTGAACGAGCTGGCCGACTACTTCCTCGCGGACACCCGATGACCGAGCGGCGGCGGCCCCCGGCTTTCGACGTTGACGCGCTCCTCGCCAACGCCGATACCCGCATCGTGGTGACCTGCGGCAGCGGCGGTGTCGGCAAGACGACCACCGCCGCGGCATTGGCGCTGAGGGCCGCTGAGCAGGGGCGGCGCACCGTCGTCCTCACCATCGACCCGGCGCGCCGGCTCGCGCAGTCGATGGGGCTCACGAAGCTCGACAACACGCCCCGTCCCGTAAAGGACGTCGACGGTGAACTGTTCGCGATGATGCTCGACATGAAGCGGACATTCGACGACGTCGTGTCCGCGCACTCGACGCCTGACCGCGCCGAGCAGATCTTCGCCAACCCGTTCTACCAGGCACTGTCGTCGTCATTCGCCGGCACGCAGGAATACATGGCGATGGAGAAGCTGTCCCAGCTGGCCGAGACCGGCGAGTGGGATCTGATCGTCGTGGACACGCCTCCGTCTCGCTCGGCGCTGGACTTCCTCGATGCCCCGCAACGCCTCGGACGCTTCCTCGACGGACGGATGATCCGCATGCTGGTGGCGCCGGCGCGGGCCGGCGGACGTGCCTCGATCAAGATCGTGACGATGGGGCTGACCGTCTTCAGCAAGGTGTTCTCCCGCATTCTGGGAGGCGACCTGCTGGAAGACGTCTCGTCGTTCGTGGCGGCGCTCGAGACGATGTTCGGCGGGTTCCGGCAGCGCGCCGAGCAGACGTACCAGCTGCTCAAGGCGCCCGGCACCGCGTTCGTCGTCGTGGCCGCGCCCGAGCCGGACGCGCTGCGCGAGGCGTCGTTCTTCGTCGAGCGACTCTCCCGGGACGCGATGCCGCTCGCCGGGCTGGTCGTCAACCGGGTGCACCAGGCCGTGTCCGGGCTGACGGCACGTCGCGCCGAAGCCGCGGCCGACGCCCTTGCCGAGAAGGCCAACCCCGACCTGGCGCTGGCCGAGGCGGCTCTCCGGGTACACGTCGAGACGGCGCTGACGGCGGAGCAGGACGCTCGCATGGCCCGCCGGTTCGCCGCCGCACACCCAGACGTCGCAACGGTCCATGTCCTGGCGCTACCGGCAGACGTGCACGACCTCGACGGCCTGCGCCGGATCGGCAAACTGCTCGGCGGTCAATGACCTCCGCCGGAGCATCGGCGGCCGGCGGACACCTGGCGCGGTGCATACAGCCACTCTGGGTGGTTCCCGTACGCTAGTCACCCGTGCGTCCGAACAAGCCAGAAGCTCTGCTCAAGCTCATCGGCGTGCTTGCGGCGTTCGCGGTGCTGGCCGCTGGACTGTTGTTGCCGTACGTCGGTGGTCTTGGCCTCGTGGCAGGCCGGGAGTCCGCGAAGTTCCTGAACACCACCTGCAACCTGCAAGAGACGCCACCGGCGCAAAAGACAGTCGTGTACGCAAAGGACGGCAAGACGGAGCTCGCGACGCTGTACACATATGACCGCGAGCTCGTGTCGAGTCTTTCTGACATCCCGAAGTATCTGCAGCAGGCGCTGATTGCGACCGAGGACCGCCGCTTCTACAGCCACCACGGCGTGGACATGCGCGGACTGCTGCGTTCGGCGGTCAACTCGTCCAGCGGCGACACGCAGGGTGGCTCGACGTTGACTATGCAGTACGTCAAGCAGGTGCGTTATTACCAGGCCGACACGGACGCGGAGCGCCAGGCAGCGATCAGCCAAACGATTACCCGCAAGATGGAGGACGCCAAGTGTGCCCTCGACATCGAGAAGCGGGAATCGAAGGACCAGATCCTGCTGAACTACCTGAACATCGCGTTCTTCGGCGAGAACTCTTACGGCATCGGCACCGCTGCGAAGAACTTCTTCGGGGTGCCGGTCGACCAGCTGACTCTGCCGCAGGCAGCGCTGCTGGTGGGCGTGGTGAAGGCGCCGACCGAGTACGACCCGTTCGTGCCCGCCAACCGAAAGGCAGCCATCGAGCGGCGCAACCAGGTGATCCAGAACCTCGCCGACAATCACGACATCAGTCAGGCCGAGGCCGATCGGAACAAGGCCGCGCCGCTCTCGCTCGCGACTACCACGCAGCAGACCGTCACGCAGGGCTGCGCGGGCGCCAACCCGGCGATCATGAACGCCGGCTTCTTCTGCGACTACGTGAGGTCCTGGCTCGAGAACGCCGGCGGGATGAGCGACAAGCAGCTCAACACCGGCGGCTACAAGATCGTGACAACGATTGATCCGACACTTCAGAACCAGCTCCAGAAGTCGCTGTCCGCACAGGTCCCGGCGGGTTCCAAGACCACAGCCATCATGCCGGTCGTCGATCCACACACCGGCAACGTCCTTGCGATGGCCACCAGCAAGCAATACGGCATCCAGAACGATGGGGCGCACACGACCCTTCCCGTGTTCACGTCCGCAAGCGCCGGCGGGGGATCGACGTACAAGCTGTTCTCGTTGCTAGCCGCGTTGAAGGTCGGGGTGCCCACAGACCAGCAGATCAGCGCGGGTCCCGATATGACGTACACGACGGCGCACTGCGGCACCACGGGATTCAAGGCACAGAACGACACCGAGGGCTCGGGTTTCACGCGCACCGAGACCCTCGCCTCCGCAACGGCCAAGTCATCGAACACGTACTTCGTGGCGCTCGAGGACAACCTGTTCCAGCAGTGTGAGCTGACGCCCTACGTGAACACGGCGCTCGACCTCGGCATGAACACCCTCAAGCAGCCCGATCCCAACGCCAAGAAGGGCACGCTGGCGGACAACATCATCAGTCAGCAGCAGGCGACGTTCACGCTCGGCCCGGCGCCCACCAGCCCGCTCGAACTGACCGGCGCGTACGCGGCCCTGGCCAACGACGGCCAGTTCTGTCCGCCGTCGCCGGTGGTGTCGATCAAGGGCCCGAACGGCAAGGACCTGGACTTCGACCGCACGCCGTGCTCGCAGAAGATGGCCCCGCAAGTCGCTCGCATCGCCCTCCAGGTGCTGTCCGGCGACACGCATGCACCGGGCACGTCGGCGCCGGCGTTCGCGAGCCTGTACGGTGCGGACCCCGGCATAACCGTGGCCGGCAAGACCGGCACCGTCAACGCGTCGAAGAACGGTCAGCCACTGCAGACGAACGCCGACCTGTGGTTCGCCGGCGTCACGCCCAACTTGGTCGCCACCACCGCGTTGTTCAACATCGACAACCCGAACAACCCGATCCAGGGCATTCCCGGTATGAACGGCGACCAGGCGTCCCACCTCACCGGTTCGTATGCGGCGCAAATCTGGGTCAACGCGATGACGCCAAGCCTTTCGAGTCAGCAGTGGGCGTGGCCGGACCCGAACGACGTCGCGAATCCGGCCCCCGTGCCGTCGGTGATCGGCCAGCCGTACGACACTGCGCGTGCGACCCTGACCCAGGCCGGCTTCAAGGTGAATCGGAGCCCGATCGACTGCGGCAGCAGCCAGATCTACGGTGACGTCGCGTATGAGAGTCCAACGAACGTCGCGTCTGCCGGCGCCACGATAACGGTGTGCGTGAGCAACAACCAGCCGCTACCGGTATACGTGCCACCGCCAAAGCCGAAGCCGCCGAAGCGGCCGAAGCCGAGTGGCCCGGTGCCGCCCACCAGAATCGTGCCGCCCGGCGGGGGCGGCGGTGGGGGCGGGCGCCACACCCGGCCGCCAGGCGGTTGATTGACACGCGGCGTGACTACACCGCGAGCTGGCGGCGCACCTCGTCGCTGACCCGCTTGCCATCGGCGCGCCCGGCGACCCGTGGCTGGACGATCCGCATGACCGCGCCCATGTCGCGAGCGCTGGTGGCACCCGCCTCGGCAATGCCGGCTCGAACGAGCTCGGCCAGCTCCGCATCGTCCAGCTGAGCGGGCAGGTACCGCTGCAGCACCTGGCCCTCGGCGCGCTCACGTTCAGCCAGGTCGGTGCGACCGGCCGAGTCGTACGCCTCGGCTGCCTCCCGGCGCTTGCGCCCCTCCCGGGTGATCACCCGCACGACCTCATCGTCGGACAGCTCGCGCGCTGCCGCGCCTGCGACCTCCTCCTGAGTGATCGCGGTGAGCGTCATGCGTATCGTCGCGGTGGTCACGTTGTCGCGGGCCTTCATGGCCGCGTTGAGGTCCTGTCGCAGACGCTCTTTCAGGGCAGCCACGGTGGCCACCGTACCCTCGAGCCCATGGCTAGCCTCGGACGTCTCGCCGTCACCACCCTTGGCCTGGGCGCCGTTGCCGCGGCGTACGGCGGCCTGATCGAGCGCAACGCGTTCGTGGTGCGCCGTTACGACGTACCCGTGCTAGCGCCGGGCGCGGCCCCGTTGCGGCTACTGCACGTGTCGGACCTGCATCTGATGGCACGCCAGACCCGCAAGCAGCGCTGGGTCCGGTCGTTGGCGGAGCTGCGCCCCGACCTCGTCATCAACACCGGGGACACGATCTCCGACCCGCGGGCCATTCCGGCGATCATGGACACGCTCGAGCCGCTCCTCGAGTTTCCCGGCGCGTTCGTCCCGGGAAACAACGACTACTACGCACCCAAGATCAAGAACCCGCTGCGCTACTTCGTGCCGGAGCGCAACCGTGTGTTCGGCCCGCGGCTTCCCTGGCGGGAGCTGGCGATCGCGATGGGGTCGGCCGGCTGGGTGGACCTCACGCATGCCCGCGCGACCCTGAAGGCCGGCGACGTGGAAGTGGCCGTGGCCGGCACCGACGACCCGCACCTGGGGCGCGCGCGGTACTCGCTCATCGCCGGGCCTGCTGACGCGGCGGCTGCGGTGCGAATCGGCGTCACGCACTCACCGGAGCCGGCGCTGCTTCGGTCATTCGCCGCGGACGGCTACGACCTCGTGCTGGCCGGCCACACGCACGGCGGCCAGATCCGGATACCCTTCGGCCCCGCGATCGTCACGAACTGCGGTATCGACGTGTGGCGGGCGCGCGGACTGCACGAATGGGACCGGCGGATGTGGTTCCACGTCTGCGCCGGCCTCGGCACCAGCCCGTTCGCGCCGGTGCGCATCGCCTGTCGGCCGGAGGCGTCATTGCTGACCCTCGTCGCCCGCACCGATTTCGGGGCCGCTGCCTAGCTCGGCTATGCTGACGCGGTTGCGGCTGCTGGATGGCGGGCGCACCGGGGTGTGGCGCAGCTTGGTAGCGCGCTTCGTTCGGGACGAAGAAGTCGTGGGTTCAAATCCCGCCACCCCGACCATTTGAATTTCCGGGCCCTCATCCGTTGGCTTCCGGTTGGTCGTCGACCCAGGCAGCGCGGGCTGCGGCCTTGACCGCGGCATCGTCGCCCTCGGAGCGGTCCATTGCGGTCATGGTCCATGTCTTGGATGTGCGCCGGGCATTCAGCCGGCGACCGGGCGGATGTTCTGGTTGCCATGGAAGATGTTGTGCGGGTCGTAACGTGCCTTGATGCCCACGAGGCGCTCGTAGTGGTTGCCGTAGGCCGCTCGGACACGAGCCTCGCCTTCGTCGTTGTGGAGGAAGTTCATGTACACGCCACCCGTCGAGTGGGGCTGCAGGGCGCGGAATGCCGCGCGGCACCACTCGATGTCGGGGTGAGCTGGCCCATCCTCGGTCCATGCCGCGCTGATGTTGACCGCGTGCGCGACGACACGGCCGCTAGCAGCGGAGTGGTCGCCCGGCAGGCGGGCTATCTGCCCGCCGAGGTGAAACACGAGGGTGTAGGACGCGGGGGACTTCTTTTGCCATGCGTGTTCGGCCAGGACATCGATAGCAGCATCGGTGAGCGGTGGGAGGTAGTGAGACTTCCAGTAGTAGCTCCAGCCGTGGGGGACGGCTGCGTCAAACATGGCCTGGTGCGCCAGGTATGGCTTGTCCTGCACCAGGTCGGCCGACGGGGGGCCGAAGGCGCGCAGCGGGCGCAGCAGGCGTTCCCCCGCGCCGAGGTCATCGCCTGAGTAGCAGGGCACCAGCATGACCACCGGCTTTCCGTGCAGCTGCGCCGGCATCCACTCCACCGCGGGTGCGGTGCGGAGGTTGACGTACACGCTGAGCTCGTCGGGGGCGCCGTCGATGAAGTCGCGGTAGAAGCGCAGCACCTCGCGGGCGCGGTCGGCGGTGTGCAGGATCGGACCAGCCAGGACCTGCGTTCGCATCGCATGCAACTGGAACTCAAACTCGGTCACGATGCCGAAATTGCCGCCACCACCACGGATTGCCCAGAAGAGGTCACGGTGGCTGGCCTCGGTGGCGCGGACGCACTCGCCGCTAGCCAGGACGAGATCCGCTGCTGTCAGGTTGTCGCTCACGAGGCCAAATCGTCGGCTCAGCCAGCCGAACCCGCCGCCCAGTGTCAGCCCGGCTACGCCGGTGTGGGTCACGATCCCCGCTGGCGCGCCTAGCCCGAGCGGCTGGGTGGCGGCGTCGAAGTCACCCCACAGCGCGCCCGGCTGTACCCGTACGCGGCGGCGCAGGGCGTCGACGCGGACCCGGCGCATATTCGAGAAGTCGATAGCCACCGCGCCGTCCGCGAGCGCCCAGCCACCCACATTGTGGCCGCCACCCCGAACCGTCACCGGGGCTTGTATCTCCTGTGCGTGGGCGAGCGCCACGGCAGCGTCGGCCGGGTCGCTGCAGCGGGCGATGAGCGCCGGGTGCCGGTCGATGGCCCCATTCCACAGTCGCCTGGCCTGGTCGTAGGCGACATCGCCGGGGCGGATGAGCTCGCCCTGGAAGCGATCGAGGGTTCCGAGTAGTTGCATGACCGAAGCATCCGCCCCGTCCACGGAATACAGAACAACAAAATCTGTACTTGCTGTGGCCCCGCCGGCCGGGATACTCAGGCAACATGGCACGCGGATACGCCGAGTACTGCCCGATCGCCAAAGCTGCTGAGATCTTGGCCGAACGCTGGACCCCGCTGATCATCCGAAACATCTACCTCCGGTCGCACTCGTTCAATGACATTCATCGGGGCTGCCCCCGCATGTCGAGCACCCTGCTGGCGCACCGGCTCCGGGCCTTAGAGCGGGCGCAGGTCATTGAGCGGGTAACGGCTCCGGCCGGCCATGGTTCCCGCTACTACCTGACGTCGGCCGGCCAGGAGCTTGCGGACGTCGTCTTGCAAATGGGAACGTGGGGTGCGCGCTGGCTCGACCTGGCGCCAGCGGATTACGACGCCGCGGTCGTCCTGTGGGCCTGGGCCAAATTCGTAGACGCCAGCCGACTGCCTCCCAGACGGGTCGTGGTGCGTTTCGACATCAGCGACGACCCCAACAAGGGTTACTGGATGCTGCTGCAGCGCCCGGAGCCGGAGGTGTGCGTCAAGAACCCCGGCCTTGACGAAGACCTCGTCGTGGCGACGGATTCGATCACGCTGACCGAAGTCCACCGAGGGCGTCTCGGCTTCGGTCAGGCAGCCAAGAGCGGCCGACTCACCATCTCCGGACCACGAGACCTTGCCAGAGCCTTTCCCACCTGGGGCGGCCTCAGCTACTACGCCAAGGTCCAACCAGCCAGGAAACCTCAACAGCAGGCGCGGTCCGGCAGCTGAAACCGCGAGACCTGTATCGGCTGCGCCGGGCAACACGCGCGCTCGTGCAGGGCGCGCTATCCCGAGACCATGCCGTGTGTCCGCTTCGGACCTGCGCCTGGGTACGTAACAGGCGCAGGTCCTCGCGGCTTGGTCACGCTTCCTGTGCGACGAACGCCAGCCGAAATGCGAGTAGTCCGGTTGATTCCGTGGCGGCGCGAGGACGAGGTGACGGATCAGGTATTCAAGTCGATGATCCTGGCGATCATTCTGTCGTCCGGGAAGTCCAGCATCAATGTGCCCAGTCGAGACGCGAATCCCCCGTCCACCAGATACTGGTATAGCTGCGGGTTGATTTGCGCCGCGACAGCATTCGGGTACGCGCCCGCAGAGGATCCGCTAGCGAAATTGATGTACCATGCGTCGCTGCTATCCCCGCTCGCTTCATCGAGCAGTACTTGGATCGCATCCCACTTTGCGCTTATGCTGGCAGGAAGAATTGTGGGCACGGCATACTGGTCTTGAATGTGGAACGTGACCTTCTGGTTGTCCGACGCGGCGTACTGCACATCGAACGTGGTATCGTCTTGCCAGGTTAGCGGTGACAGTCCTCTTGGCTCGGACGAATCGAGGTCGAATCGTCGAACGAGCACGATCTTGCCACGCACTTCACCCAGCGTCGGAATACGGTTATCACGATAGAAGAAGCTGTCGAAACCTTGCATGTACCCGTCCAGCACCTCCTGGAAAGTCAGGTTGTTATCGGGGTCGTCGATGAACTCGTGCTTGATTTGCATGACAATGCATTCGGTCGGGTTGGCTTCGAGGAAGTTGATGCAGACGTCACGAACGCCCTCGCCGAAATTGAAGCCCACGTAAACTTCATCGTGGTGGATCGCGAAGATATCTTGTATGTGGCGGCACCGAATGTCGATGTAACGAATGCCGTGCTCCAGCTGGGTCTGAAGCGACCAGGCCTGGGCAGATGCAATCGGTGTTATGAACGCGGTACAGGATTCGTGTGTGCCGGGCAGTGTAAACTCCGACAATTTCCGACTGTCGGGCAACTGGGACATCCAGTTTAGGGGCGACACGGCCGTCGCTGGCGCAGCGGTGACCGGGTCGCCGTTCAGCACGCCACCCATTCCCACTTCATCAGACCAGGTTCCATCGGTCAGCCACCGCGTCCACAGCCCGTTGTCGCCCCCTCGGTAAAACAGCTGGAGCGTGTTCGTACCCGGGATCACCGCGGCGACCGGATCAGTGGTCAGTACCCCGCCCATTCCCACTTCGCCGGACCAGGTTCCATCGGTCAGCCACCGCGTCCACAGCCCGTTGTCGCCCCCTCGGTAAAACAGCTGCAGCGTGTTCGTACCCGGGATCACCGCCGCGACCGGAGCCCCGTTCAGCACGCCACCCATTCCCACTTCGTCGGACCAGTATCTGCCGGGATCGGTCCACCGGGTCCACAGGCCGTTATCGCCGCCTCGGTAAAACAGCTGCAGCGTGTTCTTGCCGGGGATGGCGGCCGCGGCCGGGTCGCTGGTCAAGTAGCCGCCCATACCGCCCTCGCCGGACCAGTTCCCGCCGGGATCGCGCGATCGGGTCCACAAACCGTTGTCGCTGCCTTGATAGAACAGTTGCAGCCAGCCTGACATGTTGCACTCCCTTGGTGTGTTGGATGGCCTGGCCCGTGCGGCCGGCCGTTGCGATTAGCCGATGAAGTCGCTGAGGCTTTCGGCGAATCGGGCAGGGTTGCCCACGGTGCGCAGGTGGGTTCCGCCGTCGACTTGTTCGATGATTTCGAGGCGGGCGCCAGGGATGGTGTCGGCGATCCATTTGCTCCCCGTCCACGGGACGACGCCGGCGCGACCGGCGACGACAAGGGTCGGTCGGGTGATGGCCGCGATTGCTGAGCGCCAGTCGCGGCAAACATGGTCGGCGTACAGGGCGGCGCCGAAGTCGGCGGGAACGCGCCTGTTCCAGGTCAGGATCCGGTCGATCAGTTCCGGTTCTGCGTCGGGATCGGCCATGTTGCGGGCCGTGCGGTGGAGCAGCTGTTCGCGGGTGGCCGGATCGGTGAGTCCGGCGATGATGGCCTGCACGTCGTGTTCGGTGAGCGTGGCTCCCGCAGCAGCTGCGGTCGGCTCGTCCCACGTGGGGTCGATCAGCATCACGGGGGACGGGTCTACGAACACCAGCCGGTCCACCCGCTCGTCACCGAACAGGTGCAGGTACGCCCAGATCACTGAGCAGCCCATGGCGTGTCCGATGAGTGTTACGCGGGAGACGTCCAGTGCGGCGAGCAGTTGGTGCAGGTCCGCCGCGAGCGCGGGCACGGTCGCCTCGAGGGCGTCATCGGAGCGGCCGTGTCCAGGGTGGTCGTAGGTGATCACCCGCGCGGTCCGTTGCAGCGCGGCGGCGTGTTCGGCCCATTGCTGCGCGGCGGAGAGCCAACCGTGCACGAAAACCACCGGCCGGCCTGTCCCGCGATCGGTATAGCGCAGTTGTCTACGCGTCCCGCCGACGAGTCGCAAGAACCCCCGTCGCTGCCGATCTGCGTGGCTGGGGCGTGTCTGCTCGCGGTCAGACACGACAACGGCGTGCGTCGTGGTCGCTGGGTATCGATGCGCCGCCGAGTTCGGCATCTCTTCTCTTCCTCAGTTCGTTGACGAGACACGTGCTGGTGATCGGCTCCCAGGCGTACGTGACCGCAGAGCGATGCGTTGCGTCGCAGTGTCGATCAGTGAGTCGCGACGCCCCGGTGTCGCGTGTACCAGCCTTCGGTCGGCGGCGCGGGGAGCCCACTCGGCGCCCACCGGCCGGATCGCGAGAGAGAT